>CANGYA010000114.1 GCA_947457925.1 Cytophagales bacterium | reverse complement strand
TGACATCTTTCTAAAAGATGTCATCTTTATAGAGCTTCTTGAAGACAATCAAACTTATTTCTTTGAAAAAAATTAGTTTCACTATAAGTTTTTAAAGCACGACACTACAAAAGATTACAACTTTGGTATTATATCGTTAAGACTGCCAAAGTTGCTTTTAGGCTCATTTTGCATAAAATATTTTCTTTTGCATGAACTCTACACATTTATTGCTACTTTCCTTTGTCTTTTTATTTGCGTGCAAAACCAGCATTGACACCGAAAACCGCCTACCTGCACAACTGCAAGGACTCAAAAAAATGCAATTAATCAGTGGCGGTTTTTTTCGGAGAGGAAGTGAGCAAGGGGCAGCAGCCGAAAAACCTGTGCAAACCATAGCCCTCAATAGCTTTTACATAGACATTACGCCCATTACTTACCGAGAATATGAACAGTACGTAAAGGCTGGAGGCAGTATTAACGCAGATTGGGCAGACAATAATTACCACCGTTTGGATATGCCCGTTACGGGGCTTACGTGGTTTCAGGCAGTAGATTTTTGTAATTGGCGGAGTAGTCTGGAGGGGCTACAAGCAGCCTACCGCCTTACTACTACTTATGACGACTACGGCTATCCAATTTGGGAAGTTGTACCCGAAGCAGACGGCTACAGACTACCCACAGAGGCAGAGTTTGAGTATGTGGCAGGTTGTGGCGAAACTCAACAAACCTTCCCTTGGGGAGAAGAATTTGATGGACAATATGCCAATTTTGACATAGAACGTAAAAGTTCTGTGGGTAATAAGTGGCGAAGATTAGCCCCTATTACCGAACTGCATCAAAATAAATGGGGAGTGGCGGGCATGAGTGGCAACCATTGGCATTGGTGCGAAGATTGGTTTGATACGAATTATTATGCAGAAAGCCCAAAAGAAAACCCCAAAGGAGCAGCCATAGGCACAGGCAAAGCCATTCGGGGAGGTTCTTGGGGCAGTCCTTCGCCAGAATTTCTGAAAATTTACAAACGCAGCTATGCAGCCCCCAGCAACCATAATTTTGATATTGGTTTCAGGTGTGTAAAGCCTATTGTAAAAAACAACCATTTGCTAACAAAAAATCCTCAAAAACATCAATTTTACCGAACAGAATTGTATTGCAAACCCAAAAAATTTGAGGGTAATGTATATAGTGAAGAATTTGTTGGCTTATTGGGCAAATACATAGCCGATTATTACCCCAACTGCCTCTATTTTTATTGCCAAGTGGACAAACAAGAGGTACTTACGCCACACAGTTTAGCCAAACTAATAGTAGAAATAACCAAAGAGTATAATATTCACCCTTTGATGCTTACAGGTATTTTTGCTGCCGAAAGTGGTTTTGCGAGTTGCTCTGTGCCAAGATGGTACAATAATCCTTTAGCTTTTCATTGGCAAAATAAATTAATTGCCAACGGAGAACCTGAATACAACGCACCTATTGGGCTAAAAAATGAAAAATTTGCTACATTAAGAGATAATTTCAGGGCTTTTTGCAAGGGTATTCGCAAAAGATTCTACATACCTTCTGCTAGAGGCAGTTTGGCAGACTTTCACCGTTTGTATGTAGGTTATGATGACGATTCGTGGATGTTGCCCGTTTGTAGAACTTACAGAGATGTGTTGGGCGTGCAAATTTCAGCCAAAACCCCCACTAAAAACATTGGTCGTTATATTTATACAGATTGGGAGGAGTTTCAGTTATTACTGCCCTAAGGAATTTGTAAATTTTAATTTAACCTTTCTAATTCTAAAATTTAGAAATGTTAAATTAAAATTAAACTAAAAAAACTCAACTAAGTAAGTGAGAATTACAGAAGTACATTTGTCTTTAGGCAAATAGCTTGATAGTCAATGTATTCGCCTAAAGGCAAATATGCTTTTTTTGTCTGATTACGCAACTTACGTTACTTACAAAACCTACTTCCGATTGTCCTCGCCACTAAACATACTCAAATAACTTTCGTAACGGCTCAAAGCTATTTTGCCAGCCTCCACCGCCTTCAGCACAGCACATTGTGGTTCGTTGGTGTGCGTACAGTTGTGGTACTTGCACAGCCCCAACAAAGCCCGCATTTCGGGGAAATAATGCCCCAAGTCTTCGGGGGGAATAGCCACTAAACCCAACTCTTTAATACCGGGAGTATCTATCAAATACGTTTGTGGACGTACTTCATACATTGTCGCAAAGGTTGTGGTGTGTACGCCTTTCTGCGAATAATCCGAAATTTCAGACGTAGCCAAGTCTAAATGTGGGCTTAGGCGGTTCAACAAAGTAGATTTGCCTACGCCAGAATGTCCCGCAATCAATGTTTTTTTGTTGTTCAGGTGTTCCCACAACCTGTCAAATTCGGGGTCTTGTAGGGCAGACAGTTGGAAACAAATACTTCCCAAACTTTCGTACAAGTCGCAGAGTTCTTGCTGAAACGCCAGCCCTTCTTCAGACAAGATGTCGGTTTTGTTAAACACAATCAAACTTGGAATACGGAAACTTTCAGCAGACACTAAGAAACGGTCAATAAAACCCAAAGAGGTACGGGGCTGCCCCAAAGTAGCTATGAGCATAGTTTGGTCTAAATTCGCAGCAATGATATGACCATGATGTTTTTTGTGTGTGGACTGCCTGATGATATAGTTTTCTCGGTTGTCTATACTGTGAATGACCACTGTATTTTCTGTTTCATTTTCCAACTCAAACTGCACGTAGTCGCCTACGGCAATCGGATTGGTAACTTTTAATCCATCTAATTTAATTTTGCCTCTTAGCCTGCCTTTATAGATTTTGCCGTTATCGGTAGCTACTTCATACCAAGAGCCTGTGGAACGTAGGATAAGTCCTCTCATTGAAAATGTTTTTCAAAAATTTGAATGAATGAATGAAATATTTTTTGTTTGTCAAATTGGTTTTCCGCCAATTTACGCCCATTTGTACCCATTTTTTGCAGTTGTTCTGGGGCTAACTGTTTAATTCGTTGTAAATACCCTTCCAACTGGCTAAGAGCTTGTGGTGAAACGACTATCCCTGCCTCGTTATTTTCTACTAAATTGGCAGCTTCTCCGCCACCAATGAGTAAAACAGGCAAACCACACGCCATAGCCTCGTACATTTTGGAGGGGACAGTACCGTAAATCACTGTTTTTTGAGCCACCAAGACCATATCAAAGCTGCTCAAAATGTTTGGGAGTTCGTGTTGTGGTACAGGTTGATACAAAAAAATAGGCTGTTCGGGGTGAGTTTGTATAAATTTTTCTACCTCTTTTTTCTCTACACCATCTCCCCAAATGTGCAACTCTATGCCTAATTTTTGCCAATCCACTTGTTTGCACAAAGCCAACATACCTTGTGCCAAGCCCAAAATACCTGCATACGCAATTTTAAATTTTTTTGTAGGCAAAGCTGTTTTTTTGGGACAAAAAACTTGGCAATCTACGCCTGCTCGGTACAAAAAATAGTTTTTTTGTGGATACGTTTGTTGCAAAGCATCTATAATTTCTTGGCTTTGTGCCAAGACAAAATCAGCTTTTTTACACAAAAAAAACTCTATCTTTTTCAGTAAACGAATAGCTAAGGGAAAAGGTTGTAGCCAATCTACCAAGCCTTTGTACCACAAATCCGAAAAATTCACGACCAATTTGGCAGAAGTACCCAAAGTAAGCACCCAAGCCGAAATACCAACTAAAAATGGTGGTGTTTGCACTAATATAATGTCGGGCTGCCAATGGCGTAAATCTTTGCTACTTTGTAACAAAGAAACCGCCAAAGAAAAATTACTTAATAACCTCAATACCAACTTTTTAGCATGGCTGGCATACAACCAATATCTATGCACACGCACATGATTGATAACTTCTTCTTGGGAATTTTTGCCTTGATACGCCCTAAAAATTTGCCCTTGAGGATAATTGGGCAATGCGGTAATTACTTGTACGTCATGCCCTCTACTCACAAGTTGTTCGGCGAGGTATGCCATTTGGTAAGCACAAGCCCCTACTTCGGGGGGATAATTAGGCGTAATAATTGTAATTTTCAAGGGTTTAATAGCAAAAATATACAAAATAGGGTCGCAAAATACGCTAAATTGTAAGGTTTTCGCAAATGAATGACATAAATAAAGTTTAGTAGTTATTTTTTGTAGGGCAACTCACTAACAATAATACCGCCTCTCTCATGCTTAATGCTTGCTTATTCAACAATAATAGTTGTGCGGTTTTGGGAGTTCTCCGAAGCTAATTGGACAACATACATTCCTTGGGTAACTGTGGCAAAGCAGTATTGATTTCGCCTACTGCACTTGTTAGGGTTGTTTGCCAAACAGTTTGACCATACAGATTGTAAAGGGTCATTAAAAATTTTTTACTACTATTTTTTGTCAATGCAATAGTTAAATAATTGCTTGCAGGGTTTGGATAGACTTTTTCAATAATATCATTTGTTGCCTCTAATTCGTAATTAACCAAAATAGTTTTGGAATAACTATATTGCAAATCAACATCTATTTGCTTGATTCTGTAATAGTTATGAGGATTTACAATATTTTTATCTGTAAATGTATAAGTGTGGTTACCCAAAGTATTATTACTTTTTATACTGCCAATGCGTGTAAAGTCTGTGCCATTGTAACTATGTTCTATTTCAAATGCTTGGGTATTTATTTCTTGTGTAGTTACCCAATTCAATAAAATACTATTATTGCTGACTACTTTACCACCGAAAGACAACCATGTAAGAGGCAAAGGCGAAGCCACACAGTTATTGACAGCCGAACCCAAGCCACCCGAACCTGTCGGAGCAGCCCCACAATACCGTATGCCCGAACTCCCTGTCAATGGATTATTCATTTGAGAGCTGCCATTAACAGTAAGATTAGCACACCCTCCTGCTTCTACACAAAATGAATTGGTTTGGTTGTTACTTTCTAAATTTCCTGTTACGGTTAGGGAGGCACCATTTGCCATATTGACAAAATTGCCTGTGTTCATCGCTAAATTACGAATGGAAATACTACCCGAATTGTTTACTACAGAGGAGCTACTTGCTAAATTCCAATCGGCATTTGTGCCTGTCATCATGCCTAAGTTATTGATATTATTACCACTGTTGTTAAAATTATAGTCGCCTGTGGCATTAAAATTCACATTGCCTCTATTGGTAATAGTCATATTACCACTGGCATTGAAAGTCGTAGAAAAATTCAAAGTACCTCCTGATGCCACATTGTAGTTAAAGCCATTATTGTAATTTGTGCCAATGATATTGACAGTTCCGCCACATACACGCAAATTACCAATCGTATTGAGGTTTCGCCAGTTAATATTCAACGTACCGCCTGTAACAATGACTGTACTTGCTGCATTGGATATATCAAAATTATTAACAGTAAGATTTCTACCAGATACCAATAAAGTACCTCCGTTTAATCCATACGTACCAAATGTACTTGTACCACTACTATAACAATTTACTGTACCTGCGTTGAGGTTGTCGTTATTGGCAGCAGTGCCACCGCAAGTAGCTGTGCAAGTAGGGGCAAGCGGAAAAGTAGGCGGGCAACTTTGGGCATATAAACAATTCGTTAGCAATAAGTAAGAGCTAAGGAGTAGAAGTAATAATTTTAGCATAAAATGAGTGTAGTGGGTGTAATTATATGTATAAATAGCACTTTTAACTAAACGTCAAGTTGATGAAATACGCAACAAAGATAAAAAATATTAAAAAATTAGGCTTAGCTGTTGAAAACTTTGCAAAGATAGATTTATTTTATTGAAATGATTATTATTTATACTTGTATTGATTTTTTATCATTTAATAAATTAAATAAAAATAAAAAGGTATTATTTGATAAAAATAATACCTTTTTATTTTATATGGTGATTTAAGAACTAATGAGGAGGTAGCAGATTAAAAATCTACTCCCAATGTCCAATACAATTTCACACCGTCTTTTACTTGGTTGTCTTCTATACCCCAAGCCACATCTAATTTATTGTAAATACCCAACACCATAGACCTTACACCAAAACCGTAGCCCATCAAGAATGGATTTTTGAAATTCAATACTTTGGCATACGGAAAAGCATTATTAGGGCGAATAAACTCCACAATATTGACAGAGTTATCTCTACTAAACGGATTGTCGCCTTTCCAAGCTGTACCTATGTCGAAGAAACCAACAAACTGCAAATTGCGAACAAAGTTAGAAGTAATATTGCCCCTCGAAATGTAATTGGCTACGGGTATGCGTAGTTCGGCATTGGCTACAAACACGCCTTGTCCCAACAGCCTATTGAAGTTGAAACCACGCAAAGGCGTAACGAAAGGCGAAAACAAGTAATCTGTATAATCTCTGCGGGCTGCCCTTTCGGTAGGTTCATCATTAAAATACAAGGAATTAGTGGCAGGAATGGCATCAGAAGAAGAAATTATCCAATTATCCATGCCACCCAAACGATAAGTTTTGGCTGCTTCGCCTAAAAATTGTCCATACATAGCTCTGGTAGCCAATACCAACTGTTTGCCTAATCTTTTGTAGTAACGAACTTCGGCTGTGATATTGCCAAAATTTTTGTTTTCAATACCCAAGCCCATTAAGTTTTCATAAACTACTTTTGCCTTCAAACCGTCATAGACATTGGGTGCAGGGCTAATCACATTGTCAAAAGTATAAGCTAATTGGAAACCACCATAATATACATCTTTTTCGGGGATACTTTGAATAGAAGTTCCCAAAGACCCGCCATACGTGCTGGTTACATCAAACGTAGTTTGGGCTGCAATGCCTGTGGCACTTACTCGTTGATTGACCGTAATCGGGTACGAAACCGTTGCTTGTGCTTTATTCAGGGCATAGCGTTGCAAGAAAGTTTGTTGGCGACCAAAGATAGAGTAAGTTTGGCGGTCAAATCTTACTTTATAGTCCAATCTCTTTTTCAAATATTGGTATTCTGCATAATAATTGGCATTTCGCAAATTAAACATTGCCAAAGCTCCCAAACTAAACTGGTGATTTTCAAACAGTTCCATCAGTCCTGTTTCAAAACTCATGCCTGCACCTCTTAGGGGGTCTATCAAGAAATTGGTTTTGAGGTTATCTGCACCAAATTTATTGATATAAGGAATAGCCCTTGACAACTCAAAAGTTTCTGGCTTTTGCTTAGGTTCGGTATCTGGTGAGCCTATAGGCTTGTAATTTTCCAACAATTTTTTCTTTTTGCGTTGTTGCCCTTGTGGAGGCGTGTCAAAGACATAATTGTCTGTATCTATGTCATAAGGATTGGTACGCACCGCCACTACGGTATCTTTGGGGGTTTCGTCTTCCACTATTTTCACTGTATCTTTTTTAGGCTGGTTGCCTTTTTGTTTCCGCAAATCTTTGATATTGCGTACATCAAGCATTTCTTGGCGAGCCGTTTTTTGGCTAAATACCGAAGTGCTAATGACATCAAAATTATTGTAACGGAACAAGTGCATATTACCCTTGTGTAATAAACTGATAATCAACTGTTTGTTTCTGTAATCATAATGCCCCACACTACTTTCTGTATTGCTTACTTGGTGTGTTGTGCCTTCTTTTAAGTCATAACAAAATAAATGATTAATGCCCCTTTGTGTAGAAGTAAATACAATGTGCGTATCATTGATAGGGGAGGGGTGCAAATCTGTGCTAATTGTATTGGTAATTCTTTGTAGTTTTTTGGTAGTAGGCTGCAACAAAAAGATATTAAAACGGTCTGTAACTTCCCCCAAAGAGGCTTTTTTAGCCACACTTAAAGAGTCGCTGGTTCGGTTCGAGCTGAATACAATATCGCCGTTTTTCATAAAGGCAGGCGTAAGGTCATCAAAAACGTCATTAGTCAGTTGTCGTACTTTTTGGCTACTTGTTTCATAGCTATACAAGTCGTTTTGTCCATTTTGGGCTGCACTTAGCACCAATGTTTTGCCGTCATCGGAGGCAGCAAACGAATGAACATGAGAAAAAGGTAATACGGCTTGTGTGGTCTTTTTAGACGACAAACTGTAGGTAGAAAGCACCATTTTGCCTTTTTCATAGTGAATAACGCCTAATAAATTTTCGCCCAACCACGCCAAAATAGGAATTTTAAAGTCTATGGCTTGACTGGTGGTTTTGTAGCCACCTACTAAAACAGTAGTTTCTTTGTTCGTAGCCAAATTGCGAAGCCGAACCTTAAATTTTCCGTTTTTATTTTCTGAATATGCTAATAAATTTTGCGTGGCGTGTAAGCCAAATTGATTGTAAGTAGCCCCCGATTTATTGTTTTTGAGGCGAAGATTTAGCGGAATGGCTTGGTGTCCTTGTGCTACGGCAGTGAGTTGGCTGATATAAAACTTTTTCCAATCATTAGAAAATCTTTGGAAAGAAACACCAATCGTATTCTGAATACCACTTTCGGCATTTCGCACTATGCGTGTGAGATTCAAGATATTAGCTATGTTTTGTCTGCCGTATTCTTCGGCTATGTAGTTCCAAATAGACTGCCCTACTAATTGTGCGTCTTTTCCTTCTAAGTTGTCTATGTTTTTGAGTTTGCGGTATTTGAGCATATCACGTAGGTAGTCGTCCATTTCAGATGACCAACCTTCGGCAATGTATTGCGTTACACCGGACACAAACCAGTTTGGCAAAGACAATAAATAGTTACTTCGCAACATATCTTTCAAACTCCCGCCATACATCATTTCAAAAACTAAGGCAGTGGCAATGCTACGGTTCAGTTCTTTCTGAAAACTCACCTTGTCGCCTGTAAATGCCAATTCTATTTCGGGCTTAAAAAACTTGGTTTGTCCGCCTGTCGAGATGCCTTGTGCGTCTATGCCCACATTGCTTTGTTGCAAATCTGTAACGGAATTATAGACAAAAATCTTAATTTTGTTGTAAGGTGAATAGCCAATAAGGTCTGTCATTCGCAGAAAATCGGCTTCGGCATAGCCCGCAGCCATTTTTGCAATGTCTTCACCTTCTTGGTAAAAGTATAATTCAAAATTTTGACTCGAAAAATATTTCCATTCAAATTGCTTGTATTGAATACGGTTTTTGCCAAAATCTGTTTTGTAGAAAAAATTTTGGGCAAACAAGCTATTGTATGTACCTAATAGGCAAAATAATAAGCAAAATATTCTCATAAGTGTTGTCCTTTGATTAGAAAGAGGTCGTAAAACTATAAGGTTTTCAAAACTTTACAGCTTTTTAAACAAAAATAACGATATATTCTTACAATGCTTAGCTTGTAACATTTTTTATGAAAGTAATTATTATGAGCAAGTCAAAAAGTGTTAAATATACACTTAGATATTTTTAGTTATTGTAGTTTTAGGCACTCATTAATAGACCTACACTACTTTTATGACTAAATTTATTTTAAACAGCCTCCTTTGCATTTTTTTATGCTGCTCTTTTCAATGTTTGTATGCTCAAGAATGGGCTTGGTCAAGGGCAATTTACCCTAATCATGCGATTAATTTCAGCGGTTTTGGAACTTTTTCTGCTTTAGATGTCAATGATAATTTGTTAGTAGCTTTTAATACCAAAGACAGCACAAGAACAGCTACTCAAATGTTTAAACACCCTAAAAATGCTGTCATTGCCTTATGCAAATATAACGAGAAAGGAGATTTGCTTTGGCTCAAAGAAAAAATTTGTTCTACCCTCAATAACGAAGGTAATATTTCTTTAGAAGGCATGAAAACAGATAGCAAGGGCAATATTTATATGATTGGCAGTGTCTTTGCCGCTAAAAGCATCTATTTAGGTGCAGCATTAATTACCCTTACTACCCAGCTTGTGCCTATATATGAATACAGTTTTATTGCCAAGTTTAATGCTGAAGGCGAATATTTAAGTAGCCAAATCTTCAAAAATTGTGAACTCTCACATATTGTTGTGGACAAAGCAGATAATCTATTATTCTTGGGGCTTAATCGTACTAATTTGAGGTATCCAGAGCCTCGTCCTCTACTTATCAATCAAGTTGAGTACCCAATAACGATGAAAGATAAGCATGGAATCTTTGTGGGTAAGTTCAACTCTATAGGCACGTTGTTGGGGGTGCAGTCTTTGATTAGCACCAATACGCCCTTAGAAGCTACCAGCAGTTTTGTAGCAAGTAGTTTTTCTATTGAGGTAGATAATGAAAATAATATCATTTTTATGGGTGATTTTCATAGAGAAATATTTTTGTTGGGCGAAAAATATACGGCAAAAGCACTTTCCGAAACTTCTTTGACCAGACGAGATATTATTGTGGCTAAAATGAAGCCCAACTTTGAAAAAATATGGGTAAAACAAATTGCCTCTAATTTTAATGATTTGTTTTCAGCTTTATTTGTCGACCCCCAAAACAACATTTATTGGACAGCCTATAGCCATGAGCAAAATAATATGTCAGAAGACAAGATGAAAATAAATAATGAAACAATAGGCAATGATTATGTAGCTAAACTCAATCCAAATGGCAAATTGGAGTGGGTAAAACTAATAGAAGACGGCATTATCATAAAGCAAATCTCGCAAATCAAAACAGGGAAAATACTATTTGCAGGTACAATACCTCAATACGTTAAAAATCCAAGATTTGGGAAAATACCAGTGAGTTATTTAGAGTTGCCTTTACCTACAGGAGTAAATTTGAGTAGTAACAACTATTTTGTGGCTCAACTTGCTACTGATGGAGAATATGAGTGGGTGAGAAATTGGGCTTCGGCAGGAGGTTTTATAAGAATCCACATTAGCCCTACTACGCAAGGCGATATCTATGTCAAGAATGATTTTGGGAGAAGATGTTTGTTAGAAAATACACTTTTTGTAGCTAAAGATGCAGAACCAGCTAATTTTCTACTCTCAAAAATAGAACTTTGTCCCCAAAACCTCAACATACAAAAAATAGACGAGCCACCTTGCAATACCGTAACCTTGCAGTCTTCGTCTTGCAAAGACTGTACGTATGAATGGTTGTATGACAACAAAATAGTAGGCACAAATGCCACTTACACAGCTACAAAGGCAGGCAATTACCAATTAGTAGCCAAAAAACAATTTTGTACGGTTACAGCAAATACAACAGTTGATTTCCCCGTTTTAGATGTGCAATTTACTGTACGCCAAGAAGTTGCGAAGACAGATAGTATTGTAGTTTTTCCAAACCCCACAACGGAATTGGTGCAAATGAAGTTTTTAGCTTTGCCACCCATAGCTTTACAAACCCAATCTGCTACAAAATGGACTACGATACGTTGGTATTATCAAGGCGAATTGTTGCCACAATGGAACAACCAAACTACTATTTATCCTTCTTTGGCAGGAGTGTATGAATTTGTAGGAACAGACGAAAAAGGTTGCGTTTTACGCAAAAATGCTCCCGAAATACCGAGAAACGAGGAGCTAAAAGTAGAATTTGCCCTCTATGACGGCATGGGCAGGACACTCATGGAAAGTACAACGAATTACTTAGACCTCAACCAAACTTTGAGTGTAAACATGAAAACCTATCAGGCGGGTATGTACCTATTGGTAGCAAAAACTAATAAAGGGGTGAGAAAGTGTTATAAGATAGTGAAGTTGTAAAAGCTACACCCTATAAAGAGGAGCAAAACCTTTATAGGGTGTAGTTTAGAATTACAAAAAAACTTATTTTGTAGTGCGAACCAAGCAAAATAGAGGGATTTATGCCCAAAGACATAAACAAATATAAGGCATTACTTTTAAAAGCCAAACTTAAAGTCGGTACTACTACACAAGTAATGCTGGGACTACATTAAAACTAACATTTCTTTGAGAAATGTTAGTTTTGAGCATTACATCTATTGCACTGTCCAAATGGTTATTAAACCAACTGTTTCAATGCAATTTCCAAAGCACGTTGATAAACCCCAACTTTTGAGCTGTTCGTTGCATGAATTTTCTCCAATGCCACCCGAATTACATTAGACGCATCTCTGAAAATGGCTTTGTCCGTTACTTCCACCTCGCTGTTCATCAAATACGCAAACACTCTTGCCATGCCACAGTTCGCAATGAAATCAGGTATCACACTTACTTGATTATCAGCTACTTCTGCCGTTGCACCAAAGAAAATTTCTTTGTCATTAAACGGTACATTTGCACCACAAGAGATGACCTCTAAACTATTGGCTATCAGCTTGTTTACTTGTTCTGTTTGCACTAATCTTGAAGCAGCAGCAGGAATAAAAATTTCTGCCCCCATTTCCCAAACCTTGTTGTGCAATTCTTCGGGATTTATCAAATTCGGAGCAGCTAATTTATTGCCATCTCTTGTTAAAACCAACTCTACAATTTCATCAAAACTAAAACCTTCGGGCTTCATCAAACCGCCATCTCTGTCTATAATCCCCACAATTTTTACGCCCATTTGTGCCAAATAAAAGCCTGTAGCAGCCCCTACATTGCCCCAACCTTGCACTATAGCCCTTTTTTCTTCCAATTTTCCGCCCCAAATGTCATAATAATGTGCCACAGCTTGTGCCACACCGTAGCCCGTAATCATATCGGCAATACGGTATTTTTTGTGCAAGGCAGGCGTGTATTGTGCATCTTCTATGATTTTGGCTACGCCTTGACGCAACTGCCCCAGTTTACGAATTTTTTGGGCATCATTCGGTCTAAAGTGTCCACTCACAATTCCCTCTTGCGGATGCCACAAGCCATATTCTTCGGTCATTGGTATTACTTCTTCTATCTCATCTACGTTCATGTCGCCACCTGTGCCATAGTAGCTTTTGAGCAAAGGAGCTACGGCTCTGTACCACCGTTTCAACACGTCTTTTTTGCGTGGGTCTCTTGGGTCAAAGTTGATGCCAGATTTTGCTCCGCCAATGGCAGGACCCGACACCGTAAATTTTACCTCCATAGTCTTAGCCAAAGACTCTACTTCTCTGCGGTCTAAGCCCATACGCATACGAGTACCGCCACCTGCTGCCCCTCCCCGCAAGGAGTTGATAACTACCCAACCTACAGCTTCGGTTTCAGAGTCGTGCCATTCAAAGACAATTTCAGGCTTTTTGTTTTCAAATTTGTTCAATAATTCTTTCATCTGTTGTGTCTATATTATTGGTTAAGTGTATGTTGAAAATTTTGCTGCGAAAATACAGATTTTGTTTCGCTAAATGTTAGTGTCATACTTTAAATTGTTATTTCTCCTATGCCGATTTTCAAGGTTTTCAAGCATTACTAACGGTACTCAATACGTTGGCAATGGTCGAAGACCTTGACAATCGTATCACACAAGCCTCTAAATTTTTTAACCTATTTTTTGCAAAAACCATTATTTTTTTCCTACTTGCGTTTGAATTTTAACCTATTCACTAAAAAAACAGTAAAAAATGGCAAAGATACGTTTTTCTGCTTTGGAGCAAGTGGAGAAGAGAAAGCCGCTAACGGCTGAACCTCCTGCAAAAAAAATCTCTGATTATTTCGGAGTAAATGTGTTCGGAAAAGAGGCAATGCGACAATACCTCTCTGCCGACAGCTACAAAGTAGTCATGGCTGCTATAGAAAAAGGCGAAAAAATAGACGACAGAACTGCTGACGCGGTGGCAGGTGCTATGAAAACTTGGGCGGTAGAACGTGGGGCTACTCACTATACGCACTGGTTTCAGCCTTTGACAGGCTCTACGGCTGAAAAACATGATGCGTTTTTTGACTGGGCAGAAGGTGGAAAAGTGATTGAAAAATTCAAAGGTTCGGCTTTGGTGCAACAAGAACCTGATGCGTCTTCTTTCCCCAATGGCGGTATCCGCAATACCTTTGAGGCAAGAGGCTATACAGCTTGGGATTCTACTTCCCCTGCATTTTTGATGGAGGCGGGCAATGGCAAAACCTTGTGTATTCCTACGGTTTTTGTGGCGTACACAGGTGAGGCATTGGACTACAAAGCACCCTTGTTAAAGGCATTGGACAGAGTAGAAAAAAATGCAGTGGCAGTTTGCCAATTATTTGACAAAGATGTAACAAGTGTAAAAGCTACGCTGGGCATTGAGCAAGAATTTTTCTTGATAGATAAAGCCTTGTTCCATGCTCGTACAGACTTATTATTGGCAGAACGTAGCTTATTCGGACATACTCCCGCCAAAGGACAACAATTAGAAGACCATTATTTTGGTTCTATTCCGCCAAGAGTACAGTGTTTCATGCAAGAATTTGAGATTGAGGCATTGAAATTGGGTATTCCTGTGCATACTCGCCACAACGAAGTAGCTCCCGGACAATTTGAATGTGCACCAATTTTCGAAGATGTGAACTTGGCGATTGACCATAACCAATTATTGATGGACATAATGGAAAGAGTGGGAGAAAAGCACAGTTTCAAGGTCTTATTCCACGAAAAGCCATTTGCAGGCATCAACGGTTCAGGCAAACATAACAACTGGTCTTTGAGTACAAACACAGGCAAAAACTTGTTAGCTCCTACGTCTAAACCCAAAGAAAACTTGATGTTCTTGACTTTCTTGGTAAACGTAGTGAAAGCCGTACACGAACACGCCGATTTGTTGCGTGCAAGTATTGCGTCTGCTGCCAACGACTTCCGTTTGGGTGCTAACGAAGCTCCGCCTGCTATCATGTCTATTTTCTTAGGCGACCAACTCAATGGCGTATTAGATGAATTGGAACATAACGCCACCATTAACATAGAAAAAGGCGAAAATATGTATATCAAATTGGGTATTGACAAAGTACCGCCAATTTTGATGGACAATACAGACCGTAACCGTACTTCGCCGTTTGCTTTTACGGGCAATAAATTTGAGTTCAGAGCCGTAGGTTCTTCTGCTAACAGTGCCAACGCCATGACGGTTTTGAATACGATTGTAGCCGACCAACTAAGCAAGTTTCATGCAGAAGTTTTGAAGAAAACAGAGGGCAAAGACACTAAACGTGAGGTAATTATCGTAGAAATTTTGCGTGATTACATTAAATCTTCTAAGCCTATTCGTTTTGAGGGCAACGGCTACAGTGATGAGTGGAAAGAGGAGGCTAAAAAACGTGGATTGAGCAATGTACCTAACACGCCAAGAGCCTTAGATGCCTATGTATCGGCTAAATCTAAGCAATTATTTGCAGAGCAAAACGTATTCAATGACGTAGAATTAGAGGCACGCCACGAAATTATGTTGCACAGCTATATCTTAAAAGTGCAAATAGAATCTCGTTGTATTGAGCAAATAGCCTTGAACCAAATCATACCTGCTGCCTTGTCGTACCAACACAAATTGATTGACAATGCGAAAGGCTTGAAAGAATTGGGCTTGAAAGAAGAAGCCGATGCTCTTATAGACATGATTAAGACCATTTCGCAGCACATAAAACTGATAAAAGAAAAGACTTATGAAATGGTAGAAGCCCGCAAAGCTGCTAACAACGAAGAAGATTCGCACAAAAAGGCTATCCTATATTGCGACAACGTAAAAGCATTTTTTGAGGTAATTCGTTACAATGTGGATAAATTGGAGTTGATTGTTGATGACGAGTTGTGGCCTTTACCAAAATACAGAGAATTGTTATTCTTGAAATAATCATAAAAATTAAGCCTTTCTAAGTGTAATACTTAGAAAGGCTTTTTGTTTTTTGATATTCCTTGCTTAAAGCTTAGGCTGTTTAAAATTTTTACCTTTTTCCCACTACGAATAGGCTGTTTTGTAGATTGTCGATTTACGCCATAAAATAATTTTATTGGTAAATTCGCAATTTCCTTAAACCTAATTTCTCGACAAACTGTTCTTCGTATAATGCTTTTTGACTTAGTTTTTTAGGCAAAACAATTTCTTAATAGATAGTAAATATAAATTATTATAGACTATTTTTAGAATAAAAATTTTACTAATAATTTGATAATCAACTATTTGTAGTTTTTAATTAAAAAATTACTAATTCTGCGTTAGCACTTAATTCCCCTTAGCTCATGTTGATAGATGCTATTTTTTTTATGTTGGCAGTTTCTCTTACGCTGCCTTTAGTCGGAGGACATTTTGCAACTTCGCGAGGAAGGTCATTTTGGATGGGCTTTTGGTTGTGTTTATTCTTGCCTGTTATCGGCTATTTTATTTTAGTTTTGTTGCCAAATAAAGCCAATCCACTGGAAAAAGAATTGGAGGAACTGCGTATTCAAAACAAACTCTTGGGCATTAACCCCAAAGCTCCTGACCAAAGAACTGCACCTAAAAAGCTACGTAAAAAAGCCTAATTTTTGTACTTTTTTAGTTTATCTTAAATCAATA
>CANGYA010000113.1 GCA_947457925.1 Cytophagales bacterium | reverse complement strand
GGTGTATTTCACAATCAATATGAATGGACAGATTAGTAAATTTATTCCTAATCTCTCTATCCCAACACAAAGACGTTTTACTCAATATTCACAAATGAGGTTTAATAAATTTAGTCTTTATGATTATGATTGGTCGGGTGGAACAGGAGGAATATTCATAAGTGATTTATATTTATCTTATTACAAAAAAAATAACAATAAATTTACAAAAACAGGTGTATTTCGTTTAGAAGAAAAAATTACCAATCAATTTTCTAATAAACAGGTAACTAATACAGATTTGGCAGTAAAATGGGTAAAGGATATAGGAGGACAATCTTCTTTATACGAAACTTATATCAATCAATTATACCTTTTGGGAGGCAAAATTTATACAATTGGTTGGACAGAAACGACTAATGGTAAAAAGGATAAACCAAGTAATGGAGGTTATTGGCGTGCAGGTAAAATTGACATATTAGATAAAATAGCCGGACAAATTTTGTCTAATAGAGAAATTTCGGTTAGCAATACTACGGATATGCTTGAAAATATGACTATTACTTATGCACAAGGAACAGGTAATATTAGCGGAATTTATGTTTGTGGCACTACCTCAAATTACACCCTTACAAATTCTAATAAAAATTACAAATATGGTTATGCTTGGGTAGCTGAAATTAGTGAAACAGGGACACTATTAAAGAGTAAAACATTTGGGGAAACAAAAGGAAGGCACTATTTCTTTAATCTTATTCCTAACGAAACAGGTACATCATTATATGCTTTCGGGTTTTATAACTATGTTACAGATGAGTTGGGGCATAAAGCGTGGTTTGCAGAAATAGACCGCAATGGGCTGTAAGTGAAAATAAAGGCTGCAAATGTTTTTTTTGCAGCCTTTATTTTCACTTATAAAAGTTATATACCTTTTGAATAGCCCCTAAAAGTTGAGGTAAGTTTGCAATAGCATAGCGTTGGCTGTCTATAAATAAAGTTTGTCCCTCTAATTTTAAAAACTGCCAAAGTAAACCATTGGTTACTGCTCCATAAATGGTATGAATGTTATTACCTTTTCTTTCATTAAAAACCCTTGCTGCATACATTTCTGCGCCACACTGCCCATACCAATCTTCTATGGCATCATTTTTTGCTCCAAATACACACATAATTGGGCTTGATAATTCTTGTGCATTTGGGTTGCTTGATATTAAAAAATCAGCTATTCCTTTCAACCCTTTGGAGGGGTCTATATTAAATGTAAGTCCCGATAGTGGTTTAAAATTATGGTTTAATGCCCATACTTCGGTCAAGATAGGCATAACTAATAGTTCTGATTTAGCTTTTTCATTCAGCATAGGCAGTTGAGTATTTCTATCTAAATTAGTTTGTAAAAAATCAGATACAGCAATATCTTGTACAGGAGCAAGCATTTTGTGAGCATCAGCTTGTTCTATGCCACAAATGTTTTTCAAATCAGCCAATTTGTAATAACGATAAGACGAGGGAATTTTTCTTTCAGTTGCCATTGTGATTTTGTTTACACAAATATACAAAATATAAATTGCTATACTTTTAATGTAAGCATTTTATTTTATCTTTACCCCACAAAATAACCACCAAAACCAATAGGCTTGAAACACTTTTAACCCCAAAAAACCACCAACTTATCGGAAAATGAAACTGAAAAGCCTTAGTTTTTATATTATTTTCTACCAAATTACCTGCACTTCATACAAATAAAAGTTTTCATCTCTACTAACCACAGCCATTTTTTCGGTTATAGCTTGTGCCAATAAAATTCTATCAAAAGGGTCTCGATGGTGCAAAGGCATAGCAAGCAAACCCAAAGTATGTTTGAAGTGAATAGGCAATATTTCTATTCCATTTTCCCATACTAATTGGCTTAATGCTTGATAAGGCATTTTCATTGTTAGTTTTCCGATATTGATTTTTATTGCAATTTCCCACAAACTCGCAATACTTACCACACAAGTATTTGCAGGATTTTCAATAGCTTTTCGGGCATTTTCACTAAGGTTATCATCTCCTTCTAATAACCAAATTAGCGTATGTGTATCAAGCAAAATATTCGTTACATATATTCTTTAAAATCGTCAAGAGGAGCATCGAAATCATTACTCATCTGAAAAGTGCCTTTTGCACAACCAAAACGGGGAATACGTTTAACCGCAGGTTTTGTGCTAAACTGTTTTTGCAATAATTCATCAATAAATAACAACAATTCGGTTTGCAAATGTTCGGAAGTGAGCATTTGTAATCGTGAATAAAGAATTAACTCATTCATAATATTGTGATTTTGTTTACACAAATATACAAAATATAAATTGCTATGTTTTTAATCTAAGCATTTTATTATCTTTACCCCACAAAATAACCACCCTAACCACTCTATTAGCAACACTTTTAACTCCAAAAAATACTAATTGATTGGGCAAATTTGAGATTACTAAGCAAAATCATCCTTTAAAATCTACATTATACTTTTTGAACAATTCATTAAAAAAAACTTCAATTAATTTTTCTATTTGTTCTTTTGTATTTATTGATGTTTCTTTAAGTTCATAAACACCAAAACGGTAAACTTCGTAACCTTTTAACCGCATCCCCCTATCATATTTTACCATTTCAGCATATAATTTAGGGCTTGCAATATTATTATCAGAATAGTGTTGTTGTCCATCAATTTCAATCACAATCCTTTCTCTATCAGAAAATAACATTAAAAAGTCCATTTTTTGATGTTTAAGCCTTTTTTCTCTACCTTCTCCTTCTAATTCCTTGATAGTTTTTGGGTCATAATGTAGCCATACTTGTGGAATAAGTGCAGGCACTTTATTCCAATCCTTGTCTTTTATAAATTTTGTTAAGTAAGTATCAAAAAATAATTGTTCAAATGAATTTAACCCTTGTTTTTCTCCTTTTGAAAGCCTTTTGTATAATGCTTCTTTTACTTTTTGGGCATCTTCTCCTATTTCGGTATATTTATCTTTATACCAATCAAACAAGTCTTGAAAAGTTAATCCTTTAGTAATTGGTAAATCATACACCAAACATTTTTCTTCATGCTCAACAATTTTTATATTATTACTTGCCCAGTCTTCAACGACTATATTAGGTTTAGCATCATAAACAGCAAATATGATATTTTTGATACTATCTTTTACTCCATCATTAAGGTTAATAAAACTAAGTTTTCCATTTACATATTGAATTTTATCATCAGTTAGAAATTGTATCATTTTACTTCGTTTATCACTCAAAGAGTTTAAAACATCTTTGGTAAACTCACGTTTTTTAATTGCTGTATCTATTTCTTTTAATACTTTGGCATACACATTAAGAACTTTTTGGACTTCAATTGGGTCAGTCAAGTCTATCGTATTACAAAGAAATTCAGCTCTTTCCCACTTAGTAGTAGGTAAATCACCTTCATATTCTATATATTCTTCTTGAAACCACCTATAAATTTCATTTAAGGAAGAATAACCTTTAAACCAGTCATTAAATTGATTTCTTGTAACTTTTTTTATCAGTTCGGACATAAATTGATAGAGTTGGTTATTGCAAATCTAAAAAAGTTTATTCCAAAAATTCCATTTGCAGCCCTTAATTTTTTACCTATCTTTACCCCACAAAATAACCACCCTAACCAATATGTTAGCAACACTTTTAACCCCAAAAAACCACCAACTTATCGGGCAACTGATAACCTTGTCGGAAAATGAACCCGAACAGTCAAAATCGGTTCACGCAGAAATAGAAAAGCTGATTGCCACCCGAAAAATTCCCGTTTTGGGCATCACAGGCACAGGCGGAAGTGGTAAATCCTCGTTGGTTGATGAATTGGTACGCCGCTATTTGCTTGATTTTCAGGACAAAACCATTGCTATTGTTTCCGTTGACCCTTCAAAACGCAAAACAGGCGGTGCTTTGCTTGGCGACCGTATTCGTATGAATAGCATCGACAACCCACGTGTGTATATGCGTAGTTTGGCTACTCGTCAGTCAAATTTGGCGTTGAGCAAATACGTACAAGAAAGTATTGATATTTGCAAAGCAGCAGGTTTTGACTTGATTATTGTCGAAACTTCGGGCATTGGGCAGTCTGATACCGAAATTGTAGAACATTCAGATGTTTCTCTTTATGTGATGACTTCGGAATATGGTGCAGCTACGCAACTCGAAAAAATTGATATGTTGGATTTTGCGGATATGATTGCCATTAATAAATTCGACAAAAAAGGCAGTCTTGATGCTTTGCGTGATGTCAAAAAACAGTACAAACGCAACCATAATTTGTGGGAAACTCCCGATGACAAACTCCCGATTTATGGTACGATTGCCAGCCAATTTAATGACACAGGTACAAATCTTTTGTATGTGAGATTAATGGAAAAGTTGGTGGAAAAAACCAATTTGACTAATTTATTGCCTACTAATTTTACTGCAATTATTGGAACAAAAACCTTAGAAAATTATAATCCAGAAACTGCAACAGCATCTTATGTGATACCGCCAAGTCGTGTGCGTTATTTGGCAGAAATTGCCGAAAATGCCGAAAAATACGACAAATTCGTACTTAAACAATGTGAAATTGCTCGCAAAATGTACCAATTAAACGGTGTAATTGCACAATTAAGAGCTGATATTGGCAAAACATCTGTAAAAGTAGAAGTTATACCAACTCCGCAAGGGCTTAAAGCCCTTGCGGAGGTTGAAACTTCGCAAACTGTTAAGGCTATTCAATATATTCAAGGAGAACCTGAATATTTGAAAGAGCTAATAGAAAGATATAACAACCTTGAAAAACAACTTGATGCCGACTGCAAACAGCAATTACAGACTTGGGAAGCAACTGTAAAATTGTATAAAGCAGACAAATATCAGTTTCAAGTGCGTGATAAAATCATAGAGCAAGACCTTTACACGATTTCTTTATCACACAACCGTATTCCAAAAATTTCTTTACCAAAATATCAAGATTGGGGAGATATTTTAAAGTGGTTAATGACTGAAAACACCCCTGGTTTTTATCCTTATACGGCAGGCGTATTTCCGCTAAAACGTGAAGGCGAAGACCCTGCACGTATGTTTGCAGGTGAAGGAGGACCTGAAAGAACTAATAAAAGATTTCACTATGTGTCAAACGGTTTGCCAGCAAAACGTCTTTCAACAGCTTTTGATAGCGTAACCTTATATGGCGAAAATCCAGATTACAGACCAGATATTTATGGAAAAATTGGTAATTCAGGCGTAAGTATTGCAACGGTTGATGATGCTAAAAAACTGTATTCAGGTTTTGATTTGTGCAATCCAAATACTTCAGTATCAATGACTATCAATGGTCCCGCACCTATGTTATTGGCGTTTTTTATGAATGCAGCCATTGACCAACAATGCGAAATTTATATTAAACAAAACGGTTTGGAGGCAGAAGTAGAGGCGAAAATTGCAGCAATTTACGGACAAACCCCGCAAGGGCTTAAAGCCCTTGCGGGGTTACGCCCTCAATACAACAAAATTTTACCTATTGGAAATGACGGTTTGGGTTTAAAATTATTGGGTGTAAGTGGCGACCAAGTTTTGCCAAAAGAAGTGTATGAAAAAATCAAAGCAAAGGCTTTATCTTCGGTTCGAGGTACGGTGCAAGCTGATATTTTGAAAGAAGACCAAGCCCAAAATACTTGTATTTTTAGTACAGAGTTTGCCTTGCGAATGATGGGAGATGTGCAGCAATATTTTATTACAGAGAAAGTTCGCAATTTTTATTCAGTGTCTATTTCGGGTTATCACATTGCGGAAGCAGGTGCAAATCCAATTTCGCAATTAGCTTTTACGTTGTCAAATGGTTTCACTTTTGTCGAATATTATTTGAGTAGAGGAATGAATATTGATGATTTTGCACCAAATTTCTCATTCTTTTTCTCTAATGGTATGGATCCAGAGTATAGCGTAATGGGTAGAGTAGCACGTAGAATTTGGGCAAAAGCCATAAAATATAAGTACAAAGGCAATGAAAGAAGTCAAAAATTGAAGTACCATATTCAGACTTCGGGCAGGAGTTTGCACGCACAAGAAATTGCTTTTAATGACATTCGCACCACTTTACAGGCTTTGTATGCCATTTATGACAACTGTAATTCATTGCATACCAACGCCTATGATGAGGCAATTACGACACCAACCGAAGAAAGTGTAAGACGTGCCTTAGCTATTCAGTTGATTATTAACAATGAATTAGGTTTGGCAAGAAATGAAAACCCAATTCAAGGTGCTTTCATTATTGAGGAATTGACAGATTTGGTTGAAGAAGCTGTGATGAAAGAGTTTCGCAGTATTTCTGAACGTGGTGGGGTTTTGGGTGCAATGGAAAGAATGTATCAACGCAGCAAAGTACAAGAAGAAAGTATGCACTACGAAATGAAAAAGCATGATGGAAGTTTGCCTTTAATTGGCGTAAACACTTTCCTTGACCCTAAAGGTAGCCCTACGGTTATTCCAGCCGAAGTTATCCGCAGCACGAAAGAGGAAAAAGATTTTGCGATTTCATCTCTCAATGCTTTCCACAAACGCAATGAAAGTGCTGCAAAAATTGCCCTTGCCAACTTGCAAAAAGTAGCTATTGCCAACGGAAATTTGTTTGAAAGTTTGATGGAAGCTGCCAAAGTGTGTAGTTTGGGGCAGATGTCGGAGGCTTTGTATGAGGTGGGTGGGCAGTATAGACGTAATATGTAACCTGTAGAACGGACTTCAGTCCGTTTATGACGCATAAACGACAAACGGACTACTGTTTGTTGACATATAGACGACAAACGGACTAAAGTCCGTTCTACAGAAAATTTACAGAAATAAAATGAAAGAGAAAGAAATAAAATATGAATATCGTAAAAACTTGCCCCACATTTATCCTGTTGGGGCAAAGTTTTTTGTTACTTTTTGTCTGAAAGGTGCTTTGCCTGCTGAAATAATGGAACAATATAAACTTGAGCAAGAACAAAAAGTAAAAATTCTACAAGAATTAGGAGATAAGACAAAAATCTATGATGAATACAAAAGGCATTTTACTAAAATTGATAATTATTTAGACAACTCTACACAAACATGGATTTTACAAAAATCTGAAATAACCAAAATTGTAACAAGTAAAATGCACCATTTGGATAAGAATTTATATGATTTAATTGCTTATTGCGTAATGTCAAATCACGTGCATTTAGTTTTTAATATGGATTTGCAAATTGAAAATATAGTTGATAATGAACTATTGACAACAAAAAATTACACACAAGTAGAAAGAATTATGCAACGCATAAAAGGCGGAAGTAGCTTTGAAATCAATAAATTTTTAGGCACACAAGGAGTTACAAATTGGCAAGCCGAAAGCTACGACCATTGTGTTTGCAATGATAAAGAGTTGCAAAACATAATCAATTATACACTACAAAACCCTGTAAAAGCAGGTTTGGTTGAGAATTGGCAAGATTGGAAATTTAGCTATATCAATGAAAATTACCTGTAATTTTTCCTGTAGAACGGACTTTAGTCCGTTTTATCGTCTATACGTCAAAAAACGGACTAAAGTCCGTTCTACAGTTTTTGTTGCAACACCGCCACCGTATTTCGCAAATCTGTAATGGTGGTTTCTAAGAGGGAGATTTTTTCTTTCAAAAAACTTACTTCTTGTTTAGATTTGTCTATGATATGAATAAGGTCTTTATCAGTTAGATTGGCATAAACTGTTGGATTATTATTTGTGTTGTTATCTCCAATTATACTACCATTTATTTGCGTTATTTTCTCTCCAAAACTCAATAATTCTAACCAATTTACTTCTAAAATTTGGGCAATTTTTTGTATTTTTTTGGTGTCTATTTTTGTTTTTTCATTTTCTAAATTATTGTAGCTTTTTAGGCTTATCCCTAATTTTTCAGCCATATAGTCTTGCGAATAGCCTTTTATATCTCTAAAATGTTTGATTTTTGCCCCAATATCTATCATATACGTAAGTTTTTTGCACTAAGTTAGGAAATTTTATTGCACTATGTTTTAGTGCTTTTATTATGTAAAGGTAGGTTTAATTTAAGAAATTGCAAATGCAAAACTAAAAATAATATTTACCTCATAAAAGCTACTAATTTATGAAAATCTTTTATTGTATTTGTCTTCTTTTTTATGCTGCTATTCTACCAGCCCATTCACAAAGTGACTACAAGTCTTATGCTTTTGAATTTTATGGTGGCTATTCGCAGCTAAATTTTCTAAATGCAACCTACTCACAAAATCTTAATAGTGGTGCAATTAGTCGTGAAAACTTAAATTTTGAATTAGGTATGAGAGCCGTAACTCGTTTTTTTATAATCAACGGCTCTTTCCTATCAAACTCTTACAAAGTTTCGAATGGAAACACACTTTTTGAGCAAAAAGCTACTGTATTTAGAGGATTTGAGGGTGGTGCATCTTTGTTTTTAATGCCCTTAATTTCTAAATATTTTTCGCCTTACATAGGTGCTGGTTATTTAGGTGGTTCGATAAATGTGGAAGAAGATGTAACCACAGGCGGTGGTTCTTCTCAAAAAAAGACCACTAATACATTAGCAACTTCTACATTTCAAACACCGCTTTGGAAATTTGGAGCTATGGCAGCTTATAAACGGATAAGTTTGACAGCAGAATATAAGCAGTCATTTTCTACACCTGAAACAGCTTTTCAACAATTTGCCATTAGTCTGGCTTACCATATCATTAAAAGGTAAATAAATTATTTAAAACAAATTTAATTATGAAAAAACTACTCATTTTAATAGCTTTTTTGACAGGACTAAGCTCCTGCGTAGTGGAAAGACCTTCTCATTCGGGTATAAGCACTTATCACAAAGAAAATAATATCAAGTCTGTTGGGTCACCAAATTATAAAAAGAAGTTATCTATGTCAGGCATAACTTTTCAAATAGGGGCAACAGCAGGCGGGGCTGTGGCAGGTATGGCATTAAGCCCGACTACTTTTTATGGTTCTGATAACAAATCAACCACAAATGTTGTGCTGAATGGCGTTATTGGTGGTGCAGTAGGTTATGGTATCACAAGTTTAATGTATGTGATACAAGGACAAGGTAAAAAAAGGTCTATGCAGCCTAACAAATTTCCGCAATGGTTAGACGAATACAACCGTAGGCATATAGGAAAAGAATATGTTTTTACGGGTTTTACCAACTATTCTGGTTATTTGGTTTTGCCGAACAACAGTAAAACTGAAAACAACTATACAGCTTCAAATGTAGAACAGGCTATAATGTTTAAAAATGCTTTTCCATACAGTAGCCGAAATGCAGCCTTTGAAACCCAAGCAGCTAATAGGATATACACACAAAGTGATGCTGCACTTTTTTTAACATACTACCCAAACAGTATTTACAAAAATAGTGTGAGACAAAAACTGCAAAAAATGGAGGCAGACATAGCAGCTCGTGAGAATGCAAGAAAACAAGCTCAAATAGAGAATAGTATCACAAAAGGTTTGATGATTGGTGGGGCTGTTCTTTTGGGTGGGTGGCTGATAAAAAAAGGATTGGAAGGGATAGATTTTAGTAGTAGTGGAGGAGGTTCTTATGATGATAATTATTCTAATAGAGGTTCTTCATCTGATGATGAAGATGCAAAAAGAAAAGCTGAAAAAGAAAAACTTGATAAACAGATGAAAGAGGATATCGAAAGAGGAAATATCATAATTCCTACTTTTAAATTAGGGCAATGGGAAACAATATCATCTTCTTATCATCAAATAATCACAGTTCAATTTAGTAAGGATAAAGATAATGAAACTCATAGTGGAAAGATAGATAAATTTTCTGATAAATCCAAACCTTACGCAGTAGACCATTGTAGAATGGCACCAGTTACTTGTAAATTCTACTACTCTAATCTTGATAATGCGATAAAAGCATTATACATATACGAAAAATATAATATTCTAATGAAAGAATAATTTATGAAACACACTCTATTTTTCGCAATGCTTTTAGGGCTACTAACAGCTTGCGGTTCGAACAAAGACGAAGATGTCTTTAAAGGCGTATTTTTTGATGGGGTAGGTGGTAGTACTATACCAAATACAAATAATGGTTTAGTGCTCAACCTAAACTTTGACGAAAGTAATACCAAAGATTTTAGTGGAAATAACAACTCCGCTATTATTCGAGGCACAGTCAAACTTACCACAGACCGAAAAGGACAGGCTAACAAGGCTGCATTATTTGAGAGTAATGGCTCACTTGAAGTGCCACACACAAATAGTTTGGTTTTTAGAAATAATGTTAGTGTGTCATTTTTTTTCAAAATGCAAAGTCCTATATCTGATGGCTGTATGATTATAAAAGGTGATAATACTACAATGACAGCTGCAATGACTTTTGGGGCATTAATCATACGTAGTGAAAATAGTTTTATTACTCATACTTTCTACCAGCAACATATATGGGCATTAACTCCCTTCAATAACAATTTTGGGTGGCAGCATTTTGCAATGACCTTAGATGGTAAGAATAAAAAAGTTTATATTAATGGAAATTTTGTAAGTGCAAGCCCTATTACAGGTTCGTTAAGTCTTAATACAGATGCTATCAGAATAGGAAGTACATTCTCAAATGGTCGTTATCAGAACTACTTTAAAGGGGCTCTTGATGAAATTCGTGTTTACAACCGTGCTTTAACCGACCAAGAAGTTTCAAAGCTGTATCAACAATAATTGTGTTATTCTTTTTTAACAAAGCAAGTTGCAGAAAGAAAACTGCAACTTGTTTGGTTTT
Source organism: Cytophagales bacterium (assembly GCA_947457925.1). GTDB lineage: Bacteria > Bacteroidota > Bacteroidia > Cytophagales > Thermoflexibacteraceae > JAAFKA01. The sequence goes on along the minus strand of CANGYA010000113.1, from coordinate 5,622 downwards.
TAAAGCTATTGCGATTCCCCCTTCAAATGCTTTCCACAAACGCAATGAAAGTGCAGCATTTTTTCCTTTCCAAAAGCCATTTTCCCTTTTGGAAAGATTTAAACTCTGCTTACAAACTTCCCTTTCATTTCCAATAAACTTTCCATTGCAGCAAGCATTTTTTCTTTGTCTATTGGTTGTTGTTGAATTTGGTTGTTGAGAACAAGCAAAATCGTATGTAATAAATCTGTGTAGAAATCGGGCAATAAAACAAGTTGTTCTAAAATAGCTTTGCGAAGTTTTATTTGCTCCTGCATAGCCAAATAAGCCACTTTTTCTGTTTCTAATTCACTTTCCCAAAGTTCTGCTGCTCCTTTTTCTGTATAAAAAACACCTTTTTCGGTAGTTGTCATAGCTTTATATTTTTAAAAGTGATGCCTAATTTTTGTAAAATAGTTTTGGGAACTTCCTCAAAATAGCGTTGATTAGCTACTTCTTTTGTAATTTCATCTTTGAAATATGCTTTTTTTATTGTTTCTTTTTCGTGTTTTAAAACCTGAAAAAACTGTGGTTCATTCCAGCCATCTTGTGGCTTTGTTATCACATAAACCTCTGAATTAGTAACAGCCCTCATTTCTTCTAAGTTCCAAGTGTGTGCAAACTCAATATCTGTAACACTCAAAAACCCATTTTTAGGGTGATTATGCGTAAAATAGGTATTTTTCAACAAAGCCAATTCCGTTTCTGTAAAACTAATAAAACTTAGTTCTCCTTCCTTAGTCAAAACTAAATTTTTATGACTATCAAATACAAAGCAAATTTCTGTAACATAGCTATTTATCTGATTTTCAACACTTAACAATAAATCTTGTAATGATAAATTTGTATCTATGGTAATAGATTTTTGCATAATTTTAGATAGTGGTATATTTTTATCACGACAAATTTACACTAAAAAACAATTATTAGCACCAAAAAGGAAAAAGATTTTGCGATTCCCCCTTTAAATACTTTCCCCAAACGCAATGAAAGTGCTGCAAAAATTGCCCTTGCTAACTTACAAAAAGTAGCTATTGCCAACGGAAACTTATTTGAAAGTTTGATGGAAGCTACAAAAGTGTGTAGTTTGGGGCAGCTATCCGCAGCTTTGTATGAGGTGGGTGAAAGGATAGACGTAATATGTAGGAAAGTACAAACCCTAACAGATTTTGACCTCTACCCTAATTTTTTCTATTTAAGCAACTATTTATTTTACGCATATTTCCTCCTCCGCCAATAGTACCTTACTATACCTAATAAAACTACTAAAACCACAGGCAAAACAATATTGAGAGTTTGCCACATTGTTTTTTCTTCTTGTACCTTAAAGGTATCTAAAGGGCGTAGTTTTACTTCTTTGTTACGCGTAGTAATCAAACCTTGCTCGTCTAATAAGTAGTCTAATAAATTCATTATCAACTGTTTATTAGCAAAAGTTTGTTGGGTAATGGGGTCGTAACCCAAAGGCAAAATTTGCTGGTTTTTCTTGTTAAGTTCGTTGCGGAGCAAGTCGCCATCACTACACACTACGATTTTATTCGGGCTACTTTCTGTAATTGGCGTAGAACCGTCTGGCGAAAAACGATTTTTGTAAACAGACGTAAATTTGCCTTCTAACAAATACAAAACAGGAATGTATTTTTGTGTGTAAAGTTCTTTGTTCAAATCTGCCTTTAATTCATCTAAGGTCAGCATATTGGGCATACGGCGAATCCGTGAATATTTATTCGTAAACAACAAAGGTGTTTTGCTTATGCCTTTTGCCTCTACGGTGTCTATAGAACTTGCGAAACGTGCATACACCGCATTGAGGTTGCGGACTGTGGGGTGCTTGCCAAATTGGTTGAGAGCAATGTAATACGGAAAAGGCAAGGCTTGTAAGTTAGCTTGTTCGCCAAATTTGCCCACATTGACCAAAATATTGCCCATAAACATATCTTGCACCAAATCCTGATTGACACGCACACCGTAACGGAACAGCATATCTTCTATACCCAAATCATAACCAAAGGCATACGTACCGCCCAAAGGAATACTGTCGAGATTCATTTGTACGGCATCTAAGAAGAACAAGGCTTTGCCTCCTTTCATCACAAATTGGTCTATGCGATATTTTTCTATTTCCTGAAAAGGCTGCTTCGGTTGTGCCACAATAACGGCATCATAACCCTCCAAATTTTTTTCTGTCAAATTGACTCTTTCTACGCTATAGCTGGCTTGTAGGCTTTCTGTTAAATCTGCCAATTCATTGTTATTCAATTCGTTATGACCTTCTATGATAGCAATAAACGGTTTCTCCTCTTTGCTCAAACTCTTGATAGACGAGGCTAATTCGTACTCTACGCCTTCTATAGACTGGTTCAATTTTTCTTTAGCACTTGCCGTAACATTGCCTTTGAGCAACAAAACAGCTTGTTCCCTGCCCTTGTAATTGACTAAGGCGTAAGGAAAAATTATTTTTTGGATTTTCTTACCGTCCACATTGTCATATAAATTGGTGGGCTGCATTCCTTTTTCCAATAAACTTTGGTAAAAGGCTTTTTTCTCGTCTGCATTCGCAATGTCTTCGGGGTTTACAAACTCATATTGTATTTTTTCGCCTCCATACACTTTAAATTCTTCTAAATTTTCTTCAATTTCATTCTTCAAACGGCGAAAATCTGCATTCAAGTCCCCTGTCAAATAGACCTGAATCGTAACTACATCATCTAAGTTTTTGAGTAAATTTTGTGTGGTTGGGGTAATAGAGTACCGTTTATCTTCTGTCAAGTCCCATCTGAAAAACCACCTTGCAGCCAACATATTCAGCAAAACCACCGCCAAAACCAAAGCCGAAAAGGTCAATAGGTTTTCCCATTTTTTCATACGTCTTTATCTGTTAAGTTATAGGGCAAAAGTAGAGTTTTTACGGCAGTGAAACAAGGTAGCGTAGTACGTTTTCTACTATACTACCTTATTTAACTTTTTCAACAAATCTTGTATCACTTCTGCTTGGCGGAAATGAGCTACTAATTTTCGTAATTCTGTTACCCCTTTTGCATTTTGCAGTGGTGTCAATGATTGTAGCACAAGTTGGTTGGCTTCCTGAAATAAAACATCTTTTTGCGTATCAAAAAGCTGTTTAATCGTAGGAAACTCTTTATGTTGCAAGTCTTTTAATGTTAAATTTTGTCGGTTCAATAGTAATTTACCTATCAACATAGCCATTACATAGTGGCTATACGGCAGGTGTGGGTATTGCTCTATCAGAGTTTCTTTTCTCCGTTGGTTATCACAAAACCTAAATATAAGTACAGCCATAATTACTTGGCTTGCATTCAAAGTAGGTGTAAAAATCTGGTCATAATATTTACCAAAAAGTTTTGCCTTTTGGTACTTTACAATGTGTGGGTTTTCTCGCCAAATCGCCATAACAGCCTCCGCAGCTACCGCAACGGCAATACTATCTACTTGACTACCAAATACTTCTCTTTTTCTTTTGTAAATATAGCCCAAATCTGCTATAGCCGTTTCCAAATTTCGTTGGATACTGTCATTCGCCTTTAAATCTCGTAAATCCACAGGACTTTGGCTATTGGTAGTTAGCGTAATGTTTGTTATCAACTCTTCATCTTGTTTATCTATTTCGTATAGCCTAAACATGACAAAAGCCTTTTCATAGTCTATATTTGGAAAATTGGCTACGGTGTGTTGAATAGTTTTGCAGGTTTGTCCGCCATTAATGATTTGTAAATCATCTACTTTTACCATTTTGTCGGTAGCAAAGCCATTTTCACTAAACTTGCTACAAATCATGGTAATGCCATTATTGTAGAGATAAAAGTTTTCTTTCTTATCACTTAGCAAAGTTTGTTGGATTTGTTGGTTAATCTTATTTTGGCGATGCCCTAAATATTTACGAATATTTTTTTCTAACAAATCATCTCCGTAATGTTCCAATAAGTCGGCTATTGTAGCAGCAGTTATCTTGCCTATCATCACTCTTTTAAATTGTGGTAGCTCCTCTGTGATAGCCTTCCCATTCAAACGCAATGTAGCTTGAATACTTTTAGTAGTTTGTATGGCACGTAAGATGTCGTCATGATTAAAAAAATCAAACTCTACCAAAGAACTTTCTTTTTGGTAATAATTAATCTTTTCCTGTGCAACTTCATTCCAACGAATACCATTACTCATCATTACACACCTAATCGTAGGGATAAAATTTTGTGCTAAGTCTTGAATTTCAACAATTTTTCTTTTCAATTTATCATTCAGCGTAATTGTTGCGTTGGGGTCAAAAATATATTGTAAAGCACCTATCATTTTTACAATGGCATTTTCCTCAAAATTAGCATCATTTTCCATCTTTTTACCACTATAATACTTAGACTGAAACAAAGTTACTACAAAGCCCTCGTCTGTTGTATCTCCAATATGTACGCCATCTATACCAGCATCATTGCCATCATCTGTCAAACAATTAACACCTTCTTCTAACTCTATGTCCAAATAAGTAGCCATACCTAAAATTAAAAAAGCCCTTGCGGTCTTTCTTTGAGGCTCACTCATCATTCTATTATCAAGAAACCATGTGGGATTATCTGCTACGATTTTATTTATTCTTTGGTCTATAATACTTTTATTGATATTCATATTATTCAGTAATAATTTAAGTAATATTTTTTACACTTTCCAAGTCTTTTATGCTTAGAAAGTGTTTATTGTCAATCAATTAGCCATTTAGCCTTCTCTTATCAATTCTTCTTTGTGCAGCTCCAGCACTCTCAAAAACTCTTGTTCTGTGGCTAATAAATCTTTCGCACTTCTGCCTCCTGCTGCGTTGCGGTGTCCGCCCCCTTCAAAATGCAAACGTGCAATTTCATTAACAGCTAAGTTGCCAAAAGAACGGAAAGACATTTTGACGGTTTTGTCGGGTTTTTCTATCAAAATCGTAGCCATGCGGATACCTGCCAAAGACAAAGCATAGTTTACTAATCCCTCTGTGTCGCCTGTTTGTGTGCTAAATTTGTGCTGTTCTTCTTGGTTGATAATAAAATAGGCGGTGCGGTATTGCCACAAAATTTGCAATTTATTTTGTAAAGCATAGCCTAAGAAACGTAAACGGTTTTCGGTGTTGTTGTCATAAATAAGTCGTTGAATTTTGTTGGGTTGTACGCCTAAATCTATTAAATCTGCCACTTCTCTGTGCAACTTGCTGCTGGTCGACTCAAATTTGAAAGAACCTGTATCTGTTACAATGCCCGCATAAATACACTCTGCCGAAGGTACATCTATGAGGTGTCTATGCCCCATGATATTGATAAATTGGTAAATCAGTTCGGCTGTAGCTGCTGCATTTACATTCCACAATGAAAAATCTGCGAAGCCGTCATAGCCATGATGATGGTCTATCAAAACTACCTTTGCCTTGCTTTTTCGCACCATTTCGTCTAATGGCTCTACTCTCTTTAATTCCGAAAAATCTAAACAGAAAATAATATCTGCTGCCAAAAAATAGGCTTCGGCAGTGTCATGCGTTTTCGTTTTGTCATACACCAACACATCTTCGTTACCACTCATCCATTGTATAAATTGAGGGTAGTCTGTGGGGGTAATTACTTT
>CANGYA010000112.1 GCA_947457925.1 Cytophagales bacterium | reverse complement strand
TTGGGCAAATCTGACCTTTGGTATATAAACTTTTTTGATATAAACATGAAAAAAATCTATCTCTTTATTGTTCTTAATTTCGTTTCGATGGGCTTTTCAACAGCCTGTGATATTTGTGGTTGTGGAGTTGGTAACTATTATTTAGGCTTACTACCGCAATTTAACCGTAATTTTGTGGGTTTGCGGTATCGTTATATGTCTTTCGATTCGCATTTGGGCGTAGGAACAGATGACCGTTTCCGCACTACCGAAACTTTCCGCACTGCCGAACTTTGGGGCAGGTTTTATCCCTACAAAAAGCTACAAATCTTGGCTTTTGTTCCCTACAGTTTTAATGAACAAACTGAAAGTGCTACAACAAGGTACTTAAACGGTTTAGGAGATATGTCTGTCTTGGTAAATTACAATTTATTGAATACGACTACAGACACAGTACCTCGTCTTTGGAATCATGTTTTGTGGTTGGGTGGCGGTGCGAAACTGCCCACAGGTCGTTTTGCGTACAATGAAAATGATGCCCAACAAGTCGCCAATCCTAATTTTCAGTTGGGTACAGGCAGCACAGATTTTGTGCTAAATGCCATTTATACAGTTCGTTACAAAAACGTAGGCATCAATACAGACATTGCTGCAAAAATCAATACGACAAATAGCGAAGATTATCTGTTTGGGCATCGGGTAAGTGGAAATATCTTAGCTTTTTATGCTAAAAGTTTCCCAAATTATTGGACTATTATGCCACATACGGGCTTTTATGCCGAATATAGCAATAAAAATACACATCATGGGCTGGTAATACCCGAAACAGGGGGAGTTTTGTGTGCAGGTGTGTTGGGTGTAGAGGTGCAACACCGTTGGCTGTCTGTGGGTGCTAATTTTCAACAGCCTCTTGCCCAAAATCTATCGGAAGGTCATGTGAAGGCACAAAGCCGTTTGATGTTACAATGTAGTATTTTATTCTAAAAAATATTGATAACCAAGACTTTCTAAGTTTACCACTTAGAAAGTCTTATGCTTTTTTATCTCTTAAAGCCCATTACTGCCCCAGCACAATAACTTTGAGAGTCCTTGAAGCTAAACGAAATGTAATAAATACCCGTAGCTTTGCAGTTATACGTCCAACCGGGGAAAAATTTATTGTTTACATGACTTGTTGCCAATTCATTGCGTTGGGAGTCGTACAATGTAACTAAGACCCCTTGCACACCTCCATCTCTACTCGCCATTCTGATAATATACTGCGTATCTTTGCTGAATACACAAGTATATTCTATGGTTTTGCGTATGCCTCCTTTGCCATCTACCTTGTAACTTTTTACAAAAGTATAACCTTTGGGCAAGGCTTTTAAAGCCCTTTCGCTGAGTGCCTCGGTATCACATTGAGCAAAACTTGTGGTGTAAATACCTAACAATGTGAATAGTATGGTGAAGAATATTAGATGCTTTTTCATGTTTTTAGATTGTTGTGAATGATGAATAATAGTACATTTGCCTTTAGGCGAATATTATAGCTTAGTAAAATCAACTATTCGCCTAAAGGCGAATGTACGGTTATCTTGGTGTATAGCTCATGGTTACTACAGCTTCTCCGCCTTCGGTGCTAATCACAAGGTCGCCACCAATGTCTTTTTGTGGAGAAATTTTTACGACACCCTTGTTGTCTGGACTAAAAACAGCCCCAAAACTCTCTTTGAAAACCAAAACCGCATTGCCTTTGGTTACTTGGAAAGTATAATCCAAATCATTGCGTAAGGTCATGGTTACTTCGGAAGGTTGGCTGCCCGAAGCCTCTATTTGCAACGAACCTGCCGTTACAGGCGTAGGCGGTGTAATTGGACTTTGCCCTACCACCAAAAACATATTTTTAGGAGTTGTACCGTCTTGTAAAACTGCTACAATCTTAATATTATTGAGTTTATTCTCTTCTAATAAACCTAAAAAAAACAGATTTTCTTTGTCCCTTAATGGAGGCAAGGTGCTTACTTTTGTGCCGTTGATGTAGTAGTCTAAGGAAATTTTGTCATAATTTTTCTGCATTGCAGCCACAGTGATACCCAAATTGCATTTTCCATTGACTTCAAACTCTACTGTATTGTTTTTATCAAAGGGCAGCACGTCTATTTTCGTGTAATCATACTTTTTCATTTGTGCTTTGCGTTGCTCTATTTCAGGGGCATTTACCACATATAACTCTTGGCTACAAGCAAAAACCGCCAAACAAAGTGCAAAAACAGGCAAAACAGCTCCAAATTTTAGGAAATTGAAACGGTGCGAAGGGTTTTTCTGAATCATCATGATACGTTGTTTTAAAAGAGAAGTATTAAAAAAAGAATGTGCCAAAGGCAAGACAGATGTTTGCAAGAAATGATTGACTAAAAGATGCGAATACTCTTTTTTGTTGTTGTGCATACCCAAAGCAGCCTCGTCTGCCAAGTATTCGTGAATGTTTTGTAAAGATTTTTTGTAGGCAAAACCCACAGGATTGAACCAAAAAATAATGTGCAACAGTTCTATTAAAAGAATGTCTAATGAATGCCATTGTTGGATATGCGTCAATTCATGCACCCAAATTTGTTGCCTTTCTTGTGGACTAAGGTGTGTAGGTTCATGCCAAAACAAGCAATGTAGAAACGTAAAAATAGGCGTGTGTTGGTCTATGTGTACCTGCCAAATGCCTTGCGATAGTTTTTCTATTTTGAATTGCTTAGCTAATTTGATAATTTCAAAAATAGATTTTAATAATTTAATACTATTAAAAATAACACCTGCCACGTAAATACTCCAAGCCAATACCGCCCAAGACAACCATGTATGTATTTCTTTTTGCAAAGGTTTTACGGCAATAGTAGCCGAAGGAATGATGATAGTAGTCGTATTTTTTTCTTCTGCAAAAGTATCTTCTAACAACAGTTGCACTTCTCCCACAGGGATTTTGTCCTGAAACCACGCCAATTCAAACGAAAACAAGGGCAAAGTTACCGCCAACACAGACGAAACTAACAAATAAGCCCTATTCCAACTAAAAAAAGTATCTTTTTTCAGTAGAAGCCCATACACAACATATAACGAAATCCAAATCAAATTGGCTTTCCAAAGGTACTCGATGAAAGGGTGCATAATGGTAAATTATTTTTTGTTGTGGTCGATAAGTTGTATGATTTCGTCTAATTCGTTAATATTGGTATCATTCTTTTTTACAAAAAAAGATACTAATTGCTGCAAAGAACCTCCAAAATATTGGTTTACTACTTTGTTCACTGCAAAATGACTGTACTCTTCCTTGCTGATTAAAGGGAAATATTCATGCGTATTGCCGTAAGTTTTATGCCCTACAAAACCTTTGGGTGCTAAGGCACGTAGCACCGTAGAAACGGTATTGTAGTTGGGTTTAGGTTCAGGAAATTTGTCTAAAATGTCTTTGACAAAGCCTCGTTCTATTTCCCAAAGGTACTGCATCACTTGTTCTTCTGCTTTTGTGAGTTCTTTCATAAAGTTGCTTGGTTGAGTTGTTGAAAATCAAAGTTGAATAATCTTGAAACAAACATACTAAGAAGTTTTTAGTTATGCAACTATTTTTTTAGTTGATTAACTAAAAAAATAGTAAAAGCAAGTATTTACAAACTAAATACTTGCTTTTCAGTAAGTTGTTTAATAGTTCTGCTTGTCTAAAAACTAACCCCACAAGGGCTTAAAGCCCTTGTGGGGTTACAACTATCTATTTTATTGGTCATTTATTAGAGTTTATGAATAATTTTTTGCTATAGCCCCACCCAACCCTCCCCACAGGAAGGGCTAAAAAGGAGTTATTCATAAACTCTATTATCGAAAAAATAAAAATAAGACGATTAATTTTTACGCAAAGCCTGATATACTTCCTCCAAAATTTGTGTCCGTAAGTTCAACTCCATGAGTTTTTGATTTTTGCGAGTTGGGTACACCCGATTAGACAAAAAAACATATACCAAGTCATATTCTTTGTCCACCCAAGTATATGTACCCGAAAAACCTGTATGCCCAAAACTCTGTTCGGTGGCAGACACCGCCGCATGACTGTTGGGATTGGGCGTAAAGATTTGTCTGTTAAAGCCCAATCCCCTGAAATTTCCTGCTTGCTCCCAACAATATTGGCAACGGGTAAATTCGTGCAAAGTAGCCGACTGCAAGTAGTTTTTTCCGCCATATTCGCCATTTTGCAAAAACAGTTGTAGGATTTTAGCCACATCATTGGCATTGCCAAACAAACCTGCATTGCCAGAAACGCCACCCAATAAGGCAGCCGATTCGTCATGCACAGTGCCATGTACCAACTGTTGGCGAAAAGTGCTGTCGTACTCCGTTGGTACAATCATTTCTTTTTTGTAAGTCTGCAAAGGATTGAATAACAAGTAATTAGTTCCCAAAGATTTGTAAAAATTGCGGTAAATATATTCGTCTAAACGCAATTTGGTTTGTTGAGAAACCGCCAAAGCCGTAAGCACAAAGGGCAAATCACTGTATAAATATTGCTTTTGAGGTAACAGCACCGCATTTTTAAAGGCTTTGAGATAAATATTTTGCACAGACGGCTTAGTAAACAAACTGTCTGCCACTTGCCAAGAAAATTGTGCGGTACGGTTGCGTGCATAGAGTTTCTTGTCCAATTTTCCCTTTTTGTCCAACGTAAACTGCCAAAATGGAATACCCGCAGGAACTTTGGCTTGGTGTGCCAACAAATCTCGCCAAGTGATGTTTGCCTTGTCTGTTTTTTTGAGCAAAGGAAAAGTTGTTCCTAAATTTTTATCTAAGTTAAACTGTTGATTTTCATGCAGTTTCATAATTGCCAATGTCCCTGCCAAAATCTTAGTTACAGAAGCCAAATCATACAAAGAGTTCCATTGGGTAGCTTGTAAACTGTCAAACGTATGAAACCCGTAGCTTTTATGTAAAAAAACTTTGCCTTTTACAGCCACTAAAACTTGACAACTTGGCATAGCTTTTTGTTGTAAAGCATTGGTTATCAAGCTGTCTATGCGTAAATTGAGTGCTTGCGTAGCTCCTACAGCTTCGGGATAAGTATATTGCAATCGGCTTAATTGCGGAATAGACAAACCATAACCTTGCTTGTATTTACCAATGGTAACAGGCATACGCCCCTTCGGGCAAACAGCCCCAAAAATACACTGTGCAGCCAAACTTTGTTGCTCCTCGCCAGCCCCAAACGTAAGTAATACGGCAGCTAATTGTGTAGTTTGCTCTATGGCAGGCAAATATTTTTCATTATTCAGTACCACAGCCACCCATTGCGTTTGTGCTTGTTGAGCTGCGGTGTCTATTTGGGCATAAAATGTTTGTGCAGCCAAACTATCTGTGCCACTGTACGCCACTATCCAAACTGTTTGTGGGGCAATAGATTTATTTTTTTGAGGTTTTGCCTTTTGAGGCTTAGTTTTTTTCTGTACCAAATCTTGCCAATCTTTGGCGTTAAGTGCCTGAATAGCAGTGTAATAAGACAAGGTTTGGTATAAATGCGGAGTTGCATTACTATCTTTGCTAACTCGACTGTGGTCTATCAACACAAAATTTAGGGACTCTAAGTTGATGATAGGTAGAAAGTTTTTTTTGTTTTCTACTAAAACCATTTGCTGTAAAGCAGTTTGTTGTGCTTGCCAATTTTGGGCTTTTGTGGTGCTTAGGAACAACACTAAGAGGGATAGAGAAAATAAGTATGTCATGTTACTAAAATAACACAAAACTATTTTTTTTGCTATACTTCAAGAAATATGATTACCAAACCTATAAAGTTTTTTCCAACTATATAGGTTTGGCTTGTTTTTAATTAATCCCCTGTTCTTTCTCTACCTTTCTTAAAGTCCCCTCTTTTGATAGACTTAATCAGCTCTGCCCACGCAAAAGGATTGAGCAGTGGCAGTGCAGTGGCTGAATTTCTATTGGTTTGGTAGTTGGTTTGAATGTTCATATAGTACCGAAAATTCATACTACCGTCCATCGGCATCATCATTGCCATATTGGTTAGTTTTCGTTGGTTCAGGTTGCGTGCCATGTTTTCATACCGCATTTCGGGCAGTTCTAAGGCTAAAAAGGCTTTTTTAAAGGCTTCTTCGTCTGCAAAAGGAAATACCTCTATGACAGGCAATATCTTTGCTTTTTCTTTCATGTCTATCACTACCGAATAAGCAGCCTCGCTACGTGGCGGAATCACGACCATTTTTCTTTCATAGCCCACCCGACTAATAAGGACGGTATCACCCGATTTGACTAACATAGTAAACAAACCTTCGGGATTCGTAATCGTACCATAACCAGCTCTGGGTATATACACATTGACCGAAGGCAGGGGTTTGGCACTGTCGCCGTCCATAATTAAGCCCGAAAAAGTGATTAATTGCACTTGTCCTTGTGCATAGCTATTGGTAGGTATTGACAATACGCAAATACATACGAACATAAAGACGTATAATACACTGCATTTAATTTTTTGTGTCATAGTTCTTATTGTTTTTTGTTATTCAAATATAGTACGAAAAGAACAATAGTTTGATAATTCGCCTTGCATTAATCGTTGTATTCAGTGAATTTTAACAAGATTTCAAACTTGCCCCCTACCTACTAAGAGAATATAAGATTTTTCTATAACTTTGTTTTATGAAAGCAATAGTTCTTGTAGCAGGTGTAGGCTCTAAACTTTTACAGCCTTCTCATATACAGCCCAAAACTCTACTTCCTTTGGCAGAAAAACCCATTTTAGGGCATATCATAGACGATTTTGTGAAGGCAGGTGTAGAAGATTTTGTGTTTGTGATTGGTGCTTTGGGGTACAGAATACAGCAATTTGTGCATTTACATTACCACAAAAAAATACGTTACGAATTTGCAGTACAAGAACCTCGTTTGGGTTCGGCTCATGCTGTTTGGGCTGCCCGCCACACATTTGAAAAAGAACAAGAAATACTGATTGTTTTTGGAGATGCCTTGTCGAGTATCAATGGAAAAAAGTTTGTGAACAGCAAATTGTCCGCAGTGGGCATTACCAAAGTAGATAACCCTTCGTCTTTTGGTATTGTGGAGGTAGATAAAGAAAATTTTGTAAGAAAAATGACAGAAAAGCCCAAAATTCCCAAATCAAATTGGGCGTTGGTGGGGCTTTACAAAATAACCAATGTTTCTTTATTGCTCAATACCATAGAAACGCATATTCAACAACAAAAAACGGCACAAGGCGAATACTTATTGACTAATGTCTTAGCCGAAATGTTGAGTCGTGGTGAATCTTTTGCAGCCGTAGAGGTCAATCATTGGTACGATTGCAGCAAGAAAAACACTTTGTTGGAAGCTAACGAAATGCTGTTAAAAAGAGATGAATTTATGACTGTGGACACCAGTAGATTTCATAATTGCATCTTCATTCCGCCTGTGAGTTTGCCCAAAAATTGTGTCATTCAAAACTCTATTATCGGTCCCAACGTAACCATTGGCAATGGTGCAGTGATAGACACTTGTATTCTTCGAGATTCTATTGTAGGCACAAACGGACAAGTACATAATGCCGTACTACGCCGTACCATAGTGGGCAATGACGCAAGTGTACGTGGGGCATACCGCACCCTCAACGTAAGTGATGAAGCAGCCGTAGATATGCAAGGGAGTATGTAGGTTGAGGCGGGAGAAGAGAGGGGGGAGAAGTGTGTAAATTTTTACATTCAAAAAATAAATATCTAATAAACATTATTAAAGTTTTGTAACATAGACTTTAGTCTGTGTAGTAATTATTTGATTAGCAATGTATTATATGCACAGACTAAAGTCTATGCTACATACCTTTATAACCTCTAATTCATTGTTGAAAATAGCAGCAATGATTAAACTTTGTGGAGTTACAAACAAAACCGCCTACATTTGGTATAAGATATAAATATTTTTTTTATGGCAGAAAAAATCAAAAGAGAAAAGAATACGTTGGGAGATTATTTTGCTTTTGGCGAAGTGATAACATATTTTTTTCGTAAACCAGACCCTAATCGCAAAACTACTTTCAATTTGCGAATGATGCACGGCATCAATAAAATTTCTATCATTATGTTTCTCTTGGGAGTTATTTATTTGATAGCCAAAAGATTATTTTAAAAAACCTCACCCCTTCCAACTCCGTTGCTCTCCATTTGGAGAGGGGGAATACTTAACCTTTTAAGGTCAATAAAAAAAAGCCCCCTCTCCAAATGGAGAGGGGGTAGGGGGGTGAGGTTCTATTTCAACTCCAACACCATTGCCTCATTCGGCTGCAAAGTCAAATTAATTCCTTTTTCTTTGTTTTTGGTGTTCGCCACTTCTTCGGTGTTAAAAGTTGTGCCAACACCACTACCCAACAAGTCTGTAGCTGTAACCGCACCCGACAAACCCATTAATTTAAACGCATTAGCAGGTACTTTTAGCATAGTGCTTACAGGTTTTACATCAAAATTAGCTACAACCAATACTTTCTGGTTGTTGGTAAAACGCAAATACGAGTACAATTTATTGCTGTATTGTGCAGAATGTTCTGTATTGAAGAAGTGCAAATTATATAACTCCCCTTTTCGAATAGCCTCCGATTGATTGCACAAATTCAATAAAGTGCTGTAGAATTGGCGTAGATTTTTCTGTTCAGGGCTTAATTGTCCACCGTCAAATTTGCCGTTGTTCATCCATGCTTGGTGAGCTTTTACGCCCCAATAGTCAAAAATGGTAGTTCTGCCGTCATTGCCCGCAAAACCTTCTTCATCTTCGCCTTTTTCGCCCACTTCTTGCCCAAAATAAATCATCACAGGGCTTGACCAAATGGTAGCACTTACGACCATGCCAGCTTTGGCAGCATTGCCGTTTCTACCAAAGTATTCAGAACCAATGCGTTGCTCGTCATGGTTTTCTAAGAAACGTATCATGTTTTTGTTGATACCTGTCAAATAACGCCAACATTGTGTAATGCTGTCGGTGCTTTGCTGTTTGCCTTCTATCAAGTGGCGAATCGTATCGTACAAACCTACTTTGTCGTAGAGGTACGTAAATTTGCCTTTTTCTATGTAATCTCTGTAACGGTGTGCTTCGTAAATTTCTGCAATGAAAAACACTTTGGGGTATTTGGCTTGCACTTTCGGAATGACCCAGCCCCAAAATTCTACAGGCACCATTTGAGCCATGTCGCAACGGAAGGCATCTACGCCTTTGCCTGCCCAATAATCCAAGATTTCATACATTTTTTGCCAAGTATTCGGCACAGGCTCAAAGTAGCCTTTCATACCATTGGCATAATCTACACCGTAGTTCAGTTTGACAGTTTCAAACCAATCATGTACCGAAGGCATAGCACTGAATACGTCATTGCCTGTGGCTTTGGCGGGTGCTTCTGCAAACATTCCGTCTTTGGTAGGCACTTTTATATCACCCAAAGCCTTGTATTCTTTGGGTACAGCAAATTTTGAGTTAGGAATGTAGTAAAAGTTGTTTTTGGGCGAAAAAGCCACGTTTTTGTCGTCTTCCTCACCAAAATCCTTAATACCCGCAGGTTTTACATCAGATTTGTACTTGCGAGCTACGTGATTAGGGACAAAATCTATGATGACCTTCAAACCGTTGTCGTGGGTACGTTTTACCAATGCCTCAAACTCTTTGAGGCGGTTAGGTACGTCCTCTGCAAAATCGGGGCAAACGTCATAGTAATCTTTGATGGCATACGGCGAACCAGCTCTGCCTTTCACCACGTCTGCGTCATCTAAGGGAATACCAAATTTGGTGTAGTTGGTCATGGTGGCGTGTTCCAAAACGCCTGTGTACCAAACGTGAGTAATACCCATTTTTTTGAGTTCTACAAGGGCAGTGTCCGTAATGTCATTGAACTTACCTACACCGTTTTCTTCTATAGTGCCGTACTTTTTGTTCGTAGTTTTTTTGTTACCAAAAAGCCTTGTAAATACCTGATAGACAATGAGTTTATGGTCTTCTGGTGTTTCTTTGAGGAGAGCAATGTCGTTTTTGTCCATGTCCGTTTCGGTTTGTTTAGATTGGCAGGCGTACAGACACATACAGGCTAAGTACACCCAAAGGAAAGATTTTGAGCAATTCATATTACAAAAGATAGTGTTCAAGGGAGAAATTAAGCTAAAATGCGTGGGTTTTCAAAGGATTGTAACACTTTTTAAGGGTTTTTATTGGTGGGGTGTTATACTTATGAATTGCCTTCAAACTGTAGAACAGACTTTAGTCCGTTAGCTATTTACCTTAAACGGACTAAAGTCCGTTCTACAGAAAAAATTACTTTTTTGTATCTTATTTCATTCAATAACAGTATTTTATAGAATAACAATGAAAACAATACAATTTATCAATCTAAAGGCTATAGTCTTACTTACACTTATGTCTTATTGCACTATTAATCAAGAAAACAACTCTCTGGCTTTTGTTCAACAAGAGGCAAACTTCTGCCTTAGTACCGAAGCAAATCAACCTGACATAATTTTATCGAGAATAGACCAACTCACAACTATTTACAAAATGGATAGTGCTACTGCTCAAACAGTGGCATTTGGTCAATCTAAGATAGAGGGGCTGCTTGACGAAAATGAATTTACGATAACTGAAAATCTATGTCTTAAAAAACTTGATACCTTGTATATAGGGCTATATAACTATACAGATTTTGAGGGTGCAAAAGGTATATTGATAGTTTTACATGATAACGATTATTTTATTTACAAAACTTCTTACCAAACAGATATTATAGATAGAGAAAACCCCACACAATACAACTATCATTTTCAAATAGACAGTTTGAGCATCAACCAAAAAAAACGAAAAATAGGAAGTCGGTTAAGTGGCAATATTTCTTTTAAAGACCCCAAAGGCAACAATTATCTAAAAGGTTGTTTTAAATGTACCATTGTAGCAAAGTAAGTGGTTTTTGCTATTACTAGTTTGTTAAGTAATTGGAAAAAATAAATGTACCACAGACTTTAGTCTGTGATATTTTGATTATCAGGAGATTACAGACTAAAGTCTGTGGTACAATATTGTCAATTAATTAGTTACTTGTACTTATACTTTAATATTTGGTAGTGGTAAAAAGATAATCTAAACTAATTTGTATTTGCTACTTAAAAATATGAGTAATATTTTTAATGAATACAATAAAATGTGCCATTAGGCACTGCATATTGGTAGTAAAACAAACCCCGTCTATGTCTTTCTACTCCTAAAGGAGCAAGAAATGGGTGGGGTGCATAGGTCTTTTTCTACCAATATATAGTGCCTAACAGCACAAAATAAAAATATCACTCATATTGACTTAACAATAAGTAGTAACTAACATTTAGTTTAGGTTATTTTTGTAAGTAAAAAATGTATAACTAATTGACTTTAAGAAGTTTATACAAAAAAGAATAACCTAAAATAAATGTACTCTACTACTTAGTAGCTTTTACTTTAATATATGCTTACATCAATGTGGCAGCAAACGCCATCATCTTTTCTTCTTGGAAATAATCTGCCATGACTTGAATACCAATAGGCAAACCTTGTTGGTCTGTTCCGTTGGGTACGGCTATAGCAGGAATACCCACTACGTTGGCTTGTACCGAAAAAATATCTGCCAAATACATTTCCAAAGGATTACCCGAAAATTCGCCAATTTTTGGAGCTACAGACGGAGCTACAGGCATAATGATAAAGTCGTATTGCTTGAAAATTTCTTGCGTTTTTTCTTTTATCAAACGTCTAACTCTTTGAGCCTTAGTAAAATACGCATCATAGTAGCTGGCACTTAATACAAACGTACCCAACATGATACGGCGTTTTACTTCTTCGCCAAAACCTTCAGACCTTGTTTTTTTGTATAAACTCACCAAGTCCGTAGTGTTGGGGCTGCGGTAGCCGTAACGCACACCGTCATATCTGGACAAATTGGTGCTGGCTTCGGCAGTTGTCAAGATGTAGTACGTAGGTAAAATGTATTTTAACAAAGGAAAATCTACTGCCTCAACTGCAATGCCTTTGGCTTTTAGGTCATTGATTTTTTGCAAAGTAGCCTTTTTCACTTCTTCACTTAACCCTTCGTTTTCTACGGTTTCTTTGATGTAACAAACTTTTGGCGTGTGCTTCAACTGCAAATTTTGTGAATAAGCCGTTACAGGTTCTTTGGAAACGGTGCTGTCAAATTCATCATAACCCGCAATCACTTCTAATAACAATGCCGTATCTTCTACATGGTGGGCAAAAATACCGATACAATCAAAAGACGAGGCATACGCCACCAAACCATAACGAGAAATGCGTGAATACGTAGGTTTTAAACCTACCAAACCACAAAACGCAGCAGGCTGGCGAACAGAACCGCCTGTGTCTGAACCCAAAGAGGCTAAACACATTTCTGCCTGTACTGCCACTGCCGAACCACCCGAACTGCCACCCGGTACTCTGTTCGTATCCGCAGCGTTGCGAGTTACGCCAAACGCAGAGTTTTCGGTAGTAGAACCCATAGCAAATTCATCGCAGTTTTGGCGACCAATAATGATAGCATCTGCATCTAATAGGCGTTGTACGGCTGTTCCGTTGAATTGCGACTTGAAATTATCCAAAATTTTAGAGGCACATTGTAAACTGTGGTCTTGGTAACAAAGTACGTCTTTGATACCCACTACCAACCCCGCCAATTTGCCTGCTGTTCCCGCAGCTATTTTTTGGTCTATTGCTTCGGCTCTTTGTAAGGCTTCTTGGTCATACACTTCCAAAAAAGCATTGAGTTCGCCGTTGCGGTCATTTATATTTTTTAGGTAATATTTTACTAAGTCTTTACAGCTAACTTGCTTGCTATCAAGTGCTTGACGAGTTGCTTTATAAGTTTTAAACATACGTTGTAAGCCGAATTGATTTGAAGAAACAAAAATAGAAAATTATTCTATAAAAACCATTTTCAATACGGGCTAAGTCATCTAAACCTATGCTTTTTATACGATTGTCAAGGGCTGGAAGGGGCTACCTAAGCCATTGCCAACGTAGCTCAACAATTTAAAATAATGTATTCACACTTCCCACCCCTTCATCAACTATCTTTGTGTAATACCAATTATAGATTAGATACAGTCCAAAGATGTCATCTTTTACGAGTGTAGCAACTTGCAATTTTGCTGTTTTTACAAAAGATGACATCTTTACGCATTAAACTAAATACTACTTATAATTGGTATAAAACAAAACTACTCGAAGATGAAACACAGCAATAGACTGATTCACGAAACAAGCCCATATTTGCTCCAACACGCCCACAACCCCGTAGATTGGTACGCATGGGGCAAAGAAGCCCTACAAAAAGCCCAAACCGAAGACAAACCAATTTTGGTGAGTATCGGGTATGCTACTTGCCATTGGTGTCATGTGATGGAAAGAGAAAGTTTTGAAAACGAAACCGTTGCGGCGTACATGAACAAGCATTTTGTTTGTATCAAAATAGACAGAGAAGAACGGC
Source organism: Cytophagales bacterium (assembly GCA_947457925.1). Taxonomy (GTDB): domain Bacteria; phylum Bacteroidota; class Bacteroidia; order Cytophagales; family Thermoflexibacteraceae; genus JAAFKA01. The sequence goes on along the minus strand of CANGYA010000112.1, from coordinate 2,955 downwards.
AAGACCTCGACCAAATCTACATGGACGCAATCCAAGCTATGGGCATTCATGGGGGCTGGCCTCTCAATGTCTTTTTGCTGCCCGACACCAAGCCGTTTTATGGGGGTACGTATTTTCCGCCCGACCATTGGCTACATATTTTGCAGCAAATCGTAAAGGTGTATGCCGAAAAACCGCAAGATTTACGCAATTCTGCCGAAAAATTGGCGGGTTTTGTTCGCCAAAGTGAAGTACAAAAATACGGTTTGACGAATGAAAAAGCCCAATTCAACGAGGCTTTGTTGGCTACTTTTGGCGATAATTTAGCTAAATATTTTGATACAGAAAAAGGTGGTTTCGGGGCAGCCCCAAAGTTTCCTATGCCAAGTTTGTATGCCTTTTTGTTGCGGTACTACCATTTGACAGAAGACGAGGAAGCCCTGCAACACACCTTGCGAAGCCTAATAGCTATGGCGTGGGGCGGAATTTACGACCAAATTGGCGGTGGTTTTGCCCGTTATTCCACAGATGACGAGTGGTTAGTGCCTCATTTCGAGAAAATGTTGTATGACAATGCCCAACTGTTAAGTGTGTATAGCGAAGCCTACAGTTTGTTGCAAGGTAGGGAAAATGCTGCGAATGGCGAAGTAGCTGCTTTGTTCCAACAAATTGTAGAGGAAACCGTTGCGTTTGTGCAAAGAGAATTGACAGGTACAGAGGGCAATTTTTACAGTGCCTTAGACGCAGACAGCGAAGGCATAGAGGGCAAATTTTATAGTTGGACAAAAGAAGAATTAGACGATTTGGGTTTGGCAGACTTAGAATTGTTCAAAAAATATTACCAGATTACAGACGCGGGGAATTGGGAGCATGGCTATAATATTTTGCACTTGCAAGAGTATGACAGCCAATTTGCTATTCAAAATCACTTGTCTTTGTCTGTTGTCAAGCAAAAAGTGGCGAATTGGAAACGTATTTTATTAGAAAAAAGAACCACCAGAATACGCCCTACTTTAGACGATAAAAGTATCACAAGTTGGAATGCCCTGCTGCTCAAAGGCTTGTGTGATGCGTACCAAAGTTTTGGCAAAGCCGAATTTTTGCCTCTTATTCATCAAAATTTGGCGTTTATTGAGCAAAAACTCCTTCGCCCTGCCGAAAATCCGCAGCAAAAAGCCTTGTTTCATACCTACAAAAACGGAAAAGCTACTTTGTTGGGCTTTTTAGACGACTACGCCACCGTCATACAGGCTTTGTTGGCTGCCTACCAAGTTACTTTTGAGGAAAAACATTTGACATTGGCTCAACAACTCACAGATTACACCCTCGAAAACTTTTATGATACTACCGAAGGAATGTTTTTTTACACAGACCAACACGCCGAAGCATTGATAGCCCGCAAGAAAGAAATTTTTGATAACGTAATTCCTGCCTCTAACTCTATCATGGCTACGAATTTGTATTGGTTGGGTATTGCTCTTGACCGCCAAGATTACCGCCAATTAGCCGATAAAATGATGAATGCCGTAGTGCCTTTATTGTCCAAAGAAGTACGTTATTTGTCAAATTGGGCGTGTCTTTATACGTATTACTTGCAACCTTCTGCCGAAGTCGTGATTGTGGGCAAAGACTACCGCCAAACAGCCCAAAGTTTGCAAAAAGTCTATTACCCCAACAAAATCGTATTGGCTGCTGAACAGTCCAGCAATTTGCCTTTGTTACAAAGCCGAACCGCCAAAGATGACAGCACGACCATTTACGTTTGCCGTAACCACACTTGCCAACTGCCCACTAAAGATGTGGAGAAGGCATTGGAGTTATTGTGTAATCTGTAGCGTGGGTTTCAGCCCAATGCTATTCGGCTAAGGCTGTGTTCAAATAGCCGATTTGTAATTTAATTGTGTTTTCAAATTCCCACTCTTTGCCAAAGATTTTTCTCTTTTACGAGGTTTTTTATGCAAATGAACATGATTAGGCAACAAACAATAGGCGTAAACAGGTATGAGATATAAAATAAGAGATATGAAATTAAATAACTGGTAATCAAGTTGTTAATTTCATATTTCTTATTTCATATCTGTTACTTATCTATTTTAGTGAACATCAAATCTTTGTTATTGCTACGATTATAGATATGATAAACTTTTTCAGCTTGCAAAGGTTCGTAAAAATCCATTGTGTACGTTTTTTTAGAAGTATAGCAAATAAACAAAAAAGTAGAAAAAGCAATAACATTTCTTAGAGAAATGTTATTGCTACTACTTTCCCTTCTCCACCACTTTCCTCAATCCACTCATAGCATTTCCGCCTGTGGTAGCAACGAAAGGCTTGTCTTCTACAAAAATACACCACAGACTTTAGTCTGTGACGGAAAGCTAAAAATTCACAGACTAAAGTCTGTGGTACATTTTTTCGTTAGGTAAGTTTCCTCTAAATTAAATACTTTCAATCAATTCATAAAATATAAATTCTACCTCATCTAATAACTCATTAAATTCTTGCCCTATTTCTAAAACATTTTGAGTATCATAATACCAATTAACTACAACCTTTTTGCTACACATTGTCAAATCACAAAGAACCTCCAACACTAATATTCTTGTAGCTTCTCCAGTAAATTTTACATTTTTAACAACAACTGTGAAAAAAATCAGTTTTACAATCTTTTAGCTTTGCTCCAAAAATATTTACATCTTCGACAAACTTTCCTACATCATTTGTATCTTTGGAAAAAAGAACAATTCCTTTGTCAAAGTCATATTCAAAAAAATGATTTGAAACCGTATTTTGCATTATTGTATTTAGTTTTATGGAATTATGTAAAAATTCACAGACTAAAGTCTGTGGTACATTTAAGTGGCTTTGTTGCAACGTATATTTACCTATGCGTTGCATTTTTTTTAGTTTTCAAAAATTTTGACACTTTTAGGCATTCCAATACTTGTAAATTTATTTAAAATCTTACATTTAATAGTT
>CANGYA010000111.1 GCA_947457925.1 Cytophagales bacterium | reverse complement strand
TAAAATGTTATACGATTGTCAAGGTCTTCGACCATTGCCAACGTATTTTAAACCGTTGGCAATGGTCGAAGACCTTGACAATCGGTGCAAGAGGTATAACAATTCATAGCACGACCCTAGAAAAGATTACACCTTTTTTGCCCACAGATTCAACTTTGAAATCCTATTTTACTATAAACTCTATTTTGATAAGCAATCAATACTGTTTAGTCACTAGTTTCTTGCAACAAACTTTTTGCCTTAATTTTCTCTACTACTTCGCTGTCTATCGTTAGCATTACTTGTGGTTGTGTAGTGCTATTGGTGTAAAACATGATGTTTTCAGTTTGTTTGCCCACTTTGTTTGGTGTGTAAATCAATTCCAACGTAGCTGTTTCATTAGGTTTAATAATGGTTTTATCTACTTTGTGTGTTACACAATTACAAGCTGCATACAAAGAAAAAATACTGATTTCGTGTGTGCCTTTATTGGTAAATGTAAAAGTTTTTGCTACCGCCTCGCCAATCTGTACTTTGCCGAAGTTGTGTGAGTTTTTCTCAAAAACAATCATACCGTTTACATCAGTAGGCTTCACTTTGCCATTTACAGTCCCTTTGATAGTTAATAAGTAATTTTCTGCATATTCACTACCGTTTACCGTTACTGTAATTGTTTTTACAAAAGCCCCCGGACGACCTTCGCTGTTGTAAGACGCAATGATTTCGCCTTTGGCATTGGCAGGGATACTATCTTTTGTCCAACTGGGTGTAGTACAACCACAAGAGGCTTGCACATTTTGAACTTTTACAGGCTTGCCCGAAGTGTTGGTGAATACAAATTTATATTCCGCCATTTTGCCCTCATCAAACGTACCAAAATCATGTTCTTTGGTTTCAAACTTGATAATTTCTTGTTGTGCATACAACTGTTGTGCAAGGGCAGTTACGCAAAAAAGTACGAAAGTAAATATTGTTTTTTTCATATCGTTAAAAGAATTAAACCGTAAAATTAAATAAAAAGACTTCTCTAACAGATTATCTATGTGATTAAGAGTGTGCTAAAATAGCTATTTTAACGGAAAAAATAAAATGATTTTTAGGCTTTAACAATGCTATAACAAACTAATAAACAATTAATTAGCTTTCTGCCATTTGTTTTTCCAAACTCCATCTACAGGTGAAAACAAAAGAGCTAATAAGAACAATAAACCCGCCACCGTTGCCATTGCTCCTGCCACAGAACCGTCTATCCAAACTGCCAAATAATAGCCCAAAACGGCAATTAACACCCCAATAAGTGCCGAAAGCCACAGCATACGGTTGATGCGTTGGGTCAATAAATAAGCTGTAGCAGCAGGGCAAATCAGCAAAGCCACTACTAAAATAGCCCCAACTGCCTCAAAAGCCGTAACCGTAACCAAAGACACCATACCCATCAGTACATAATGCCAAAGAGAAGACGAGATGCCAATGGCTAAGGCAAAAGACGCATCAAAACTTGTAATCAGCAGTTCTTTGTAGGCAAGGGAAATAAAAGCAAGCACCAATAATAAAATTGCCCCCATCAACCACGCCGTTCTTGCTCCCAAACTGTAACCATTGGGGAGAATCCACTCGTCTAAGGGGGTGTAGGCTATTTCGCCATAGAGTACACATTCTTGGTCAAAATCCACTTTTTCGGCAAAAATTGTAATCAAAATAATGCCTATTGCAAAGAGTGCCGTAAAAGTTACGCCAATGGCTGCGTCAGATTGTAAGTTGCCTTTGCGGTGCAGAAATTCTATGATAAGCGTGGTAAGCAAGCCCAAAGCAGCAGCCCCAATCAACATGGTTACACTATCTCGTGAGCCTGTGATAAGAAAAGCCAATAGCAAACCGGGTAGAATACTATGCGAAATGGCATCGCTGACCATTGCCATTTTGCGAAGCACCAAATAACAACCCAACAAAGCACAAGCCACAGCCACCAAACTTGCTGTAAGAATTGTCCAAAAAGCTAACATAGGTTATGTAGAATTATGATAAAGAAATTACATCAATGCAATTCGCCCCTACAAAGGTCAAAAATCTTTATAGGGGCTATTTACGTATTTTTGTTGGTATAACAAAACAGCCCTATAAGTTGTTCTTATAGGGCTGTTCTTGCATTATCCACCAGAGGCTACTATAAACTTTTTACGCAACTCCTGTAACTGTTTCATTTTCAATGCTCTAATTTGCTTTTCTTGGTCTTCTACCCACTTTACTTCGCTGTATTTACCATTCGGATATTTTTCTTTGTAGTACACATAGGTTTCACCGTATTCTTGGTAAATTTCCTTGTAGTATTCTTCAATTAAAGCAAAATTGGCATTGATATTCTGTTTCAATTCTTTGAGTTCTCCTTGTTCTTGCAAAATCATTGCTTCCATGCCTGCCATTTCTATTCGGGTTACGTGGCGAACTTTGCCGTCATCACCTTTTTTCTGCTGACTTTTGCTTCTCGGTTTTTTGGCTTCTTCTATTTGTGTCATTAGCTCAACAAAAGCAATGTCATCAATAAATACATCACCCTCTAATTTCATACCTACAATAGCCTCCTCGTCTGCTAATTTACGGAGCATCAATTCTTGTTTCCACATCGTTACTTCTTCCAACTGCTTGATAGACATTTTGTCCATAGGTTTTGCACAATACTTCTCCCATAGTTTCATGTCTGTTGGATTTTTCACTAATTCCTTCCATATTTGAGGCTTTTTCATAGGGTCATCAGACCATTCTTTCTGAGCATATCCGAAAAAGTGCATACCTAAAAAAAGTATCACCAGCGGAAACCAACGACACATACTTGAGTAGCAGGTTGATAAGATAGTGTTTTTCATACGTTATCTAAAAAGAATACTATTGGCAAATTTAAAGAGTAGAACAGTTAATCTGTAGCAAATATACAGTTTTTTTTCTACTTGTTACGGGTTTGTTGTTAAAACTTTTTCGTGAATAGTTAATAATCTGTTAAAGTTTTTAACAAAAAATAACTTTTTTAAGCAAGCACTAATAATGTATATTCACAAGCTATTTTTTTGGATTATTCAGTTGTTTTTTGTGTAAAACCATTATCACTATCTTTACACACTTCTTGTTTTTAGCCTATTTTCTTAATACGGCACAAATTGTAACAAGAATAGCACAATAATACCTACATACCCGTATTTTTGCAGTGCATACCAAACCTCTACACTATACCATGTTCTTACACTACTCCAACAAACAAAGTGCTGCCGAACTTTACAATCAAATTCCTACTTGCGAGTTGATAAAACAAAATACAATGGGTAGCCCCAACAAACTAATTGTAGGAGATACGTTATTGGTATTGAAAAATTTGATTGGCGAACAGCACTTAGCAGGCAAAATAGATTTGGTATATTTAGCTCCTCCTTTGGGGCTTGCTACGCAATTTTCGTTTTCAGAGGAATACTCCACCAAAAAACAGCAACAACAAAAAGGCTGGTTACACGCCATAGATTTTTTGGAGTTTTTGCGGGCAAGGTTGTTTTTGCTCAAAACTTTGTTGTCTGAACAAGGAGCTATTTATGTGCAAATAGATAGCAGCATTGGGCATTATGTAAAAATAGTGATGGACGAGATTTTTGGGGCAGATAACTTTCGCAATGATATTAGCAAAATATGCCATGCTCCATACCAAAAACACCCCAAAGCCTATCACACTATCAAAGACATGGTTTTGTTTTATACCAAAAGTTCGCAGGGGATTTGGAATGAAGACAAACGCACTTATGCACTAGAAGATATTGTTCGGTTGTTCCCCAAAGTAGATAAAAATGGAAGACGTTACACCACTATTTCTTTGTATAGTCCAAGAGAAAATTTTGAACATAAAGAAGGGGTGCTACCTTTTCGGGGAATTGTGCCACCAACAAGGCAATATTGGCAAGTTAGCACAGCTATATTAGAACAGTGGGACAGAGATAATTTGATAGACTGGACAGACAGGCAACACCCCCGCAAGAAAATTTATGCAGACGAACATCCTACAGCTTTGCCTTATGACATCTGGGAAGACAATAAAGGTAGCAACCTTTCGCCTTTTATAGAATTAATGTTGAGAAAATCATCTTTGCCAAATAGTTATATTTTAGACTGTTATTGTGGTAGTAATGCTGCAACTTTACAAACGGCAGAGTTGTTAGGAAGAAAATGGATAGGCGTAGATGAGTCTGCAACAGCAATTCAGGCTATTTGTGAAAAATTTAAGGCAAATGATATTTTTTCTCAAAAAGTAACGTATGAATTACTAAAAGCTACTTCGCAAGAAGACGATGAAGATAATTTGCGGTATATGCTTACGAAATTTTTTTAAACTATCATGTTCTTATCTATTCTTCAATAATTTAGGCAAATGAAAAACAAAATAATCTTATCAAAACTACTTTTATTGGGCTTATGGGTAGCACTATTGGCACAACCTATTTACCTTACGTCTTGTGCCTCTGGCAAAAGTAGTGATAACCGAGATGCAAGGTCTGATGACGGCGGCGGGGCAGCAGGTAAAAAGAAAAAAGCCAAAAGATGCAAAATACCCACTTGTCATGTACGCATGAAGCACATGCACGAAGGGGCAGAATTTAAAGGTAAAGGCAGTTGGTTCTTGAAAGATTGGTTTTATTTTGGCAAAGACCCTAAATATGGCGAAGGTATGCGGCGTGAAAAAGTAAGAGACCCCCATCAAGGGAAAAGAAATTAGCCCTATCTTTGCACTAAACCAATACAAATTTCGTTGTAATTCAAATCTGAAAATAGCTATGAAACTTTCTTATTATTCGGCTCTTGTGGTCGTGGGATTGTGGGGCATGACAGCCTGTAACAAAGGTGCAGAGGCAAATTTGACCACATTGATTCCCGAAGAATTTAATGCGACCATCAACTCTTTGCCCAATGAACAGTTGGTAGATGTACGTACTCCCGAAGAATTTGCTGCGGGGCATTTGGTTGGGGCTGCTAACTTGAATTTTGATGCACCAGATTTTGCACAACAAATCAAGCAATTAGACAAAACAAAGCCTGTAATGGTGTACTGTTTTGCAGGTGGAAGAAGTGCAGAGGCTGCAAAAATCTTACAAAACGAGGGCTACAATGTATATGATATGTCTGACGGTTTCCGTAAGTGGAAAGAACTGAACCTGCCCACAGAAGGCGGTGAGGCTACCGCAGAGGCACAAGAAGAACCTGCTGGCGAAGGCGTAATTTCTTTGGCAGCCTTCAAAAGTAAAATAGCTGGTAATAAAGCCGTATTAGTCGACTTTAATGCGGAGTGGTGCAAGCCTTGTAAAATGATGAAACCGACCATAGAGAAATTAGCCCAAGAAATGGCTACTGATGTGGAGGTAGTAATGGTAGATGTGGACAAAAGTGAAGAAGTAGCCACTGCCTATAACATAGAAGCTATGCCAACGTTGATGATTTTCAAACAGTCTAAGGCGGTATGGGAAAAAGTGGGATTGACTAATGAAGACGAGTTAAGGGCTGCTATTACCCAAAATAAGTAATTTATTCTAAAAAACACCCTCACCCACACCTTCCAACTCAGTTGCCTCTCTAAATGGAGAGGGACTTTTTTATTTAGAACTAACATTTCTCAAAGAAATGTTAGTTCTTTTATAAAAGTGCAGTATTGTTTTAAAGTAGTATTATAGCAATATTCAATAAAATGCGTAACTCCTAAAAATAAAAGCCTAACTTTGCAAAAAAATTGCTATTATAAAGTTTTATGGAGAATTGGATTGATGATTTTGATGAAGGTCAATTAGAGGAAATTGATGGTAATGCTTTGTATGAGCATCACCGTATAGTGGTAGATAAAGGGCAGAATCTGTTGCGAATAGACCGTTTCTTGATGGACAGGTTGCCGAATGTTTCACGCACAAAAGTACAAATGGCTATAGACAACGGCTATATTTTGGTCAATGACGAAGTGATTAAGTCGAATTACAAAGTACGCCCAGCCGATATTGTTACGATTTCTTTGCCACAACCGCCAAGAGATACGACTGTTCACCCCGAAAATATACCGTTGAACATTGTGTATGAAGACGACCATTTGTTAGTGGTCAATAAAGCTGCGGGTATGGTGGTTCACCCTGCCCACAATAATTGGAATGGAACTTTGGTGAATGCCTTAGTACATCATTTTCAAAACCTGCCTACACTACCCAACAATGACGGCAGACCGGGGTTAGTACACCGTATAGACAAAGACACTTCGGGCTTATTGGTAATTGCGAAAACAGAGTTGGCGATGACGCATTTAGCCAAACAATTTTTTGACCATACGATAGAAAGAACCTATTACGCCTTAGTGTGGGGAGAACCGAAAGAAGACAAAGGTACTATCAATGCTGCGTTGGGGCGGAGTTTCCAAGACCGTAGAGTCGTTACAGTTTTTGAAGAGGACAGTCCTTATGGCAAAGAGGCTATTACGCATTTTGAAGTGTTGAAAAGGCTGCGATATGTGAGTTTGTTGAAATGCAATTTGGAAACGGGACGTACCCACCAAATCAGGGCTCATTTAAAGCATCTCGGACACGCCTTGTTCAATGACGCAACGTATGGCGGTGATAAAATCTTAAAAGGCAATGTTTTCAGTAGTTACAAAGCCTACATAGAAAATTGCTTTAAGATATTACCAAGACAAGCCCTTCATGCCAAATCTTTGGGGTTTGTTCACCCTGCTACGGGAGAGTTTTTACAGTTTGATACAGACTTACCCGCAGATTTTCAGGCGTTGATAGACAAGTGGGAACATTATGTAAAATATAATTAAAGTAAAAAGAAAACCCTCTTTTAGCTTTGCTAATAAGAGGGTTTTTTGTAGCTGTAAGGGAAGGAGTCGAACCTTCACGAGGCGGTTAGGCACATCAGGGATTTTCTTTGTGGGCAAACAAAACCCCCTTTGTTACTTTCTTCCGTAGTCCTCACCCCCGAGATAGGAGGGCATGGCTGCCAGTTTCATCACCTTACATTGTAGCCCCCTAACCCCCGAAGGGGAAATTGTGGGGTTGTCCTTGTTTGACATTACAATATTAGTAGATTGGTTTTTATTTTGCAAATTTTTCAATAATATTTTTAAATATTTACAATATTAATAATTTTAAAGCTAATTTATTGATTTATTTGTAAAATATGTAAGACAAACGAAAATGTTTTTGCGAAATTTGTAATCTCAAAAGTGTGCTTATGAAATTCGGTTTGAAGGATAATTTTCTAATGTTTTTAATCCAATCTATTCCTTTTCAGTCAAAGATGCTATAACTTTGCATATCAAAGCACTTTTACGAAGTTTCAGTATGGATAAACAGACAGGAGATTCCCTCAAAACACTTTCAGAAATTAGGGACTTGATGCAAAAATCTACAAGATTTATTTCTCTAAGTGGATTATCGGGCATTTCGGCGGGTATTTTTGCTCTTATCGGGGCAGCCTTAGCCTATTGGCGAATGGGACAGCATTGGCAACAGTCCACAGGCTATACAAGTGCAGCTCCTACACAAGACAGTAGTTTTGTGCAGTTCTGTATCATCAATGCTTTGGTGATTTTGGTCTTGTCTTTGGCTGCTTCGGTTTTCTTTTCTGTGCGTAAAAGTAAAAAAACAGGGCAAAAAATTTGGGACAAAACCGTATGGCAACTCTTATTGAGTTTGGGCATACCCTTAGCCACAGGTGGCGTGTTCTGTGTTGCTTTATTGGTGCATCATCTTTACAGTTTGATAGCCCCTACTATGTTAATTTTCTATGGTATGGCGTTGCTCAATGCAAGTAAATATACTTTTAAGGACATTGTGTATTTAGCTTATCTCGAAATTATTTTGGGGCTTCTCAATGCTTTTTATGGTAGCTTAGGCTTGTTCTTTTGGGCAGTTGGCTTTGGTGTTTTACATATCTTGTACGGTTGGTATATGTATGTAAAATATGATAAATAGAATTTGATTTTAAATTACGAATTACGAATTACGAATTTTGTAATTGTTTGGCTAACAACTGTATATTCGCCTTCAGGCGAATGGTCAGTTAAATTAAAAGATGAATAATAGAGTTTATGAATAATTGTTGTAGCATAGACTTTAGTCTGTACAAGCTATTGATTTTCAAATACTTAAAAACAGACTAAAGTCTGTTATACAAATTATTCATAAACTCTAATAGTTATTTTGCAATGAACTACTCATTCGCCTAAAGGCAAATATACAACTACAACTATTTTTACGACTTAAAACAAGATTTACCTTGCTTGAAAATTTCAACAAAGCATTTGAAAGTAAAGCCCGTTTGGGCATTATGTCTATCCTCATCGTCAATGAAACGGTTGATTTCAACCGTCTGAAAGACCTATTGTCTTTAACAGACGGCAATTTGGCAAGTCATCTGAAAGCCTTAGAAGAATTAGGCTATATTGGCGTAAACAAACAATTTATTGGTAGAAAACCCAACACTACGTACTTTGCCACTACAGTAGGAAAAACAGCATTTACCCTACACTTAGATGCGTTGGAGAGTTTTTTGAAGGGAAAATAGTTTTAACTAATTACTTGTAAATGAACCACAAGGACACAAATTCACCAAGAAAAATAAAAAATAGCAATTTATTTTGTCCATTTACTTAATCACAGTGCAATTAATATTTTTCGGCTTGTCCCATAGCTAATTGTTTAAAAGTATAGCCTTTTTCTGCAAAAAATTTGAGGTAAAAAGGCAAGGCATACCGCAAATTTCTTTCTGCCTTGTAGCTGTCATGGAACACGATAATTGCCCCTTTTTCCGTACAATAAATACTTTTTTCTAAACAAGTAACCTCATCAAGTTGCGTATCGAAATCCCCTGAAAGTACCGTCCACATCACCACTTCATAATTTGGCAATAAACTCCGCCGTTGGGCAGCCGACAACTTACCATAAGGAGGGCGGAAGAGTGTGGTGTCTTGTTGGGCATATTGGAGAATGGTTTTTTGGCACAGTTCCACATTGCGTAGGTACTCGGCATCATCTACATTCCAACCGTTGAGATGATTGAACGTATGGTTGCCAATGCTATGCCCTTCTGCCAAAATTTTATCAAAAATATTGGGGTGTTTCACAATGTTGTCGCCTACACAAAAAAAAGTAGCTTTAGCATTGTAAATAGCTAACTGTTCCAGCACAAATTCCGTTACAATGGGTACAGGACCATCATCAAAAGTCAAATAAATTTCTTTTGCTTGCGTGTTTTTTTTCCAAGTAAAGTTAGGAAATAAGGCAGGCAGAATAATTCCTGAACGGTGTGCGTACATTATAAGTCTTTGATTTTAATGCTAAGTTTATGACGTAAATCTATAAGGTTGTTTGTTTGGAGATGTTGCCCCGCAGCTAATATAATGTTGGCACACGCCAACGTATCACTCAGGGCGTTGTGGTGCTGGAGTTCTACATTCAAAAAATCTGCCATTGCTTTAAGGTTATAGGCAGATAGGTTTCGCCAAGTACGTTTGGCAATTTGCAGAGAACAATGGTATTGAGATTTTGGGGCTACTAAATCGTAATGTTGGAACAATGCCCGCAAAACTCCCATGTCGAAACTTGCATTATGAGCTACTAAGGTTTGGTAATCTATAATGTCTTTGAGTTCTCGCCAAATTTGGGGAAAAGTCGGAGCATCTTGCACGTCATATTCAGTAATGCCATGAATGTAGGTGAACTGAAAAAACGAAGGTTCTGGTTTGATTAACCACTCACGAGTAGCCACAATTTTACTGTCTTGTACCACTGCCACCCCCAAGGCACAGGCACTTGTCCGTAAATAATTAGCCGTTTCAAAGTCTAAAGCAACGAAATTCATAAGAAATAATTTAACTAAGTTACACAAAAAAGAGTGATTCACAAGCATACTTTTAAATAAAAATAAGATAAGTTACATTTCAACATTTTAGTCATCAATTGGTAATTACCCTATTTTTTTGTACCTTTCGTATCGTTTTATCAGCTTACCAAACCGTTTTTGCTATGTTATCGTCTGTTTTACGTCCCTTTTTGGTGTTATTGGCTTGTTGTTGGGCTGTTTCGGTGCTTGCAGAAACACTGCCTTCTACGCATTACAAATACGTTGCGATTCGGGACATTTGCCAAAAAATTACCGAAGCACATGGTCGCCAAATCAAAACTCCGCATTTGGTAGTGTATAGTGTGGACAACGGCAAACAAGTCATTGCACAATTTAAAAATACGCCTATCCCGACTATTTATATAGACGAGAAAATCTATGATTTGAGCAGACGTTTCGGCAAAGATTCCTTAGATGCGTTGGCGTGTATTGTTGGGCATGAATTGGCTCATTTGTTTGAAAAACACTCTTTTTCAATTGGTATGACAGGCATGATGGGCTTGGTAGATGCGAATACAGGCGGAAAAGCATTGAGCAAACAAGACAAAGTAAGTTTAGAGTCGCAAGCAGATTATTACGGGCTGTTCTACGGCTATTTGGCGGGGTACAAAACTTTTCAATTATTGCCCCAAATGTTAGATTTGATTTACAAAGAATACAAATTGCCTGAAAGTTTAGACGGTTATCCTTCCAAAAAAGAAAGAATTGCTACGGCAACTACCGCCATTACGGAGTTGAGCCAAATTACAACGGTGCTAAATGTAGGCGAAATTTTATACTTGCAAAAACAATATGATGACGCAGCCATAGCTTTTGAATATTTGCTGCAAAAATTTCCAAGTAGAGATATTTACAACAATTTGGCAACGATTCGCATTAACCAAGCCAGCAAATTATTTAATAACGAAGAATTGTACTTTGCTTATCCCTACGAATTTGATGCGGTGGCAAGACTGCGAGCAGGTACAGAAAGGTCTGGCGGTGGCAATACCGAACAAGCCAAATTGCAACGCAGACGAGAATTATTGAAAGAAGCCAAACAGCATTTGAAACGTGCTATCTTGTTAGATGCCAACTACTTAACGGCTTATATCAATTTGGCGTGTATTTATGCCTTAGAAGGCAACTATGAATTAGCCATTGGGACAATGAACGAAGCAGAAACTTTGTGTCATGAACAAAATATAACTTTTTCGGGAAATGCCTATCTAATACGTGCCATTGCCAGAGTTCGCAGCAACCAATGGGAACAAGCCGAAAAAGATTTTGAGCAAGCCGTAAGCAAAAAAGCTACTTTAGCCAAATACAACTACGAATTGTATAAACAAATGAAATCTTCTTGGACAGACAAAATGATGAATTGGGTAACGGATTGGAAAGGGCTAACAGATTGGGTGCAGTCTTGGACAGAAAACAATCAAGAAAAAACGATGCACATCAACCCTAATTTGGAGAAAATCTGCCAACAAAATATAACCGAAAGCAGCCAAAAAACTGTTTTTGACCAAGAAATGACCGTAAACGACAACAATAAAACGGTAAAAATAAGCAGCCAAAAAGAAGGCAGTTGCGAAAAGCTGAAAATAAAACTCTTTGACAAAGATTTGTTTTTGTTAATGACTGCCCCCAATTATGTTGGCAATACCGCAAGAGGCATTGTATTAAACGACAATGTGGAAAAACTAACGCAACAATACGGACAACCTTCTTATATAGTGGGCTGCAATGGAGCAGATTTTTACTTTTATGAACAAGCCAACTTGATTATGCGTGTGGCACAACGTAAGGTAAAAGGTTGGGTGCTTTATAAGATTAAGTACAGATAAAACTTTTGTACGATTGCCAATAATCAAAGAACTTGGCAATCGTACAAAAATTTTCTTACCAAATATTTTCTAAATCTTTGCCTTCGTATTGGTGGTTGCGAGTAGTGAATAGAGATTCAGGTGTTTTTTTGAGTTGTAAAGGATTTTTTTGAGAAAGCCTAAACAAAACTGCCAAAGGAAACAGAAAAAGGTAAAATACCAAAGTCAATATCACACGAGAGTTTATCCAACCCAATATTTCGGCTATTTTGAACCAAAGTTTCAAAATTAATTCCCCCACAGGAGGCAACAGCAAAAAAACAAGCCCTAAACCCGTTGCCAAATAAATAAAATAAGGTTGATATGTCTTAAAAACAAAGCTAAGCACCAAAAAACCAACTACCATCACGAATTGAGCTTTGATTTTGTCCACAGGATTTTGTGTTTGCATACAAGTATTTTCAAATAAAAACTAAAATAGCTAAATGATTGTGCGTTTTACAAGCAAAGTAGTCAAAACTTCTATTTAAAATACGTCTTGGCTTCTTAGAATCACAAGTTTAATATTGTATATTTCACACACTTTACTACATTTGCAATGTAGAAGTATCAACTTTACCCCTTTTAAAAATAGAAATCGTATGAAAATCCGTCATTTTATGATAGCCTTGCCTTTGGCGGCGAGCTTGTTTATGGTAGGTTGTGGTGCTTCAAACGAAGAAGTACAGAAACTCAAAGACCAAAACACAGAACTTTCGGCAGCACAGAAGAAAGACAGTTTGTATATCGCCAGCATGAACAAAGAAATGGACGAGCTATATGCAAACTTGGACTCTATGCGTGCAAGAGAAGAACGTATCCGCCAAGCTACTGAAAAGCTACGTGCTAAAACCATGTCTGGCAAAGAAGGTAGTGTAACGATTGACGAAAGTTTTGCTCAATTAGAGAAACTATTGGCTCAAAACAAGCAAAAAATTGCGTCTTTACAGAAAAAACTGGCTGATTCTGACAAGAAAAATGCTGAACTACAAAGATTTGTAGATGAATTGCAAAAATCAATCACAGACAAAGACAACACTATCAATGACTTGAAAACTCAAGTAACTTCTCTACAAAAAGAAGTAGAAGATTTGAAAGTGGTTAATGCTACGATTGTTGCACAAAAAGAAGAAAGAGAAAAAGAATTAACAGCAACTACAGACCAACTCAATGCGGTGTACTATGTGGTAGGCACGAAAAAAGAGTTAGAGAAAAAAGGCGTAGTAGATACAAGAGGTTTATTCAACAAATTGGACGGTATTGCTGCGGGTGCTAACGAAGGTGCTTTTGTAAAAGGCGACAAACGGTACTTGAAAGAAATTAATGCAGGAGCTGGAAAAGCTAAAAATACCACAGTTATCCCGAAACGTGAAGGCTACGAGGTAATCCAAAACGGTGGTGATGTAATTATCAAAATTACAGACCCTGAGAAGTTCTGGAAACAAAAAATGGTAGCTGTTGTGATGTAATTTATTATACATCTTTTGATGTAGCCTGAAAAGGTGTAATCTTTTAAAAAGATTACACCTTTTTTTTGGTTTAGCTGTCAATAAAATTTGCTTGTAAATAGTTAAGTAATTGCTAATCTGTTATTTAAGGAAGACTAAAATATTTAATTAAATATTTTAGCTCAAAAACTTGAATTTCATTTTTTATTGACTACCTTTGTTCTATCAAAACCACCCCACAAGATGGTTTTTGCTATGAGAAATTAACACACCACCACACCATTAATACTTGTAAGCCATGAAAGATTTTTATGCAAAACTAAAAGATAACTTGGGCTTGAGTTTGATACTCAGCATCGGGTTAGGCGTAGAGTTTAGCAACTTCCAAGCCATGTTTTTTCGGTTTATGTTACAATATAGACCAGATTGGGGGGCATTTAACCACATTTTTGCAGTCTTATTAAGTGCATTTTTGTTGTTATGTATCGTCATTTTTGGGATTCGCCGTCAAACGGTACTTTCGTGGTTTTTAGCATTATTAACTTGTGTGATTTCGTTTTCGGTGTATAGTCGAATGGAACTTTCTTGGCAGTGGGAACAAATGAGTGAGGTGAATTTTGTGGTCATTATTCTAAGTGGTTTGTTGCCTTTGTTGGTGGCGTACACTACACACTTGATAGCACAAACAGACGCGAATGGCTACTATGTGGAGGATACAGACGAAGAAACAGAACATATTGAGGCTTTATTGCAGGAAATCCGCCGTAAACACCGCCAACGTGCAGCCTTGCAACACGCCAACGAAACGGTAAGTAGCCGAAAACGCCACTACACAATGGCAGACAAACGCCAAAAAGACATTATTCCAGAGGAAGAGGAGGACGACAGAGAAGTAATCTATGAAAAGGAGTGCGAGGAATGTGGCGAGGAGTTTGAAACGAAACGCAAAAATGCGAAGTATTGCTCAAGAACTTGTAGCCTGCACGCACAAAAACGTAAACGCAACACCAAACCTGTAGGCAAAACAAAGGTAGTGGTCAAAAATGCAGCAGCTACCATTTCGCCTAAACCTGTGGTAATGACAAAGGTAAACGCACAGCCACCTGTGGCACAAGCAAAGCCTGTTACACCCAGAGTTTTTACAGAAAGAAAAGCACCTATTCAGCAAATTGTTGAGGAACAAGATTTTACGGAAAAAAAAATAAAAAATGAATCAATAAATAAAGAAAAAAAACAAGAAAAACCCCAAACCACTTACTCAACAGCCAAAAAAGAAGTAGAGGAGTTTAGTTTTTCGGCAAGCAAAGTGTATGAAGAAGACGATGATAACGTGATTTACTTCAACTGCGACTACTGCGGAAAAGCCAGCACCCGTACTAACCAACACAGCCGTTATTGCTCTGAAGTATGCCGTATCAGTGCCTTAAAAACGAAGAAAAAGTCGGACTTTTTTGCAAGTAAAGATGAGTTTGAAACAGAAGGTTTTATAGAGTGGACAAATCCACAAAACGCATAGCTTACTGATTTGATTATGACTTAGCCCTTGAACTGTTGTTCGAGGGCTATTTTATTGTAAATGACAAACTAAAAAATGAGATTAATCACCCTTTGGGATAGGCTGTTCAGGGTTTCTAATTTTCTTCGTATCGTTTTGGTCATTTTTCTATTTCAAAAATACCTACTCACTCATGCGTATTGTGCTTTATTTTAAGAGTTGCTAGTGGTAAAAATCATTTTATTATGCTAACTTAGTAACTTAAGATTACTCAATTATAGATAAATACCAACAAACTTCAAACAATGAAAAGTATCACGTATGTAAGTCCCGAAGAAGCCCTTAGTGTCATTCAGTCGGGGCAACGAGTTTTTGTGCAAGGTAGTGCCATGACTCCCACCTATTTACTCAATGCGTTGGCACAACAAGCCCACCGTTTGCGAAATGTAGAATTAGTGTCTATTACGCTGCATGGCGAAGTAGCTCCTGCTAAAGCTGAATACAAAGAGAGTTTTTTTATTAACTCCTTGTTTGTGTCGGCAAGTGTGCGAGAAGCTGTCAAAGAAGGACGAGGCGACTATGTGCCTATCTTTTTGAGTGATATTCCTGAATTGTTCCGTAATCAAATTTTGTCCTTAGATGTGGCATTGGTGCAGGTGTCTGTGCCAGATGCACACGGATTTTGTTCTTTGGGGGTGTCTGTGGACATAGCCCGCAGTGCTGTAAATAGTGCCAAAATAGTGATAGCCCAAGTAAACCTGCAAGTGCCTCGCACACATGGCGATGGCATGGTGCATATCAGCCGTTTTAGTGCGATGGTGTACGTGGATACGCCCTTACATACGGCTGCATTTGGCGAAAATGTAACGGCTGCCGAACTCAAAATAGGCGAATATGTGGCGGAGTTGATAGATGACCGTTGTACCTTACAAATGGGAATTGGGGCTATACCTGATGCAGTGTTGAAATGTTTGACTAACCATAAAGATTTGGGGATTCATACCGAAATGTTTTCTGATGGACTTATAGATTTGATAGAAAAAGGTGTAGTAACAAACAAATATAAACGCATACACCCTTACAAAGTCGTTACAGGTTTTGCTTTAGGCTCAAAAAAATTGTATGATTATGTGCATGACAACCCATTTTTTGCCTTTTTAGACATAGATTATGTGAATGATACGGCTGTGATTCGCAGAAATCCTCACGTTGTAGCTATCAATAGTGCTGTGGAAATAGATTTGACGGGGCAAGTTTGTGCAGACTCTATTGGCACTTACCAATTTTCGGGTGTGGGTGGACAAATGGATTTTATGCGAGGGGCAGCACTTTCGCAAGGTGGTAAGCCGATTATAGCCTTGCCCAGCCGAACCGCTAAAGGAGTATCTCGAATTACACCTTTCTTGAAACAAGGGGCAGGTGTAGTAACAACAAGGGCTCACGTACATTACGTAGTAACAGAATACGGCAAAGTAGATTTGTTTGGCAAAAATTTATCGCAAAGAGCCAAAGCCTTGTTACATATAGCTCACCCCGACGACAGAGAAATGTTGGAAAAGGCTTATTTTGAGAGGTTTAAGCAAGAATGTTAGGTAAAACTACTAAGATTATCAAGTTATTCATCGACTCAAAAGTAGTGCATAACAAGGAATGCTATATGGGTAAAAAAGTTGTAATCTTTTGTAGGGTCGTGCTTTAAAAACTTATAGTGAAACTAATATTACTAGACAAAACTCCATAAAACTTTGAAAATGAGAGGCTTAGTTTTACTTTTAAGTTTACCAAGACAAAAAAAGTAGCTAATGCACTCTCATATTCGCCAATTTATCTCAAAAAACGTAG
>CANGYA010000110.1 GCA_947457925.1 Cytophagales bacterium | reverse complement strand
ATTTGAAAATGGCTACAATTTGGCGAAAATGGTACAAGCAAAAAATGAATAAATTTTTCACTTTTTGCTTGTTTTTCAAGACAGTTCGTCATCTTTTGTAAAAACAGTAAACTTGCAAGGTTTCAGACTCGTAAAAAGATGACATCTTTACACATTGAACTAAATACTACTTATAATTGGTATAACAACTCTTCCTTGTTCGGATTTAAAAATGGATTAAGTCAAGGAATCGTGTAAGAGCAATAAAATGCTGTTTCCAAAAGGATACTCCTCTTTATAGAGAAGCCCCCAAATATACAAGTTGAAATAGCAGTGTTTTTTGAGATAAATTCGTGGAGATGAGAGTGCATTAGCTACTTTTTTGTCTTTGTACACTTAAAAGTAAAACTAAGCCTCTCATTTTAAAAGTTTTATATTTTTGTCCAGTGATATTATAAGAATTACTTTTGGCTAAATTCCTTCACTGCCTCAATAAAACATTTCACTTTATCTGGCTCAATATCTGGGTACACACCATGCCCCAAATTAGCTATGTGGCGGTGTTTACCAAAGTCGTCTATCATTTGTTTGGTTTCTTTGCGAATCACGTCATAAGGAGCATACAATACGCAAGGGTCTAAATTTCCTTGCAATGTTTTCTGTTCACCTATGAGTTGTCTGCTTTCTTTTGCGTCCATGTTCCAATCCAAACCAATGACATCACAAGCCAAATTTGCTATAGATTTTCTGGCAAAGAAAGCCCCTTTTGCAAAAACAGTTTTGGGAACTTCCTGAATAGCATCACAAATTTGAGAGATATAACGCAGCCCAAATTCTTCGTATTGTTGTGGAGGTAAAATACCTGCCCAAGAGTCAAAAATCTGCACAATGTCTGCCCCCGCCTTAATTTGTTCTTTCAAGTACAAAATCGTACTGTCTGTAATCATCTGTAAGAGTTGGTGCGAAAGTGTAGGATTTTGGTACATCATCTTGCGTGCCTTCGAGAAAGTTTTAGAACCACTGCCCTCGACCATGTACGTAAAAATAGTGAAAGGCGCACCAGCAAAACCAATCAAAGGCACTCTACCATTCAGTTCTTTTTTGGTAATGCGTATGGCTTCGGCTACATAGCCCAAATCTGAGGCTGCATCTGCGACTTTTAGTTGTTGTAAATCGGCTGCGGTTTGTATGGTTTTTGGGAAATTAGGTCCCTTTTTTTCCTGCATTTCATACGGCAAGCCCATTGCCTCTGGAATCACCAAAATATCTGAAAAAATGATGGCAGCATCTACACCCAAAATATCCACAGGTTGTATCGTTACTTCGGCTGCTCTTTCAGGGTTTTTCACCAAATCTATAAAACCATTAAGGCTTTCACGCACAGCTCTGTATTCGGGTAAAATACGCCCTGCTTGTCGCATTAGCCACACAGGAGTTCTTTCTGTATATTCGCCTTTGGCTGCACGCAACAAAAGGTCGTTTTTAAGTTTTGTCATAATATAAAATGAAGGAAATATTAAACACTATAAGCCACTTCTTCACCCGCCAATCTGCGAATCACTACAGAAGCACAAAAAGCCCCAAAAATTGGAGGTAAATACGAAATTGTACCAATCAAAGACTTTTTATTACGGCTACCGTCTGTAATAATCAATTTTTCTTTGTCTATATCTTCTGGTGAAAACACCACTGTAAGCCCTTTCTGAATACCAAAATGTTTGAGGCGTTTTCGCACACACTTCGCCAATTTACAGTTATGTGTGTCCGAAATGTCTGCAATGCGTACTTGTGTAGGGTCTATTTTGCCACCTGCTCCCATAGAGCTTACAATCGGCACTTTATTTTGAATAGCATGATAAATCAAAAACAATTTGGGTGCTATCGTGTCTATGGCATCTATGATATAGTCATATTTTTCGGCAGTAACTATGGCAGGAATTTCCTCGTCTTTGAGGTACTTGGCTACTACATTCAGTTGCACGTCTGGGTTAATGTCTTTAAGCCTTTTTTCCCAAACTTCTGCCTTTAGCATACCATCTGTACTAATCAACGCCCCTAATTGGCGGTTGCGGTTGCTTTGCTCCACCGAATCGGCATCAATGATAGTCATTTTGCCTACGCCAGCTCTGCCTATCATTTCGGCAGCAGCAGCCCCAACACCGCCCAAACCTGCAATTAATACGTGAGAGTTGCGTAATTTTTCTAATTTTTCTTCTCCTAATAAGAGTTCAGTGCGAATATTCCAATGGTTTTTCAGTGTATTCATAGTTGTTAGCCTCTTTGCTGCAAACTTAACACTTATTAGGCAAATTTGTTAATTCATGTCTTTGTCTATTTTTAAATACAAGTAAAATTAGCTCTACTGTAGCTACGGACTTCAGTCCGTAGTAAAAGGTAAAATTAATTACGGACTGAAGTCCGTAGCTACAGCTAAGTAATTAGTTTTAGTGTGTAGTTTTGTGTAAAAATATTTGCAAAAGCAAGGCTTTTTCGTAAATTACTGTTAATGAACATGATTAGCTATGTTTTTGATTTTCAGCATAGTTTTTGCCTTATTTAATGGATATTTTATACCCACTTTAAACGTGATGATGAAGCATACCATAAACAAATGACTTATGAAAAAAACAGTTTTTTTGGTAGCCCTTTTCTTGCTATTTTACAGCAGTTATGGGCAACAAATCCCTTCCAAGTTTACTTTTGCCAATTTAGAATTGCTCATTCAGCCCGAAGTTCAAGATAGATTGACCCAAAAAGTAAAAACATGGCAACAAGATGCCAACTATTTGAATGCCCTACAAGAACGAAAGTTCAGCTACTTCCCTATTTTGTTAAAAGCCTTTAAACAATACAACATACCCGAAGAAATGGCTTTTTTGGCAGTACAACAAAGTAATTTACTGCAAATTATGGGCAAAGCAACCTACAAAGACAAAATAGGTTTGTGGCAACTAACAGGCACACAAGTAGATGAGTGGCGTTTAGGTTTGGTCATTAACAAAAAAGTTGATGAAAGAAGGCACATTGGTTTAGCAGCAGAAGCCATTGCCAAAAGATTTAGCGAAGACAATTACACCCTGAGAAATTGGTGGAATACGGCATTGTCTTTTCATACTTCTTTCATGGACGTAGCCCGCAACAGCCCCGATACAGAAAAAGGTGCAACGCAACTACAAATCAATGACAAAACTCCTGAAAAAATGTTGGATTTATTGGCATTGATGATTGCCTTTCAACAAAATACGTGGACACACAACTTACAAAGTATTAGTTTGTTGGAATACAAAGAAACCAAAGGGCAAAACATCGAGGACATTTCCAAATTATTTGGATTGTCTGTAGAAGCATTGAAAACGTACAATGCGTGGTTAATGGCTGAAAGTGTGCCTACAGAAAGAAACTATGTGGTTTATTTGCCTGTAACAGACAATAACAAAGCTACCATACAAGATATGTTGCGTATGACCAATGGCTCTGCCGATAACAACGTGAGCAATATACCCAAAGACTTTCCGATTTTGATAGAAAAAAGAACAGTCAATATCAATGACAGGACATATAGAATAGTGGTAGCCAATGGTCTGGAGGCGGTAGTAATGAATGACAACACCATAGCCACTACAGACAAAGGAGCTGCCGTAGATATGGCAAGTATCAATGATTTGAAGGTCAAGAAATTTTTGAAATACAATGACCTCAAAGAAAAAGATACTTTGCTAAAAGGTATGCCTTATTATTTGCAAGACAAAAAAGACAGAGCCTATACGCCGTTTCACAACATAGCTAAAGGCGAAACTTTTTGGTCTGTAGCCCAAAAATACGGTATGAAAGTAGAAAAATTGGCGTATTACAACCGTCTGTTACCTAACGAACAGCCATTGGAAGGTCGTAAGTTGTGGTTACAAGAACAAAGACCGAAGGAAACCAAAGTGGAAATTATGCCGAAAGATGCAATGCCTACTTTGCCTACAAGTCCAATGGTAACAAATGACTCAAATTTTAAATACTACAAAGTACAAGATGAAGAAACGATATACGAAGTAGCAGCTAATTTTGGTTTAAGAATAGACTCTTTGCGTTTTTGGAACAATTTGCCCAATGAAATTAATGTGGACAAAGGACAAAATTTGATTATTGGGCGGAAAGAAGTAGCTAAAACAGACAACGCTGTGGCTAAAAATAACACGACTACACAACAGCCTATTAACAACGGACAAGTGAATAATACAAGCCCGCAAGTAGCTACAAACCCCAATAACACGAATACACCAGCTAATAACACATCTGTTGCTACACAAAATACAAGTTTGCCAACGGCTACAGCTACTACGCAAACTACGGCACAAGGCACAACTGTTACGCACAAGGTACAAGCCAAAGAAGGTTTGTTTGCTATTGCCCGTAAATATGGCGTTTCGCACAAAGACATTATTGTAGATAACCAACTGACAGACAATAATTTAAAAGTAGGTCAGACTTTGCTCATTAAAAATGCAAAACAAGGCTATACTTCTGCCGATGCAATGCGTGGCGATACGAACACAGTGCCAATGACTGCCAACACAACTACGCCACCAGACACTACACAGGCTAAAAAGCCGATGGTGTTGGAGCCTGTACGCAAACCTGTGGACGTAGAACCTACGATTTTAAGTGATATTGGCAAGGCTAAAAATACTAGCACTAACCCTATACCTAACAAACCAACAGACGTAGAGCCTACGATTTTAAGTGATATTGGGAAAGCAAAAAATGACAACCCACAGCCGTTTTTGAAAGACAGTGTGTATATAGTAGAAAAAGATGGAGAAACTTTGGGACAAATAGCAAAGAAGTTTTACCCGAATGACAAAGGTAATTTCTTGGTCTTATTGAAAAGTAAAAACTTGGATATGGACATTTACAACTATTACCAACAAGTAAATCCTGCTATGGGTATAGACGAAAATACGCCTTATATGAAAGGTATGGCTATTTTGTTGTCAAATGCTGCCGTAAAACCTTCGCCAGCAGCTATCACAGCAGCTTTGCAAAGTAATTCAACTAACAATACAAACTCTACACCTGCAAATACTACAGGTGCGGTAACTTCGGCAGCCATCAAAGAGGTACGTTATGACGACTACAAAGAGAATACGTATGTGATTCAAAGAGGAGATAGTTTTTATACGATTGCCAAAAAAACAGGCGTAACAGACTACCGTTATTTGTTGCGTTGGAACAACATTAAAGACGAAAACCAAAAACTACAAGAAGGAGAGGTGTTGAAAGTAAAAGGGGATTTAGACCAAGCTATCAACGCACAACCGAAACTAATTGGCAATCGTATTCATATTGTGCAGTTGGGTGATAATGTATATGGTTTATCAAAACTTTACAAGACACCCGAAGATAGTATTTACACATGGAATAACTTGTCTAAGGTAGATGTAAAATTAGCCGTTGGGCAACAGTTGATAGTGCGTAAAAACTTTACGCATACCGTAAAAAGTGGCGAAACTTTGACCAAAATAGCTGCCTTGTACGGTGTAAAAGTAGAAGATTTGGCTACTTTGAACAAGTTGGACGTAAACAAACCTTTGCTTAAGCCTAATGATGTGTTATTAATAGACAAAATGGGCGTACCAACGGCTACAGCAGCCCCAACTGCCTTGCCTTCTATCAAAAATGAACCCTTGAAAAAGAATTTGAATACGGCAGAACAGCCTTTCTTGGCACAAGACATCTATTTGGTCAAAACAGAAGGCGAAACATTGGCAAGTATTTCACAAAAATTGCGTTTGCCTGTAACTGTGATGGGAACTCCGTACACCAATTATATGCAGCAATGGAATAATGTGGCTGATGCTACGAAACCTTTGGGTGTAGGGACTGCCGTTAAAATAGGCGAAGATGCTGTAATGCCTTCTTACCAAGAATTACAAAACGCATTGAAAAAGTCGGTAAATGCAGCTAACAATGGCGTGAAAGTGAATGAAGATGCTTTGTTGCCACCGCCACAAACGGCTAATCCCACTACGGCTGTTCCACAAGAAAATGGTGTGGCAGTAGCAGATAAAGCCAACAACACAGCTACGCCAACGCCTACAGTGATGCCTGAAGCAGCACAGCCGTTTACAGACATTCACATTGTAACGCAACCAAATGAAAACCTGAAAACCATAGCGAAAAAGTACAACAAAAAGCCAATAGCTGGGTATGACTATTATTTATACATGAAAACGTATAATAATATTACAGACGAAGACGCAGCTTTGCCTTTGGGTACGCCTATTAAATTGACTGAAGGGGCAATAGCTCCAAGTCCGCAGGAGTTGGCAAATTACAACAAAACTATGCCACCACCTATGGCAAGCAACACTACGGCAGGTATGCACACCGTTGGACAAGGCGAAAATCTTTATACCATTGCCCAACAGTACAATGTAGATTACCGTTACTTGATAGCTTGGAATAAATTAGATAAAAATGAACCCTTGAAAACAGGTACAGACCTACAAGTACAGGGAGATTTGGGTGTGGAGTTGCCACAATACGACAAGTTTTATACAGACCGTTATCATATCGTACAAAGTGGCGAAACGGTGTATGAAATTGCAGCCTTTCATAAAATTCCTTTAGATGAATTTTTGAAGTGGAACAACCTTACTCGCAACAGTAAATTGCAAGAAGGGCAACAACTTTGGAGAGTGGCTAAACCTAAAATGCACACAGCTTGGCAAGGCGAAACTTTGCAAGTCATTGCAGACCAATACGGCATTACGTTGGCACAGGTGTATGAGTGGAATAATTTGGAGCAAAACTATGTCTTGAAACAAGGAGATGTGCTAATCATAGACGAAACGGCACGTTTGAATTTACCTACACCAACCGTAAATACGCAAAATGACAGATTGCCACCGCCACAGGCTGGTCGCAGCGAAGCTACTACAGGCACTATTCCACAAGAAGAAGTACCGAACTACTATTATGCACAAGCTGGAGAAAGGCTGCAAGACGTTTGCACAAGATTTGGAATAAACACTATCGACTTTAAATTGCTCAATAAGTTACCTTATGAAACAGAGAAGTTGGAGGAAGGCAAAAAGTATTTCTTGAAAGAAAACAAGCAAATTTTGCCACCACCACAAACGGCTTCGCCTGCTGTAGAAACCGTAAGCTACTACACCGTAGGCAAAGAGGACACCTTGTATTCCATTGCCCGCAAGTTCAATATTTCTGTCTATGATTTGCGTGATTGGAACAAAATGGGTGAAACCAGCACTGTGAAAGAAGGTGATAAAATTATCATAGGGCAAAAATAGTAACAAGAGAATTTTTATAGTCCTACAAAGGGCTTGTTATCTCCAAGAGGTAACAAGCCCTTAATTTTGGTAGTAAATGGCTTAAAAAATTGTACTTTTCTAATACAAATTGTACTTTTCAAAGATTTTAAAAAATTTATACCAATCATTGCTTGTATTTTAAATTTTGCTTTAATTATATTTGTTACATCACTGTAGCTAAAAACCCAAATACTCTCTTTACTTTTGTGTAGAAACATAGTATTTATAGGTGTGTTTAATAAAAACACACCTATTTTTTATAATAACATAGGACTAAAAGTTCTTTGGAGAACTGTTTGTCCTAACATCAAAGTTTTAATGAAAAATATCAATAATTTTTGTATAAAAACAATACTTGTATTTACATATTTATATAAAAAATCATGCAAACTACTTTTTTTGAAGATGTTTACGCAGTGGTCAAACTTATTCCCTACGGAAAAGTAACCTCTTACGGGGCTATTGCAGCGTATTTGGGCAGCAAACAGTCTGCTCGTATGGTGGGCTGGGCAATGAACCAAGCACATAGCTATCCAGATGTACCTGCACACAGAGTTGTGAACAAGTTGGGTAGGCTCACAGGCAAACACCATTTTGCTACGCCCAACCAAATGCAAGAATTATTAGCAAGTGAAGGTGTGTTAGTCATTGAAGATACTGTCCAAGATTTTGAGAAATTATTTTGGAATCCTACCACCGAACTTTAAACCGTGTAACATCTATCAGTATAGTCAAACATAAAAACAGTTACTTTTCTACTGAATTTGCTATTAAAACCTATATTTGAACTTGTTTTTGTAACAAAGGGCTTTGCAAAACACAAAATTGCTTGCAAATAGCTACTGTCTATTGTCTTTTTGTTATATTAATCTTTTAGAACTACCCCAAATATGACAGACAACATTCTAATTATAGGAGCTAACGGGCAATTAGGCAATGAAATGAAAGACTTGATTGGTATGGTTCCACAATGCAATTTTTTGTTTACGGACAGGGAACAGTTAGACCTTACGCAGCCTCAACAACTTAAAAATTTGTTTGAAAAGCATCATTTTTCATTTTGTATCAATGCAGCAGCTTATACGGCAGTAGATAAGGCTGAAACAGACTCTGCCACTGCCCAAGCCGTTAATGCTACTGCGGTGCGTTTATTAGCCCAAACTTGCCACCAGCACAACACCATTCTCATTCATATTTCCACAGACTTTATTTTTGATGGGCTAAAAAATCATTGGTACAACGAAACCGACACACCTAACCCTATAAGTGTGTACGGTAAAACCAAGTGGCAAGGCGAAGAAGCCGTAAGTACCGAATGTCCTTGTCATGTTATCTTAAGAACTGCATGGTTGTACTCTAAATACGGCAATAACTTTGTAAAAACAATGTTGCGTTTGGGCAAAGAAAAGCCTTTTCTAAGTGTTGTAGCAGACCAAATAGGCACACCCACCTATGCCAGAGATTTAGCCAAAGTCATTATGAGTATCACCGAAAAACTCTACCAAGCACACCACGCCCAACAGAGTTTGGCGGACTATTTTGGTACGTACCATTACAGCAACGAAGGTACTGCAAGTTGGTATGACTTTGCGAATGCTATTTTTGAATTGGCTCATTATCAAACTATTGTAAAACCAATTTCAACAGCAGACTATCCGACACCCGCCATCAGACCTAAGTTTAGTGTTTTAGACAAAAGCAAAATTAAAAATACATTTGGCGTAAATATTCCACATTGGCGAGAAAGCCTGAAAAAATGTTTGTTAGAACTACAAAAGAGTGAGTAAATGATTTTTTGAGTGCGAAACAAAAAAGAGCTAATATTTTTGGTGCTAAGTAATTAAGTGAAAGTAACTAATTAATTGATAATATTGTACCACAGACTTTAGTCTGTGATTCTTTGATTATCAAGAGATTACAGACTAAAGTCTGTGGTACATTTATTTTTTCCAATTACTTACAAGTAAATAACTGGTGGTCTTAAAGATGTAATGTTAAAGGTGTAATCTTTTGAAAAGATTACACCTTTTTGCTTACTTGGAATCAAGTTTGAAATGAAATTTAGGAAAAATCCACAACAAAGCAAACGCAATCTGCTTATGAAAAGTTTATCTTACTTAGAGTTTTAGTCTTAGAGTAGCCCAATAGGTTCTACTTTCCCACGCTGGCGTACCGGGTGAAACATCGGGACCTCCTGCGTTGCTGGTCATCGGGTAGAGGGCTTGTTCATTCATAAAATTTTTGAGAATGACTCCTAACTCTAATTGCTCCCAAATTTTGTAGTGAACCGCCAAATTATTGACCCAACCGCCTTCTGCCGTTGTACCTATTGGGGAGTACCAAGCCGAATACCAAAAACTATTGAGTGCTATGTTCAACGGTTTGATAGGTTGCACACTGATATTTGCCCTAATAGCTTGTTCTGGGAATGCCTTGTAAAACAAACCATTTCCGCCTTCCCCCGCAGCTAAGTACATACTTTGGGCATTTTTAGCCAATGTTTCTTGTTCTTGGGTGGCAGAGGCTACCTTGACCAAACTATATGAAGCCTGTAATTTTAACCATTTGTAGTCATAGTTGGCTGTAATTTCTGTGCCTATTTGGGCAAAAGTACCGGGTGTATTTTTAAAATACCAATAGCCATTCCAATCACCAGCTATATCTGTACCTACATTGACCATCGGAAATTCTTTGGGGTCTCTGTAAATTACGCCTACGTCTATTACATTACTTACCAATGAATAAAAACCTACGACATTGACTCTGAAATTATCCTTACGTTTGTATGTAACCGCCAATTCGAAACTTTGCATCGTTTCGGGTATACTGTTGGGTATATTTCCTTCTTTTGGGGAATTAGGATTGAGAGGTTCTACTGGAATATTTGAGTTTTGTACCTTCGTATAGTTTTCTGCTCGTAAAAAACCATCTCTGCGGTAGCCACCAGAATAGTGTAAGCCTACTGCCCCTCTGAATCCTGTTTGGTAGGTAGCACGAATCAAAATGTCTTTGGTAGGACTGATGATAGCCCCCAAACGTGGCGTAATGTTGTTGCCCCAAAAAGGGTGATTGTCATACCTGAAGGCAGCAAATAAATCTAATTTTTTATGCACACTCCAAAAGTCTTCTAAAAAGAAACTATACACATTGACTTGCTTTTCATACCCCATGACCAACTGTGTATTGGCTGTGGAGGCATCAAAAGTACCTATCACATTGGCAATGAAATTGTTACCTTCTTTATTTTTTTGCCCCATAGCAAATAGTCGGGACTCGATACCTACTGCCAAACGGTTATTTTTCCATAGTTCGTCTATATTAAATACACTTTTTAGTCCGTACCGTTGTTCGGCTGTTCCGCCCATAACCACGCCTTTTACAGACCATAGAGAAACATTGTCATCTATGTAACTAATTGTTGTTTTATTACTGATTTTTGACGATATTTTGGTCGTATAACCTGCGTCAAAAGCTACCAACTGTTGCCCATAAACATCTCTATCTCTGTAAAAATTATACAAATCTCTCCGTTGTCCTATGCGTGTTACACTAAAAGATAAGCCTTTGTATTGAATATTCGCATGGAGAGTTGTATTATCTGTGCGTTTGAGGCGATGCCCCATGTCTGCTACTTTGCCTCCACCTATGCCTTGATTCCCTTGTTGGGCTACCCAGCCTTCTCTCCTCATTTCTTCGCCATCAAAAGTTATACTTGAAACATAAAAGAAACTTTTTAAACTTCTATAGTTAGCTTGTAAATAAGCAGAGGCATTGAACAAACCATTTTTACCATACGTTGCATTAATGCCTGCGGTGCTACCGTCTTGGGCAGTGGCATTTTTTGTGATGATGTTGATAACCCCTAACAATGCTCCTTGCCCCAAAGTTACTGAACCCGAACCTCTAATCACCTCTACTTTTTCTACATATTCAAAGTCGGCACTGTTCAAAATAGCATCAGGAGGTCCCCAAAAGAACTCTGTGTTCATATTTTGACCATTAATCAACAATAAAACTTTGGAGTTATTGTCGGCAGCCAAACCTCTAAAGGCTGCTATTACGTCATCTTGGTCTTCTACGGCAAAATAATTGGGGACAAAATACATCAAGGCTTCCGACAAAGTTCTTGCCCCAGAACTGCGGAGTTGTTCATAAGAAATGGTGGTTACGGAGGCGGGTTGTTTTTCTTGGTCTGTGATGACGTTAGAAGCAACAGAAACCTTACCTGTTTTGCTGACAGGTAATGATAGAATTTCTTGCACAGAACCGTTGAAAACGGTATTAACAGTATCAGGATTTGTACTTTGCCCACATACAGTATAGGTAGTAGATAAGTAAGAAATAGCTGCTAATGATAGGTACAAATATGCTTTCATGTGTTGTATGGTTCGATAGTAACATAAAAGAAGAAGTTTAATTTTACCATCTCATAAGAACTTTATGACAGGCAAAAATGATTAAGAAGTAATTGATAAAAAAGAATTGAATATTTGTGTACTTACTATAGTTTATGAATAATTTTTTGCTACAGCCCCACCCAACCCTCCCCACAGGGAGGGCTAAAAAGGAATTATTCACAAACCCTACTAATGCTTCAAAAAATATTAGCTATAAAATGAATTGAAGTTTAGATTTTTTTTTCGTGAAAAACAAGTTTTATCGAGATTAATTATTTACATTTAATCTATATTTGTTAGAAATACACAGTTGGCTATGCTAATTTCTACTCTTAATTTTGACTCCTCTATACTATAACCATTATTTATGCCAGACGTAGCAATAGCTTCTTCGTGGAAAGAAAAACTCCACGCCGAATTTGAGAAAGAGTATTTCCTCAATTTAGTAGAATTTTTAAAAACAGAGAAGGCAAGTGGGCAAGTGATATACCCACAAGGTAAATTGATTTTCAATGCCTTCGAACATTGCAGTTTTGATGATACCAAAGTTGTTATCATTGGACAAGACCCTTATCATGGGGCAGGACAAGCCAACGGGCTTTGTTTTTCGGTGGCAGATGGCATCAAAGTACCACCTTCCTTAGTCAATATTTTCAAAGAAATTCAAGAAGATTTGGGCAAACCTGTACCTAAATCTGGCAACTTAGAACGGTGGGCTGCACAAGGCGTATTACTCCTCAATGCCACATTGACCGTAAGGGCAGGGCAAGCAGGTTCACACCAAAACAAAGGTTGGGAGCAGTTCACAGATGCCGTAATTCGGGTGTTGAATGAACAAAAGAAAAATTTAGTGTACTTATTGTGGGGAAGTTATGCTCAAAAGAAAGGGGCTATTGTAGATACCAGCAACAATTTGGTACTAACCGCCAAACACCCTTCGCCTATGGCAGCCAATTATGGTGGTTGGTTTGGTAACAAGCATTTTAGCCAAGCCAATGCGTATTTGAAAAGTCAAGGTTTGGCAGAGATTGAGTGGTAAATGATAGATACAAGCAAGCCTCATATTTCATTCAATATGAGGCTTGCTTGTACTCAAACTATACATTACTACTTTTTCCTTGTTTTTCGTATTACTACCCTGCGGTTGCGTTGTCTGCCTTTGGCGGTTGTGTTGGGTAATATAGCTCTTGTACTTCCAAAACCTACTGTTTTCATGCGTGTTGGGCTAATTCCTTTTTGTACCAAATAGTCTTTTACAGCTATTGCCCTTGCTAAAGATAGTTGTAAGTTGTGCAAAGAATCTCCTTGATTGTCTGTATGTCCTTCAATCATTACTTCTACAGAAGGATTTTGGGCTAAAACTGTGGCTAAAGTGTCTAACTGGGGAATTTTTGAAGCTGTTAAAGTAGCTTTGTTGGTTTCAAATAATACATCTTGCAGCTCTATTTCATTGTTTTGAGCAAAGTGAGCAATAGTTTGTAATGAATTATTAGACAAATTGGTGGCTACCAAAGAGAAATTGTCAAAAAAGTAATAGCTGTCTTGCCAATTCCACTGTTGTTTACGGTCTGTAAACAACTCTTTTTGTAGTCTTCCTTCTATCTCAAAATTACCAACTACCATAAATTCCTCACCGCCTTTTGCTGTAAATTCATGTTCTATTGCCACCCAACCTTCGCTGTCTGTTATTATACCTAATTTATTTTTTAGTTTAGTGCTTGCTTTCATTTCCAATAAATCTAAGGCATTGCCACGACTACTTTCTTCGGGTTTGTAAAGAGTTTTAGGGGCATCTCCCATTTTTTGAATAGGTTTATCAAAGAAAAAAACATCTATATTTTCAATCGCCACCTTTGCCACATCTGAAAAACTAACATAAAAAACCAATTTATAGGTTTCATTGGCTTTTAGTGGTGTTTTCAATTTTGTTTGTAAATAATACCGATTAATGTCGCCATATTGTCCAAACGGAACACCTGCTACTTTGGCAAATACATAGCCCTGACCAGATTGTGGGGTTTGTATGCCCAATGGACTTTGTGTAGGTTTGTAAATTCCGCATTGAGGGTGCATATAGCCCACTTCGCCTGCTGCTACTTCTCGCCAACCTGCTAAAATTTGACTTGGTTTAAAGGTTGTTTTTAAATTTACATTGGGTTGTAAATCCTCAAAATCACCATTGACAATTAGGTTGTCTTGTGCCACAATAGGATAAGAGAACACACAAGCATAAAAGAATAATACAAATGATTGAAGTTTTAGCATAAAAGTTAAAGGTTAGGTACGTAAAAGGTGCATAATAACAAAAAAAGATGCAGGTTTTGCATCTTTTTTTGTTATTTAATCTCTATCAAACAAACCTTAGTTTGCATTGGTAGCTCTATCTACATTCACCGCACCCCAACCAAAACTACCGTTTCTATTAGGATAGTAGTTAGCAGATGTAGTTAATTTATTCCAAACTTGGTCTCTGGTCATACTTGGGAATCTTGCCCACACTAAGGCAGCCATACCTGCCGTTTGTGCTGTTGCCACCGAAGAACCGCCTACAGTAGCTGGTTGGTTGCCCGACATTGCCGTAGTTAAGGCGTGTTTGCCGTCTGCATTTCTTTCCATTACCACTGCAAAATCAATTTCACTACCCGTATGACATACATCACAACGAGTAAAGTTTTCTTTCATACCTGTAACCGCCACTACTTCGTTCATGGTTGCAGGGAAAATGACACCCCACCAGCCCGCAGCCCAACCGAAAGAAGTACCGCCTGCACAGAAAATCAACTTACCTCTATTGTACGCATAACGCACCGCATCAGCTAATTGAGAACTTGAAGTAATACGACCTAATGACATACTTGTTATTCTAATATCACTACGATTGCCAGCTATCACATACGCATCAGATACGCCCTTTACTTCTCTTGATTCATCTAAGAATACATCAGAAGTAGCTCTTACTGTAACTAAGTTTACATTGTAAGCAATACCAGACGCATTACCATCTGTACCTCTTGGTGCTGCTAATGCACCCGCCATAGCTGTTCCATGTCCACAACCATCATCTGGAGTTTCTACGGGACCAGTAGGAATACCTAAGAACGTATTGCGAGGCAAAGTAACTAATTTTTGGATACTACGACCCGTAGAGAAACCTTGATTAAACTGTGAACCGAAGTTATCTTGTGTAGAGCTGATGCCTGTATCTATAATCATGACACCAATACCTGTCCCAGATGATTTTGTCCATGCGTTGGCTACGCCATGGTACGCATGATTCCAAGATGCCTTAGCTGCGGGAGCTATGTTGGTAAAGTGTGTGTTAGCAACGATTGAAAAATCTGCGGGAACACCTCCACAACCACTACTTGACATCGTGTTGGCTATTGGAGGTAATTTTTTGTTATTTTCGGTAGCAATCTTACCTGCTGTCGGTTCGTAGCCCATTGGTTCTGCATAACGTACCAAATTAGAGGCTCTCAGCCGTTGGATAGTGCTAAGACTATGCACATATACGTCTATAACGGGCAATGTATTTTCTTGGTAAGCTACTAATTTGTCTAAGGTAATAGAAGGATTTACTTTACGTTCTTCTTCTAAGATAATAGCTAAAATTCTTTCTCTGGATCCTTTCCACTCACCTTCGTTGATATTGATATTGTGAATGACATTGCGAATATCTTTGCTCATGCCTTCGGGCTTGTAACCCACAGAAAGCACATTATCAGACTGTTTCAAGGCACTCCACACTACATCTTCACTTACTAAGTCCCATGTGAAAGGCTTGTTTTGGCGTACTTGATTCCAAATAATATCGTCAATAGCTTGGCGAGAAGTTGTTTGGGCAGGCGTGGTGATAGTGGTTAGGTTTGTAGCTTCTTCTTGTTGCTGACAAGCAAATGCCAACACTGCTACGGCTGCCATAGAGAGAAATTTTTTCATAAATATTGTGAATGTTATGGTTGTTGTTATTGGTGTATTTTTTACACCACAAAGTTAGTGTAAATTTTACAAAAACAATATGCAAGCATATATTTTTTTGAAAAATATTACATCAAATTTCATCTATCTTGCTTACCCAACTTTTAAAGACTTTGCAGTCTATTAAGGAAAAAATAGTAACTTGAAAAGTCTAAACAGACTACTCAATATTTACAACTTTTAATCTTCAAAAAACATGAATTTTCCCTTTCAAGTACACATTCCGAAAAGATGGTCAGATTTTGACGAGTTTGGCATGGTCAATAACGCCAAGTTTATGACTTACTATGAAGAAGCCAGAGTAAAATTATTTGAACAGTTTTTAGATTGGAATTGGGCAGAGGTCGGCATTGTAGTAGCCAACGCCAACCTTGATTTTAAAATGCCTATTCGCCACAAAGACAACCCTACGATTTATATGCGTTGTACCAAAATAGGCGAAAAAAGTTTTACCCTACACTGTGTCATGGCAGAAGGCGGAACAGTGTTTTCTATGGCTTCTTTTGTCATGGTTTGTTACCATATACAAGAGCAAAAACCTATGCCGATTCCTGCCCATATCAAACAGAAGTTGGCGGATAGTTTGTTTCAAGCAGATTAAGTATAAATTTTTACCCTATAAAGATTTTAGTGTCGTGCTTTAAAAACTTATAGTAAAACTAATTTTTTTCAAATATATAAGTTAATTGTGTTCAACAATCCCCATAAAGATGTCATCTTTTAGAAAGATGACGCACTGTCTTGAAAAACAAGCAAAAAGTGAAAAATATATTCATTTTTTGCTTGTACCATTTTCGCCAAATTGTAGCCATTTTCAAATTTTGTATTGGCTTTTACGAT
>CANGYA010000109.1 GCA_947457925.1 Cytophagales bacterium | reverse complement strand
CATTTTATGGGTGCGGATAAGTTCGTCATATAACCATTGGGCATCTGTACGGAGGTGCTGCCAACGGTCTTTCCACGTAGCCCAAGACCAACAGCTTGTAGATTGGTAAAAAACGGTGTCATTGGGCAGTTGTTGGCGTATCGGAAACATATAGCCGCTAATGTGCATAACTTGAGGCGTGTTTTCATAAAAATCAAGGGCTTCGTTCATGTATTTCAGAAAACCTTTTGCCGTTACAAGGTCGTCTTCTAAGACTATAGCCTTGCCGTATTCATTGATTACTTCGGTTACACCCTCTAAAATAGCTTGGGTTAGCCCTTTATTTACCTCACTTTCTCGAATAATCACTTCTTTGCACCACTGCCTTTGGCGAATAAGCTGGCGTACTTCTGCTACCTTTGCCTCGCTGTCTTTGTTTTTTGCTCCATCTGCATAAATAATCAAGATGCTTTGTGTTGCCCAGTCGTTTTGTGAAAGAGCCAACAACGTTTGTTGGGTATGAAAAGGACGATTATAAACAAATAAAACAACGGGTGCAAGCATGATTTTTTAGAATAATTTGAAAACAAGTTATACAAACTATCACAAAACTACAACATTTAACCTAACTTCGCTAAGTGCTTGTTTTTCAGGGTTTAGCGAAATTTTGCTGTGTTCACAAAAATTTTACTAAAAATTAACAATTTATTCATACTAATAAATGTTAAAATTTATTTTATTGTAAAAAACACAACTAATTGATAATCAATTAGTTGTGTTTTTTATTTTCTTTTTATCTCTTTAAAGTGTTTTTTTATTTAAGTCATTGATAATGAGGATTTTAATTTAAAAAATAGTCAAAAAAATTGATTTAAAATAAACAATTTTTCAATGTTAAATTTATGTTAAGGATTTTGATAATTAATTTTTCTCGCACAACTTTGCCACAGGTTTTACGTAAAACCTAAAAAATAAACCTTTAAATTAACAACTTTACAAAGTATGATTGGTTCTTTTAGAAAAATGGCAAAAAACGCCTTTATTCCCGTTATGGCGTTGTCGTTGGTAGCACAGGTAAGTGCAGCAGGAAATGACGAAGGGAGTATGGTTACAGGGGTGTATGCGTTGAAACACAAACAGCAATTTGTGTTCTCTTACCATAACGCCAAAGAGGAAGTAAGTTCCTTAGTGATTCGCAATGCAAGGGGTGAGGTCATTCACAGCGAAACTGTGCGAAACCACACTATTCAGAAAGTTTATGATATGAGTGAGTACGGCTTTGGTCGTTATACCGTAGAAATCACGAGTGCAAGTGGCGAAAAAGCTACACAAGAAGTGATTTTGAAACCATAAAAGTACAGTAAACAATCACCCTATAAAGGTTTTTAGTGTCGTGCTATAAATTATTATAGAGAAATTGTATAGAACTAACATTTCTCAAAGAAATGTTAGTTCTTCTATATTTGCATAGTTTTTTTAATTCCTACCTACGCACTTCTTTTTTCCCCCAAGCTAATGACATTTTAACAGTGTCTTACCGAAAGATTTAGTATATTTGGCACAACACCATTACATTTTTCACCTTAATTATACCTTGATATGTCAAGAGCCTATTACGTATTATGGGGTTTATTGTGCCTATTTTTTGCCAACCCTGTACAAGCCCAAACTTCCTTTTACACCAAAACGCCTACTCGTTTTACACAACCTTTGAAAGAAGGTAGTTATGAAAAAGGTAAATTATTAGTCAAATTCAAAGCTATTTACAAAGACCAACTCAACCAACCTACGACAGTAGCAGCCCGTTTTCAGGAGGCTGTACGACAAATAGGCGGTAAAACTTGGGGGAATTTGTACCACGAAAAAGAGATAGAAAAAGCTGGACGTACAGAAAATTTCTTTCGCCCAACCATAGACTTGGCTTTGTACTATGAGGCTCGTTATGATGCCAACAAAGTAAGTATAGAAGAAGCCATGCAAAAATTGTATGCTACAGGTTTGTTGGACTATGTAGAACCGTCTTTTATTCGCAAGAGTTTTTACACGCCCAATGATACAGAAATGAATAACCAATACTATCTCAACCGTATCAAGGCGATGGAGGCTTGGGATATTAGCAAAGGAGATTCTAATGTAGTCATTGCCATTGTGGATTCTGGTGTGCAGTTGAGCCACCCCGATTTGGCAAATAAAATTAAGTACAATCCTAATGACCCTATCAACGGTATAGATGATGACCGAGATGGATTTGTGGACAATAACAGAGGTTGGGACTTTTTGGGGGCAGATGTAGATAATTTTAAAGCAGATAACAACCCTTCTTGTTTTGCCGAAAATACTTCGCATGGTAGTTATGTGGCGGGTTGTGCAGCAGCAGATACAGACAATAAAGCAGGCATAGCAGGTGTAGGATTTAATTGTAAAATACTACCTATTAAACAAGCTGCCGATAACGACACTAAAGGCGAAGGCGGTGTAGCAAGTTTGTATGGTACG
Organism: Cytophagales bacterium; assembly: GCA_947457925.1. Classification (GTDB taxonomy): domain Bacteria; phylum Bacteroidota; class Bacteroidia; order Cytophagales; family Thermoflexibacteraceae; genus JAAFKA01. The sequence goes on along the minus strand of CANGYA010000109.1, from coordinate 14,108 downwards.
TTTTTGGGTATTATCTATGCAGCTAATCATGGAGCTACTATTATCAACTGTTCTTATGGTAGTTCGGACTACAGCCAAACGGAACAAGATGCGGTTACTTATGCCACAGAAAAAGGCTGTTTGGTGGTAGCAGCAGCAGGCAATAGTGGCACAAGAGAAGCAAGTTATCCTGCCTCTTATGACTACGTTTTATCTGTTGGCTCAACTACGCAATCTGACGCAAAGTCTTCTTTTTCTACTTTCCATTACACTGTAGATATAGCAGCCCCTGGGTCAGGCATTTACTCTACTACTTGCGACAGGGGATACAATTTTACACAAGGCACTTCGTTTTCTTCGCCCATTACGGCAGGGGCTGCGGGCTTGTTAAAAGCTGCCTTCCCTCAATTCTCTGGCTTACAAATTGGTGAATTATTGCGTGCTACTGCCGATAATTCTGGCGTAGCTACCAACATGGAAAACCCCGAAGAATTGGGCAAAGGTCGTTTGAACGTACAACGTGCCTTGACCGAAAAACCTTTTGCCGTTAAATTATTGAACTACAAAATTTTAAACAAAGCCAATAACAACGCACAAGCAGGCGATACGGCTACGGTTACAGGCGAATTTATCAACTATTTGTACCCAACTACGCCTAACTGCAAAGTGAAATTGACAACTACTTCGCCTTTTGTACAAATTCAGCAAGGTGAATTAACATTAGGAACTTTGGCTACTTTGCAACGCCGTACCAATACCAATTCACCGTTTAGTATTATTATCAAAAAAGATGTACCTAAAGATACGGAAATTATATTGCGTTTAAGTTATGAAGACGCAGGGCGTACAGATTTCCAATACATTGCGGTAGTGATTAACCCAAGTTTTTATATCATCAATAAAAATGCTATGACTACTTCCATTGGTAGTATTGGAAGAATTGGTTATGAAGATACTGAAAAACAAAGTGGAGGAGTTGGTTTTACCTACAACGGTACACCAATGTTGTACGAATTAGGTTTGATAATTGGGAACTCTGCAAGCAAAGTACCCAATAGTGTACGTGCTACAGGCAGAGCCTACCACAATGACTTTAAACCATTAGACTACATCAAAGAAAATACAACAAGTTTAGTATCTGATTATGATTTATCGGGTAGTTTCAATGATGACAATGCAGGCAGCCGAAAAATAGGTGTGTTAGTTACTTACAGGTCGTATGTTTGGAAAAGTAAACCCAATGACAAGTATTTTATTGTGGATTATTTGGTAAAAAACACGACTACAAGCAACCTAAGCAATTTGTACGTAGGTTTATTTGCAGATTGGGACATTGCAGAAGCACAACGCAACCGAGCTAAGTGGGACGAAGCCAACCGATTAGGTTATATTTATGACATTGTGCCTTCGGGCTTATACGGTGGTATTCAGCTACTTACACGCAATGTTGGCGTAAATCACTACCCTATAGACAATGACGATACCAAAGACATTAACGTATATGATGGTTTTACAGAAGAAGAAAAATATAAAACCTTGTCTAACGGCACTAAAAAAGCACAAGCAGGTTTTGAAAAGCCCGAAGGCAATGACGTAAGCCACGTAGTTTCGGCAGGTGCATTTACCCTAAAACCTAATGAGTTTGTGCAAGTAGCTTTTGCGTTTCATGCTGGCGATAATTTGGCAGATTTGCAGCAGTCTGCCCAAGCTGCCCAAGCCATGTATGACCGTATCTCAACACGCATCATGAGTACACAAGACGAGATTTTTGCCCAAAACATTACGGTTTATCCCAACCCAAATAATGGACAATTTGAAATAGCCTTGCAAAACGAATACAAAGGTGATTTACAAATTAGTGTGCAAAATTTAGCAGGACAGGTGCTGTACCAACAACAAGTAAGCAAAGATGTAGAGAATTTTGTAACTACGGTGCGTACTCCACAACTGCCCGCAGGTATTTATTTGCTACAAATTAAAGACAAAGAAAGAGTAGCTACGAAGAAAATTGTGGTACAATAACAGTGAACAGTTACTATATAATGTAAGTTGCGTAGTGTTTGTTAGTTTAGCCCCACCCCCCGACCCCTCCCCACAGGGAGGGGAGCTTGTAAGTAATTGATTTTCAAGCTCCCTCCCCTGGTGGAGGGTTGGGGTGGGGCATTTAAAGCACTACGCAACTTACGTTATATAGTAATAAGATAACTGTTTACTGATAACTGTTTACTGATAAATAAGAAAGCAACTTCGCATACATAGGTTCTTGTGCCAACAACAAAGGATTACCTACCAAAATCATTTGTTCTCTTGCCCTTGTCAAAGCCACATTCAATTTTCTATCTACCACACCGTCATCTGTCATTGCTACCAAGTTTTTGAGTTGGTAGGCACTGTTCACACAAAAAGAAATCAAAATAATGTCCCGTTGGCTGCCCTGATACCTTTCTACAGTGTCAATCGTAATTTTATCATAGTTTTCTATATTGTTCATTTGCAAATAGTTACGCAAATGAGCTATTTGGTTGCGGTAGGGTGTAATAATGCCCAAAGTTTTATCGGGAATAAACTCTTTGCCCGCAGCCTTGTAAATAGCCTGAAACTGTTTGACCAACCACGTAATAATATGTGCTTCTACGGTCTGTATTTTGTCCGATTTATCTTCTGTATATTTCCAAGAAGGAATAAATAATAGTCTTTGACTTAAAATATTTTTTTCTAACTGTTGAAATGTTTTTTCGTCAAAATTTGGCAAGGGGGCAATTCCTTGAAATTCCTGAAAATTATGCACTTCAAAGTCGGCTATTTGGGCAGGACGAGCAGGTTTTAATACACCGTCATAATAATATTTGTTGGTAAAATCGGCTAAGGTTACGTGCATACGCCCTTGATACGTGAGAGTGTCATACGCCCAAGTCCATTGGTGTTTGATGCATAAACCGTACAATCTCTCAAAATACGAATTACTGCGGTTAGTTAAGTTAATTAACTGTAAATCAGTTTCTTCTAACTGCGATTTGTAGCTATTTTGCAGCACAACGGCAGGCAGTTGTTTGTGGTCGCCTATCAAAATAAACTTCTGTACCAAAGGTAAAATTCCTATCATTTGCGGTTCTAAAATCTGTGAAGCCTCGTCTATAATTGCCACGTCAAACTGTTTAAGTTTGAACAGTTCGGGCTTGGCACTTACCGCCGCAATCGTAGCTACTAAAATACGGCTTTGCTGCATTACTTCCTTAATCTCTGCACGACTTTTACAAGCAGCTATCTTTTTGTCTAACAGCCTGTTACGTAATTTTTCGGTAGTGGCATACTCCGAACCAATCCGAATAAAATCTAATTCGGCAATAGCCTCACAAATTTCATCTACAGCCCTGTTGGTATAAGCTAATAACAAGATATTTGTTTGCGGATTTTTGTATAATTCTATGGTTAAGTTCCTCAAAATCATAGAAGTTTTGCCTGTCCCCGGAGGTCCTACCAACAAAAAATAATCTTTGGCTGCCAAAGCCTTTTGAATAATGGTGTTTTGTTCTGTATTCAAATTTGTGTTTTGGTACAGCTCCGTTTTTTGTGCTGGGCTAAGTTCGGGATAAGTCGAAGCAGGTTTTTTAATGCCCAAAATCAAATTTTTCTTCTCTTGGTTTTTAAAGCCCAAAAACCTAAACAAGTTCGCAAACTGCACCTGAAAACCTGTATCCATAAGGTCATGTTCCAATGCCCATTTTTGGTACTTTTCAAAGAAAGCAGTGTTTTTTTGTTTGAAACGTACTTTTACCGTTACCGTTTGCTTGTTGATATGCACGACGGTACACTTGAAAATCTGATTTTGCAGCACATTACTTTCATCATTCACAAAAGGATACAGCACCGCAATATCTCCTTCCCTAAAATTCACAAAATCATTTTCAGGATTAGTACGAGCAAAAGTAATGGTAGGTTTATCTGTATTCAGTTGATTATCAGTAATTTCTAAGTCGTACAAAATAGAAAAACTTTCTTGCTTGTCCTTAAACTGCCAATTCCACAAACCTGCGTGAGAGTTGGCTGCGTCATACTCTATGTCGCCTATTTTTGCCAATAATTGTTCCCTTGCCGTAAAATTGACAAAACTCAAAAAATATTTTTTTTCTAAGGGGTTTGCCAATTTGTAAGTTGTCAAAAACAACTGAATATCGGCTTGGGTGAATGAAGGAAAATCTACATTCAAGAGTTTTTCTACAGACAACAATATTTTTTCTACAACTCCTAATAATTTGGTATTGGCTAAGTTATATTCTATCTGAATAATCCGATTACGTAAATTGATAAGGTATTTTTCTTTGGTTTTGGTGGCAGGTGCAAACCGCAAATGGTCTTCGGTAGCCCCCGAATACAAGATAGCAGGGCGAATATCCTTAGCTGCCAAATCAAAAACAGACTCCATTAAGATTTGGTACAAAGTCGTTTGTGAAAGATGATTTTCCCATAAACCTTTGTCTTTAGGCGTACTTTTAGAACTTTTTAATTCAAAAATGTCAATTTTTTCATCATTTTCTCCTGCAAAATGCAAAAAGTCTAAACGACCTTGCACACCATATTTTTCTGAATAAAAAGCAGGCTCTAAATAGCATTTATTCAAGTTTAGCTCGTCTTCTCCAAAAAGATTTCGGGTGTTTAAAGTCCGTTTAATATTCGTGAAATGGTTGCGTGCAGTAGCCTTAAACGCATCAAACTGTTCTTTTTCTGTCAAATCTTTTTGGGTTGTATAGTCTAAAGGGTATAACTGAAAAGTTTTTTGAAAAACGGCATCAAAAGACAAAGGATTTTCGTCTTTTTCGTTCAGTAATTCATCTAAAAAATAGTTGGCTAAATTACCCGTAAGAATAGATAAAGTTTTTTCACTTTGTATAAATTTCTTTAAAATATACAATTCAGGAAAATAATTATTTTTTTGATTACATTCAGCTATGGCGGTTACATCTATCAAATAGTCGGGTTCTATCACAAAAAACTGCGGTACAAAATACCCTGCTTTGTCGTGGCGTACTTGTAACAAATTGAGTTGGCAGCCTATCCATATTTTATCCAGAGATTCTGTAAATATTTCATTGATTCCCAAAATATTATACTTTACTTCCAATACATTTTCTTCGTTATTATCTGCCTTACAGTACAAAATTTTTTGTTCTTTGTCTGCCCTAATCACTTCTACTTTTATCTTATCTATTTCCTCTCCTTGTAGTTTTACCTTAGTAATTTGTGTAGCTAAAGGCGTATCTCTGTGCGGAAGTATTTTTTGTAAATCTTCGTTAATGTCAATTTTGCTAATAAAGCTAATAAATTCTGCTACAATTTTAAGGCTTGACAAGTATTCATCTTCAGACGGCAAATATTTATCGGCAATTACGGTTTGAGCCTGAATCCGAAAGTTTTGCAACTGCCATTGTTTCTTCGCATCAAAACCGTATTTGTTGGACAAAAAAACAATACGTGCAAATAAATTAGAAAATTGCAGGGCTTCTTGTTGCGTCTGTTCCATACAGAAACGATTGAGTAAGTGCCTGATTTTCTTGTATTTATCTTTAAGAGCTAATTTGTGTTGTTGGTGTATTTCTAAGAGTTCGGAAAAATAAAGCATAGATGATTGATGAGTGTTTAGGATAGTTCTACGATTGAATGTGCATTACAAGGCTGCAATTTCCGTTTCAGTTAAACCTGTAATTTTAGTAATTTGAGAGAGTGCAAAGCCCAATGTTTTCATATTCTTGGCTATTTCTATATTTCTTTCCATTTTCCCCTCCTCAAACTTGGTATCCATCACATTTTTCAAATCTCTATAATGTTTCAAACTGCTTTGACTAAGTTCCTGCTCAAAGATTTTCTTAAAATCCAAATCTGCAAAAGTATTAATATCTTTGTTTTTCATAGTTTAGTGGTTATAATGTTGCAATTTCCGTTTCGGTCAAACCTGTGATTTTAGCAATTTGAGGGAGGGTAAAACCCTCTGCTTTCATATTCTTGGCAATTTCTATTTTTTCCTCCATTTTCCCCTCCATTTTCCCTTCTATCTTTCCCTCCTCAAACTTGGTATCCATCACATTTTTCAAATCTCTGTAATGTTTCAAACTGTCTTGATAAGCCAACAGTTCATTTTTAGAGTAATTGGCAATGGCTGCCACATCAAAGAGTTTTTTAAATATTTTTTCTTTAAACTTATCAGGAATTTTGTCTAAACTCGACAAGTTTTTGAGTAGGTACAACCATTTTTCATAGTGCGTATCCAACTCGTCTATGGTTTTGCTAAATTTAGGCATTTCCAGATAGACAAAGCGTAGTTTATCATAAAACACTTCTTTGCGGTGAATATCCATGAGTTGTATGTCATGCCGAAAAACTTGGTGGTGTTCAGGTTTGTCATCAAAAATAAAGTCCATAATCGCAATAGTATAAACACTTTGTAATTTGAAGTCCCATTCCCCTTTTTCGGCTTGTTCCTGAATGGCAAACGTAGAATAGTACAAACTTCTGTCCTTAAAATATTTCTGTTTTGCCTTTTGTAGCTCAATAATAAATTTTTCCCCTTTGTCGTTTTGGCAATATAAATCGAAAATGGCTTTTCTGTCCTCTATATTCGCCCCCAAATATTCCGTTTTGAGGTAAGTAAGGCTGATAATAGTGCCTTTTTCTTTCAAGAGTTGATTTAAAAAATCTATCAATAGGTCTTTGTTAGCTTCTTCCCCAAAGATTTTTTTGAAACCAAAATCTGTAAAGGGGTTAATGTATTTGTCTTTCATAGGAAATGATTTTATTCAAAGATACGAAAATTTGAGGGCATCATCTAAAGTATTTCAAAAAGCATTTGCCTTTATTCTTCTTGTGGAATTTTAGACAAAAGTTGCGGGTGGTACGCATTTTCACTTTTAGCAATCACTAAAGTAGCCACACCATTACCAATAAGATTTGTTATAGCCCTTGCTTCTGACATGAAACGGTCTGTACCTAACAACAAAGCCACGCCTTCTATGGGTATGATATTGAGGGCGGACAAGGTAGAAGCCAGCACCAACAAAGCACTGCCCGTTACGGCTGCTGCTCCTTTAGACGTAATCATGAGTACACCCAAAATCGTGAGTTCTTGTTGCCAAGTCAAAGGAATTTGATAAACTTGTGCCAAAAAAACGACAGCCATAGACAAATAAATCGTAGAACCGTCCAGATTAAAGGCGTAACCTGTTGGAATGACCAAACTCACTACAGATTTTTCACAACCGTATTTTTCCAATTTGTCCATCATGCGGGGCAGCACAGTTTCAGAACTTGCCGTACCCAAGACAATCAAAATTTCGTCTTTGATATAACCCAAAAAACGCCACAAACTAAAACCCGAATACCACGCAATCAGATTTAGCACCACAAAAACAAACAGAAATAGCGTAATATAAACCGTAGCCAAGAGTTTTAGCATCGGGATTAGGGCAGCCAAACCAAACTTGCCAATGGTGTACGCCATGCCTCCGAAAGCCCCCAACGGTGCTAAACGCATAAAAAGAGCTAAGATTTTGAAGAAAACTTTGGCGAGTTTGTCAAAAAAAGTAACAATACTTTGTGTCGTTTCACCCAACTGCGTAAGAGCTACGCCAAACAGCACCGCCACAAATAAAACTTGCAACACATCTCCGTCTGCAAAGGCTTTGACTATATTTGAGGGGATAATATGCAGAAAAAACGCCAGCCAATCCATTTCTTTTGCTCCTTTGGTGTACTGCGAAATGTCTGTTTGTGCCAAATTTGGCAAAGCCATACCTGCTCCCGGTTTCACGAGATTGCCCACTGCCAAACCAATGAACAAGGCAAAAGTAGTTACCACTTCAAAGTACAACAAGGCTTTTCCGCCTACTTTCCCCAGTTTTTTCATGTCGCCCATGCTACAAATGCCTGCCACTACGGTCAAAAACACAATAGGCGGAATGACCATTTTAATCAAATTAATGAAAATATCGCCTACAAATTTGAGAGAGGCAGCTTGTTGAGGAAACAACGCACCTACGGCAATGCCCGAAGCTATAGCCACAAGAACTTGGAAGGTAAGAGATTTGAATAGTTTACTTGTCATTTGTGCCAAAAAAAGGTGCTATTAAAGATGTAATGCCAAAGATGTAATCTTTTAGAAAGATTACATCTTTTTTTACGTATATAGCATTACTTATTATACACTACCAAAAAACGAAACGTAGTAAGACAATAGTAACATAATTTTGGCAATGTGGCAGACAAACAACTTAAAAATATTTGTAGTATTTTTCGTTGGCTAAATCCAACATGGCTTTGTCGCCTTTGCTGTCGCCGTAGGCATAAATGTAGCTGTATTCTTGTAAAGGCAAGGTAGATTTAATACGGCGTACTTTTTCTTTGCCTGTGCAGCTTTTGGTGGCTAATCTGCCTGTATAAAAGCCATTTTTTACTTCTAACTCTGTGGCAATGAGGCGAATGTGGCGTTGCTCACACCATTCTTTGAGCCATAAAGACATAGATGCAGAAACTACCACGACTTCATGCCCTTGCGAAAGATGCCATTCTAATCTCTCTAAAGCATTGGTTTTGAGTAATTCGGGTAGTTTTTCGTAGGTAAAATGAATACTGACATCTTCTAACCAATCGGCAGGCTTATTAGCTAAATACAACTTGACCAACTGCCTTTTAGATTGCTGATGCGAAATGAAGCCTAATCTGTGCAAGAGCCAAAAAGGCAGAAATAATAAGGCTTTGATGTACTTTTTAGAACCTTGATAAACGTAGGCTATAAATTCGGGCAGAGTTTCTTTGGCAGTAAGAGTGCCGTCAAAATCAAACAATACCAGAGTCTTTGTGGTGCGTGTCGCCGTTTGTATTGTATCTGAATGTCTTTCTCCAAGTGCCACCATATAAACAATGTTTCAGAACAAATGTAGGTTTTATTTGGCAGATAGTCAATACAACAATTTTTTTTTAATAAGGTTTAAGAGATTAAGCCAAAGTCATTCATTACAGGCTTAACTTAAAAGCCCAAGGGCAGTGTAAACAGGCTTTTTTGCAACAATAGCCCCGTTTGCGGTGGTAAGTGGCAGTAAAAACAAACCTACCTTTATCGTCTATGTAATAATCTTCTGGCAACAGTCCGTTTTTCTCTGCTTTAACTATCTGTTGTTGTTTAGATAATTTTTTTTTCATAACTAATAAACATAATGTCTAAGAATACAATAAGTTGTCCAACTAAAATGTTTATTCTTTATCTCAAATTTTACAACAACGTAAGTAACTCTTTGCTTAGTAAACAGAGTTGATAAAGAAGGTGTATGAATTGATGAAAAAGTTTAATATTATTGACAAATAAATACATAGCACTTTGATTATGTAATAAATTTAACTATTTTTAAACAAAAAACAAGTACAAGCAATTATCAAACAACAACTTTTCTACTTTTTTAGCGTATATTAGTATGTATAAATCGGTAGGCATATCTGCCTATCATGGGCTTATCTTTCTTTTTGTGCTTACATCTTACATATCAAGGGGCTTTCCCATTGTAACCTATTTTTAATTACTAAAAAATCGGGCTATCTTTATGTTACACAATCACCTATTCACGAGTAAGCCTATGATATTGAAATTTTACCTTCTCTTTCGTGGTACAATTAGCACCTGCTGTAGTTTTTTGCTTCATCTGTTCACCATCTTGGCTTTATTAGTGGCTATAACTGCAACTTCTTTGTCTTTACAAGCCCAAAGTCGTAGAGTGGATAGTTTGACAGGTTTATTAGCTACTTCGCTACCAGACACCCAATGCATCAATACCCTGTGTGAGCTTGCTAACAATTTGTTGGCATACAAACCAGACAAGGCACAGACCTACGCACAAGAAGCCTTGCAACTCTCAGAAAAATGGGATTATTTAGAAGGAAAGACGCAGGCATTACATCTGATTGGGGCAATTTACTGGAAACAAAACCAAAAGAACAAGTCTATTAGCTACTTACAACGTTCTTTACAAATAGCTCAAAATACTGATAATCAAATAATTATATATAAATCTACTTCTTTTCTAAAAGATTATTACAGAGCTAAAAAAAAATATGATAGTGTCTTATATTTTTATGACATCAACATTGCTGCCGAAGAAACTCTATTTGACAAAGACAAAGCCCGCATCATTAAGGCATTGGCAGATGAACTACACAATGAGTCTTTGAAGCAAAAAGAAATAGAGTGGTTGCAAAAAGAAAACTATCAAAAGGCACAAATCATTGAACAACAAACTATTATAGAGTACAGTTTAATTGTAGGTTTAGTGATGTTGTCTGTTTTAGGCTTTGTGGTTTACAAAAATTATCGCCAAAAAGAACAGTTAAAATTCAATAAACACATGGAGGAAATTGGCGATATAACCTCACACCAACTCCGCAGTCCTATTGCGTCTATCTTAGGTTTGCTCAATATTTACAACAGAGAGAACCCTGCTGACCCCGAAAATGAACTTGTGATAAAGCATTTAGACGAGTCTGCACAAAAGTTAGATACTCTTGTTAGAGAAATAGTGAAGAAAACATATCTTTCATAAGTAAAACGGCTATTTACCATTTTTTCTAAATGTGTAAATAGCCGTTTTGATGTAAGAAAAAGTATGTAAATTAATTTTTTTCTACATCTATCTTAGATGATACATCACTCCCCATGCAAACGGGGCTTTGGAGGCTGTTGGTATGCCTATCCACTTCAAAGCACCATTTGTCCAGTCATTACAAGTCTGAAAGAGGTGGTAGTCGCCCATAGCGTAGTAAAAATAGTCGTTTCTGCCATAACCCTTTGCATTTTTAGGTACATACGCCCCTGTAGTTTCTATCAAAAAACTGTTGTCTATATATTTTATAAGGTATTGATACTGTTCTGGACTTAGTGTAAGTTTTAAAATATCTTTTCCATTTTCTTTGAGAGGATACGAATAAAATTCTATGTGTATCAAGCTATTTGAAGGCAGGAAGAAAGCATCGATACAAGTGAGCAAAGAAGGAAAGGCTTGGTTGTAAGAAGCCATGTAAAAGTCTTCATCTCCCCAACCCAAACTTAGGTAACTATACTGCGAATATTTGGCGGTGAGTGTAGAATCATTCAGTTTTTTGAGCCAATCTGTTTGCGTTGTACTTTCACAAATAGGCACTACAATATCCGTATGAAAGCCGTTAGACGTTACGAATATGTCTATGCCCTTTGATGGGGGGTGATAATTGGTATGGACAGGAAATAAAACCCCAGCCAAGCCCATGCCGAAATAGGCTAATACAGCAACAAGGAAAGAGGCGAGGAAAAATAAACCTATACGTTTTAACCATAAGCCTGTATCCAAAGTATCCTCTTTTTTGCTGCTACTTTTGCGGCGGCGTTTGTGCTTCCGATTGGAAGAAGATGAGTCTGATGACATAAATCCTATTTAAAATACTATAGAAAAGAATTTTTTTTGTCTAAAACCTTTGTACTTTTACGTAGGTTAAATAATTTTGGGTTTGCTAACGCAAATTCGTTTCCAAGTAGCTTAAATTTATCTACATATATGAAAAAAAATTTCTTACCTATTACCCTCATAGCTTGTTTGGCTTTCAGTTTAGTGGCTTGTGGGATTGACAATCATAACAACGCTGAACTCAAAATAAAAAACCAAAATGATACTCGTATCTACGGAGAAAGAGGAGAACCAGCTCGCCAAACCTTGAACAAATACCCTGCTGATGAGGACGGAAAGGCAGGCGTAAAGGTTGATTCTATACGTAAAAAAATGTATCCAAGATAATCTATACATTTACCTTGTTTAATTACCTTACAAGTTGTAGCTTGTAAGGTAATTTTTTTGCTAATGACTTAGCATTTTCTTTTTATGTTATACCAATTTTTGCGTTTTGTGGTATTTATTGCCACTAAGTTGTATTTCAAGAGTTCGCACATTCGGAACATAGAGCAAGTTCCCACTAAAGGAGCTATGATTTTGGCAGCTAACCACCCAAGCACATTTTTAGACCCTCTCATGGTGGCGGTGTGGCTGCGAAGACCTCTGTATTTTTTGACCAACGGAGGAATTTTTACGAATGGTTTTGTGAAATGGCTGTTTAGGCAATTATTCATGGTGCCGATTTACCGCAAACAAGACAGCGACAACCCTCATGAACAAATCCAACAAAACGAAAAGAGTTTTGCTGCGTGCTACGAAATGCTACAAAGTGGCGGAGCTTTGGGTATTTTTCCCGAAGGCGTAAGTGAAAACGAAAGACGTTTACGCAAGCTAAAAACAGGTTTGGCTCGTATTGCATTAGGGGCTGCTGCCAAATACGAATGGCAGATGCCTATCAAAATTGTGTGTGCGGGCATTAACTACACGCAGTCGCAAGGGTTTCAGAGTGAAGTCTTTGTGCAGTATGACACGCCTATTTTGGTAAATGACTACAGGGCTGCCTACGAAAAAAATCCTTCGGCAACGCTACACCGCCTCACCAAAGACATAGAAAGCCGTTTGGCAGCCTTGATTGTGATTACAGAAGACAAAGAGGCAGATGAATTGACGCACCAATTAGAGATTCTGTATAGCAATGAACTCAAAGAATTTTTGGGCTTGCCAGAAGACGACACCGAACAGTTATTTACGGTGGCTCAATACTTTGCAGATGCAGTGAGCCATTTTAGGAAAACACACCCCGAAACAGCACAAACTTTCTCTCAAAAAGTAAAGGGCTATTTTCAAGTAATAGCCCAAAATGGACTGAAAGACCACCTTGTAGCCAATTACAAGCCTACCAATTTTACCCAAAAGTCTATTTTACAACTTATTGCGTTATTAATAGGTTTTCCTTTTTATTTAATTGGACTTTTACATAATTATTTGCCTTACAAACTACCTTCTTGGTTAGCCAAAACTCTTACCAAAGATGCAGGTTATTATCCTGCTATGCACTTTGGTTTAGGAATTATTACGTTTAGTTGTTTCTATGCGGTTTATGCTTTTATAGGTTTTGAGTATTTAGCAAATTTTTCCTCAATGACTTGGCTCTTACTATTATATTTATTGGTGGTGGGTAGTTTAGGTTTTTTTGCTTATTTTTATTGGAACTATGTACAAGACTGGGCAGCTTTGCGTAGGCTACATCATTTACCACAAAAAAATGAATTGATACACCTACGACATAGCTTAGTAGAGGAATTGAAGGCGTGGAAAGTGGCGTATTTGAAGGAAATTGGCTAAAAAAACTTCGGCAGTGGTCGATAGACCCTGCCGATAGTTTTTTACTCATTTGCTAATGCCTTATCTAAAACCCACTGTAAAACAGCCAACACTCGATGCGGTTCGGCAAAAGTCAAAGGCACATAATTGGTATCGATATAAAGATTTTTGTTTTCTAATTTCAAAAAGCACCACGAAAACGCATTGGTAACGCAACCATACATTACTTTTTGAGGTCTTCCTTTTCTTTCATTATAAAGGTGGGCTGCATACATTTCCGCACCACATTGGGCGTACCCTTTGTCTATTTCGCCATCTTTTGCTTCTATCAAACAAAAAATAGGGGCGGAAATTTCGGCTCTATGTGTTTCGGCAGAGAGCATAAAATCGCAATAGCCTGTCAATTTCAATTCTTTATCTACATTGAACTCAAAACCAGAAAAAGTGCTAAAAGATTGTGGATTCTTTCGTTTGAGTTCCTTCAAAATAGGCACAACGATATATTCAGATTTAGCTTTTTCGGTAGTTAGAGCTTCTTGTTCTGCTCCTTGTAAGGCTTCTTCTAAGAAAATACTAATAGTTGATAAAGTAGGTACATTATGAACCCAAGATTTCATAATATCTAAAATGCCTAATTCATCTCTTAATTGTTCTAATCTTTTAAACTTATTGTATGCCATAATTGTATCAAGGTTTGGTTGGTACAAAGTTACCGAAAACAGCGAAAAAAGGTTGGATAGGGAGGCATACAAATGCGAAAATTGGTTGTGGTAAAAAATGTATGATAATTAAATACTTAATTATCAATGCTTTACGAAAAAAGAAATACGAAGTTTGGACGAATATTCAAGCCTAAAACAAAAACAGTGAATATCTGTGTTATTCGTGTCATCTGTGTTCCTTTAAATAACT
>CANGYA010000108.1 GCA_947457925.1 Cytophagales bacterium | reverse complement strand
TAGTTTTATATTTTCATCTGCACTAACCAAAACCATATTTTCAGTTTGAGCTTGTGCTATAAGTAACCTATCAAAAGGGTCTTTGTGATGGAAAGGTAAATGTGCTAAGGTCAAAAGATGAGCTAATTGCAAGGGTAGCACTTGCACTCCACGACTTAGTAAATATTCGTGTAAGGCAGTAACAGATAGTTTGGTGGTTAATTTTCCCAAAGAAATTTTAATAGTCATTTCCCAAAGGCTAATGAGGCTAACGTATTTGATGTTTTTGCTGTCTTCTATAGCATTACGAGCAGCCAAACTCAACAGAGGACTACCTTCGGTAAACCATATTAGGGTATGCGTATCTAATAGTATTTTCATTACATATAATCTTTAAAATCGTCTAAGGGAGCATCAAAATCGTCTGTCATCATAAAATTACCTGCTAATTCCCCAAAAACAAGAGGAGTTTGTGTAGCTGTTGTTTGTTGGATTTTTTGTTGTTTTTGGTTCAGATAATCTAAAAAATCGAGCAGTTCTGCCTGTAACTCTGCACTTAGTATCGAGAATTTTGATAATAAAACAAGATTTTCCATAGTGTTTCTATTATTGTGTCTATAAAAATACGAAAAAATAATGTATCTGTTACAAATACAGCACCGCATTTCTTCCCTTTTTTAGATGTAAGTACACATAACTACAATAGCACTATTATCATTTTTTTATTTTTTTAGCTATTATCTATTGACTTTTTGCCAAAAATTGAGGTACTTGGAGAACTATATACACTCCCGACTATGCAAATAGCTATCACGAACAGAGGCAGTAACCAGATACAGCCCGAAATTATTAAACAAATGAACACTGCCCAACGGAGTATATGGGTGGCGGTGGCGTGGTTTACAGACAGAGAAATTTACCACGTACTACTACGCAAGGCACAACAAGGCGTAAAAGTACGATTGATAGCCCTTTATGACGACATTAACCAAGAAAAGGGCGTAGATTTTGATAACCTAAGCCGAAATGGTGCGGAGGTGTACCTAACACAAGACGGAAACCTACTGATGCACCACAAGTTTTGTATTATAGACAGCGAAACGGTGATAATGGGTTCTTATAACTACACTGTAGCAGCACAAAGCCAACGAGAAAGTGTGATAGTGTCTAAATACCAAACCCAAGTGGTGAATGAATTTGAGGCGGAGTTTAATGATATACTTAGAGAGTATTTTAATAAGGAAGAAGAATGTCCTTTATTTATACCAGATGTAGCAATAGCTTCTTCGTGGAAAGATAAAATCCACGCCGAATTTAAGAAAGAGTATTTCCTCAATTTAGTAGAATTTTTAAAAATAGAAAAAGCAAGTGGACAAGTGATATATCCACAAGGTAAACTAATTTTCAACGCCTTTGAACATTGCAGTTTTGATGACACCAAAGTCGTTATCATTGGGCAAGACCCTTATCATAAGGCAGGACAAGCCAACGGGCTTTGTTTTTCGGTTGCAAATGGTATTGAAGTACCCCCATCATTGGTTAATATTTTTAAGGAAATCCAAGAAGATTTAGGTAAACCTATTCCTAAATCTGGCAACTTGGAACGGTGGGCAACACAAGGCGTGTTACTCCTTAACGCCACATTGACTGTAAGAGCAGGACAAGCAGCTTCACACCAAAACAAAGGTTGGGAACAGTTCACAGATGCTGTAATTCAGGTGCTGAATGAACAAAAGAAAAATTTAGTCTATATGCTTTGGGGAAGTTATGCTCAAAAGAAAGGGGCTATTGTTGATACCTCCAACAATTTGGTGCTAACCGCCAAACACCCTTCACCTATGGCTGCCAATTATGGTGGTTGGTTTGGCAACAAACATTTTAGTCAAGCCAATGCTTATTTAAAAAAACAAGGTTTGAAAGAGATTGATTGGTAATAAATATTCGTTGCAGACTAAGGAAATTTTCGCCTTTGGCTTGTGTTCCAAAGCCAACTTCGCTATATGCAATTAAACATAAATTGAAAAGCTGGTTTTGATAGTTTTTTTTGTGTTTATAGAGCAATAAAATCCGAAAAAGTTGTTTTTAGAGGCAAATTTGAGGTGTAAACACGGATAATGGAGAAAATTACTTGTGTAATGAAAATTATGGAAAACAAATCATAATCCTATTACGAGTTTTATACAAACAAATATCTAAAAATATGGAGATGGGAAATTATACAATTTATAGATTAAGACCAGCTTCATCCATATCAGTAGATGAAATAAGGAATCATTATTTATGGTTTGCTAGACCTTATACATTTAAAGATATTGATGATTCAAATATAGTTTCTTTTATAGAAAAGAATGAATCAATTAAAAGTTCTTTTGAAAGAATTTTCAATGATTATAAAGAAGTAGCTAAACAAGTATCTTGTGCTGGAATTTGTTGTTTTACAGAAACATTACCAGCAAAGAGAAAATGGAAACACTTTCCCAACAAAGTGTTGAATGGTCTTTGTATTGAATATGATAAATATTTACTAGAACAATTCTTTAAAAATACACGAGGGATTGTAGATTGTTTTAAAAAGATAGACTATCAAGAAGAACCTATATTATTTCAATCGTATTCAAAACCTAATGACATTGTTTGGAAGGTATTTGATGATAGTATTTTGTATAAGTCAATGAGAGCTATAGAAAAAGATGTGCGACTAATGGATGAACTTTTCTTAAAAATGTTTACTCGGTTAAATATTAAGTTTGTAAACCAAAAAGAAGTTAGAATAATCTTGGGAGGAGGTAATATTCCAGATAAATCAGATAATATTCAAGGTTATAAAGTTGTAATACCAAAAGAAGCTATCAAGAAAGTATATTTTCATTCAAAAATGCCAAAGAAAATTATTAAAGAAATAATATCTATTCCAAATATCATTACTCAAATGATATAAAAGACTGATTTTTAGACTGTTATTCTAAGCTTAGTGCTTTTCTTATATTTGGAGAATAGCTTACTCTAAGAACTTTTATTATAGCAAATCTTCAGCTTTGCGGTACTACTTTCTAAGTCATACTAAAGACCACCGTTGCAGGGTTTCCCAACCTTACAACGGTGTGCTTTTTTAGATGTTTTCATGGCTATTTTCTGCGTTATTTAAGTAAGTAGCAAGTTATTGCAAAAAACAAATAGGTTGTTATTACTTTTTTGCAATACCTTATTATTTTTGTAGCAAAATCTTTTTACTTATGCACTCTACAATTTATAGCTATTTGGATAAACCTATTCAGGTAATAGAAACCAATCAAGAAATTTGGTTTATGGCAAAGGATATTTTCGATTTATTAGACTTGTCTTGGCGTGGGGCAGATAGTTTATGGCAACGTCAAATTCCTAAAACATGGGCTGTTTTAGAGGACTCCCAAACTTTGGGAGGGGTTCAAAAAACTTGGTTCATTAATGAAAGAGCTATTTACAAATTAGCCTTTCGCAGTAATAAACCTGAAGCAGAAAGTTTTACTAATTGGGTAGCAGAAGTTATTGAAACTATCAGAAAAACAGGTAGATATGAACTAACAACAAAGACCAAAGCTGAAGTTTTGTTAGAAACGGTGCAACTTTTAGTAGAACATGAAAAAAAGTTAAAAGAACACCAAAAAAGGTTAGATGACCACGAAAATAGATTACTACAGGTGGAGGCACAAATTCAAACAACTAATAAAGATTACTACAGTTTGGCAGGTTACTACGCATTACGTAAAAAAAAGTGGGAGTTAAGCCAAGCTGAAGCAGTTAAGACAGGGACATTACTTAAAAAACTAAGTACGGAATTAGGTTTCACAGTTATCAAAGTATATGACGCTACTTATGGTGAGGTAAATGGCTATCATAAAGACGTATTAGCAAAGGGATTGAAGTTTTAAGTATAGAAAACTTTTTTCTACATTATTGTTTGTATCAAAATAACTATTTTAGAGTTTACACCGTTGCAGGGTTTCCCAACCTTACAACGGTGTGCTTTTTTATCAACCCTTATTATAACCAAAATCCTACTTTTATTACCAAGTTATTTTGTTTTTAGGTTACTTTTTCCTATCCTTTTCGTATATTTGGGTGTTTTCCTACTTTGTTTATGTCTGTTCAGCTCCTACAATAAACACAAACGGCGAAGGTTGCCCTCCGCCGTTTTCTATATTACAACGCCATCAAGATAGCTGTCAATAAAATCAATAAGCCGATACCAATAGCATCTACCAAAGTGGTTTGAGCCTTAGCTTTTAATTTATCAGCAGATTGTTTTTTTACCAATGTGCTGTGGTTGTTGCCCTGTACCATGAAATTCACAGTTCTGTTGTTTTTGTTATAGGTAGCAGGCGTAGGCGTTGCGATGAATTGATGATACTTTTTCATACAACAAGGTGTTTAATAGTAAATAGTTTTAACTCTGTGCATTGTCGCCTAATGCGAACAATCAGTTTGAATAATCACAAACAGCCTTCTAATAAGACTGCCGATTTTCTATTGTGCTTACTCTGGAAGCCTGCGAATAGCAACAATAGCTAAAAAGTGCAAAAAACAACTAAAACTTACATTAGTTTTTTTTTGGCAAAAGTGTATCTTCCTACCATCTTTCATGGCAAGTTTCAGACACTACAACAAAAATTTATGAGGCACAGAGCAGCGTAGCTATGTCGTAACGGTACGATAACTAACAGAAATAGTTGTGATGTGTGTAACATACAACGCATCTCTCGACTCTATGCAAAGCCACCAAAGCATAAACTGTGCGGGTGTGATACACCGAAAACAGCCTACAGATGTGGCATACATCAAGTAAGTTTGCGACAATAAAGACTATTTGACGTGCTAACCAAGTCAATAGGTTATTGTTTGACCAATAAAATCCTAATTTAATAGCAAATAGACAGAAAAGGGGCAAATGAGCAACCGAACTTACGGTGTGCCACTTTCTTAACGAGAGTGAAAACAGACAGCAAGTTCGTTTGTATATGAATGAGTGGGTTTTATTCTCAGTCTAACTGAAACTATGCTGTTTGTCTGCTCCGTTACCCTCTGCCAAAAGTGCTATGACTTGTCTTGTCAAATAGGCAGGGTCGCCAATTACTACGTTACGGCAACCTAATGGTGTTTGGAAAAATACAGACGACTTCATGTGAGTAGTACGGTTTAAAATCTGATACAAAATTACGTAGGTTTTTCGAACTTGCAAATATTTTCGCAATTTTTTTTCATTTTTTTTCAAAAACTTACTTTTAACATTAGACTAAATCTAAATAAGAAACGAAATGAACAAAAACGTAGGATTTTTACTTATAAAAACGTATCTTTAATCATACTTAAACAATCATGGGAAAGATGAAAACAAAAGCAAGTAAATATGCTGCAAAAACTTCTTTGACAGCAGAAATGGAAAAAGAGCTGAACAAGCAAGTACAAATGGAAGGCAAATCTTCTTTCTACTACTTGGCTATGGCTTCTTGGTGCGAAAATAAAGGCTACTTGAATGCAGCAGACTTTTTGTATAATCACTTTGAGGAGGAGAAGAACCACATGATGAAACTCTTTCGTTACATCAACGAAATGGGCGGACACGCAGTAGCTCCAGACATCAAAGACCTTAAAACAGACTACGAATCATTGAGAGATGTGTTTGAGCATATCCTCGAACACGAAATAGCTGTAACCAAGTCTATTAACAATATCATTGATTTTTGTTTCCAAGTAAAAGACTTTTCTACCTTAAATTTCTTGCAGTGGTATGTGAATGAACAAAGGGAAGAAGAAGCCTTAGCACGCCGTACTCTCGAATTGTTCGACATCATTGGCGAAGAAGGACAAGGTTTGTGGTTGATTGACCAAGAAATTGGTAAAATCTTGAAAGGCATAGAAGCAGAACAAGCAGCCGAAGCTAATAGTGGTGGCGAAGCAGCGTAAGTATTGCGAAACAAATATTTTGTAGTATAAATGCTATAAGAAAACACTACATTCACCTTCAGGCGAATGATGCTCTAAATTTAAAGCATAATTTGATAACGACATTATTTATTTGTACCACAGACTTCAGTCTGTGATTTTAATTCAACACAGACTGAAGTCTGTGGTAGAAATTGCAATTTTCTACAAATTTAAAATGTCTGTATCAAAATATTCGCCTAAAGGCGAATGTACTACAACAGAAAAAAGCCTTAGTGTTATCAAAAACACTAAGGCTTTTGCTTGTTTGCTGGTAGCTCCACTTCTTTTTATTACTTTTGTAATTATTTCGTTTTACCTACCGTTAAGTTCTAATGAAAAAACTACTTACAATTTTCTGCCTCTACTTATTCACTTGCACAGTAGCCAACGGGCAAGAAAAACTCAACGTGCTACAACTACTTACAGACATAAAAACCTTGTCTTCAGATGCCTTTCAAGGTAGAAAAACAGGCACAACAGGCAGTAAAAAAGCCCAAGAATACATTATACAACGGTTTTTGGACTATAAACTCATGTTTTTTGGGGACGGTTACGAGCAGCCTTTTTCTTTTGAAGCCTCCAACAAAGCCAAAATTAATGGTACGAATCTCATTGGCTACATGGAAGGCACAGAAAATAAAAACACTTATATCGTGGTTTTTGCTCATTACGACCATTTAGGTATTAAAAACAATGAAATTTATAACGGTGCAGATGACAATGCCTCTGGAGTAGCAGGCTTGTTTGCCTTAGCAGAACATTTTACGAAACACAAACCCAAAAACTCTGTAATTTTTGTTGCTTTTGATGCCGAAGAGATTGGATTAAAAGGGGCTAACCATTTTGTAAATAATTTACCTGTTCCCAAAGATAAAGTTGTCATGGGCGTGAATATGGACATGATTAGCCGTAGCGAAAAAAACGAATTGTATGCTTGTGGCACATATCATTATCCGTTTCTAAAGCAATTTATTGAACCCAACAAAGATAAATACGACATTAAAGTTGTGTATGGACATGACCTTCCCGAAGAACAAAATGGTGGCGTGCAAGATTGGACATTGTCTTCTGACCATGGCGAGTTTCACAAAGCCCAAATTCCTTTTATCTATTTTGGCGTAGAAGACCATGAGGCTTACCATAAACCAGATGATAAATTTGAGTTGATTAATCAAGTTTTCTTTGTCAAAGCTACTGAATTGATTATTGCCCAAATTACCTATTTTGACGATAATTTGGCTTCTATCCAAATTGAGGCACAGAAGTTTTTGAAGAATAAAAAGGCTAAATAATGTAAGTTCTTCAATGCCTACTGTAGAATGGAATTTAGTCGGGGGAATCCTAGTCCGTTTTTGTGTGTCTGGTATAATTCTCTTGGGTTGTGGTAAAAAAGTGTGATTATCTAATTTCTTGATAATCAATTATTTAATATTGAACCACAACGGTTCTTAGTCCAGCAATCACATACATTTATTTTGTTCATTATGAGTATTTTACACGCCATTATTTTAGCTATTGTAGAAGGGCTTACAGAGTTTTTACCCATTTCTTCTACGGGACACATGATTATTACCTCTGCCTTGTTGGGCATCAATGAAAATGCTTTTACCAAAATCTTTGAAGTAAACATACAGTTGGGGGCTATTTTGGCGGTGGTGGTACTGTATTGGCGGCGTTTCTTTGATTTCAAAAACTTTGAGTTTTATTTCAAACTGTTCGTAGCTTTTTTGCCCACTGCCATTATTGGGCTGTTGCTCAACGACTACATAGATGCGATGTTGGGCAGTGTCGTTGTGGTGGCTATTAACCTTATTTTGGGCGGTGCGGTGTTGTTATTTATAGACCGTCTATTTGCACAAAACCAAGACGATAATATAGTCGTTACCTACCCCAAAGCATTATACATAGGGTTTTTTCAGTGTATAGCCATGCTACCCGGAGTGTCGAGGTCGGCAGCCACCATCATAGGCGGGCAAACACAAGGTTTGAGCCGAAAAAGTGCAGCCGAATTTTCATTTTTCTTGGCTGTGCCTACTATGTTTGCAGCCTCTGCCTACAAGCTATTGAAGGGCTACAAGTTGATTCAAGTGCAAGACATTCAGACTTTGTTAGTGGGCAATGTAGTGGCGTTTTTGGTGGCTATTGTTGCTATCAAATTTTTCATTAATTTCTTGACCAAATACGGTTTCAAGTGGTTTGGTTACTACCGTATTATTGTGGGGACAATTATTTTGGCTTTGTTGTGGGGAGGGGTAGATTTGAAGATTGTGTAAGGTAATACTTTAAAATTACTTAATCAACTGTAGAACGGACTTTAGTCCGTTTTAAATAACATCATAAATTTTTTTAATCAAAAAGATTTTACTGATGCCTTAAACGCAAAAAAAACGGACTAAAGTCCGTTCTACAGAAATACGGATTTTATCAGTTTGGGATAATACTATAAATTTTTTAATCAAAAAGGTTTTATTGATGCCTCAAACGGAAAAAACGGACTAAAGTCCGTTCTACAGAAATACTACACAAGTAATGTTACTTAATTACATTCAACGGTGCTTTGAGGTTTTGGTGTTTAACCAACTCTAATTCTACACCACCAATAAACATTTTTGCCCAAATTTTGATAGGAATACGGTTTTCGTCATCAGACACCCAGAATTTAATAGAGTTTTTGCCATCAAACATTTCGTTATTTGGCATAATAGGGGCTATGATGTGCGAAGGAATTTTGCCTACTTTAGTAGATACAGTTTCTTTGCCCAAATATTTGATGCGAATATTATAGTTTTTGTTTTCAAAGAAACCCTCTACGCTAATCGTGTCGCCTACCTTAAAGTTTTTAAAGTCCAAAGTACGCAAGTAATAATAGCCACTTACCATGTCTTGTGCATAACGAGGAATCTTGAATTGTTCCAATTTTTCGGGTTCTTTGCCTGTCGTAGAACGTACTTCTGCCGTTTGTCTAAGATGGTCAAAAACTACCGTTTCTTTTTTAGTGTATTTATTTTCGAGAATATCCCTTGTGGCTTTGTGCGGTATCATGGCAGACGTATCTATGTACGACTCCCAAGTATCGTTTACTTTCATCATCATAGCCAACATACCCGTAGTTTTGCCGTTAATGGCTACTTTGTAGCAAGGACGGTTATTGACACGGTGAACTTTCGTGTCCATATTCACCGTAGCTGAACCGTACAAAAACGCATAATTGGCTACATACTCCAATTTTTCTCCTAACTGAAAGTCGTTGTTTTTGACAGTGCGGTAGGTGTTATCCCACTGAAAAGACATCAAAGCAATGACACAACTTAGGGTTACGAACTTCAAAAAATATTGGTTGCGAAGCATAGTTGTAAAGGTTTCTTTAGTAATAACAACGCAAATTTATGAAATAAGTTGATTTTATCACTATATTTTAGTTGTGTAAAAAATCCCCTCTCCAAATGGAGAGGGGGCAGGGGGTGAGGTCATTTATTCAACCACAGTTTTACAAATTCTCCTTGTGGGTCGTATTGTTGGGCTTGCTTAGCTACGTTGAAGTAACGGTTTTCTCTGGGGTCATTGCCTATACCAGCTACATAATTCCAATTTCCCCAATTACTACAAACTTCATAATCAATCAGTTGCGACTCAAAATAAGCTGCTCCCCACCGCCAATTTACTTTTAAATCTTTGACCAAATAACTTGCTACATTTTGTCTGCCTCTGTTAGACATAAAACCAGTGCGTAAGAGTTCTATCATGTTGGCATCTACAAAAGGTTGCCCTGTTTTGCCGTTTATCCATTTTTGGAAACGGTTTTTGTCGTCTTTTACGCCTAATAGTTCGTAATTTCCCTTTAAACCGTCTGCGTAGAACAGCCTATTTTGGTATTTTTTGGCAATAAAACGGAAGTAATCTCGCCAAAGTAGCTCGAAGAATAGCCAATAAGTAGATTCGTTTTTGGTGCGTTGGGCTTCGTACCGCAAAATTTCTTCGTAAATTCTGCGTGGCGAAATAGCTCCCACTGCCAACCAAGCCGAAAATTTGGACGAATAATCTGCTCCTACTAAGCCGTTGCGGGTTTCTTTATAGACTTTCAATAAATCTTTTTCCCAAAAATATTCTTCCAAACGACTTTTGGCTGCGGTTTCGCCTCCACGAAAAACCAATACACTGCGAGCATCTGTTTGGAAATGCTCAACCCCTAAGTCTTTGAGGGTAGGCAGAGTCCCCAACTCTACACCTGCGGGCAGTTCTAAGGGTACAGTTTGTTGGGCTTTTGGGCGTACAGTATTCCTGATTTTACTGTTTCGTTCTACGGACTTGCGAAACTCCGTAAAAATATCGGGCAATAATTGGACTTTATACGGCAGGTCGTCTATGTGAATCAAAGTAGCTTGCCAATACAATTTGAGTTCACAGCCAATTTGTGTGAGGCGTTGGGCTACGGCTTTTTGTGTGTGCTGTTCTTCGCTGGTGGCTTCTTGGCTACCCAAAACGTATTTAGCTTTGAGGGCTTGGGCTAATGGGGGCAGTGCTTCTTCGGGTTTTCCTTGCCGAATGAACAAAGGAATGCCCAATTTTTTGAGTTGTTGCTGCAAATCTTGGACACTTTCTAACAAAAACTGTGTTCTAAAAGCCCCTGTTTTCCGAAAACCCAAAGGCAAAGCCCGAAAATGCCTGTCATCAAAACAATACACCCCCACAACGGGCATTTTGAGCTGTAAAGCCTGATACAAAGCTACTTGGTCGTCTGTACGCAAGTCATTGGTAAACCAAACTATGGCTGTTTGCATATCTTGTGCAGTTGAATTTTGAGTACAACTGCTGGTGGTGGGGAATTGTTGGGCTTGGGACTACAGTTCTGCCAACCTTTTGCGTATGTGCACCTCCCACAAAGTTGCTTCCATACCTATTTTTCCCTCACATTTACAGAGTTATCTGTAACCTCACTATTTTCTATATTTTCAAACTTCTTTTTCATTGGCAAATTGCTTGATAATCAAGTGAAAAACGCCTAAAATTTTGGGTAATTCGGGCAAGAAATAAGAATTTTTATCTACATACAAAGTCTTGTTCTCTAATTTTAGAAAACGCCATTCTCCCGCAGTAGTCGCACAACCATAGATATAAGGCAAAGGCTTATTTTCTTGTTCATTCAAGAGTTGTGCAGCATACATTTGTGCGGTACATTGGGCTATTCCATAGTCTAAATCCTCATCTTTTGCCTCAGTCAAGGCAAAAATGGGCGTATGTAACTCATAACTATTGGGAGCAAGAGAAAAAATAAAGTCGCAAGCTCCCGCCAAGTCATTATTAGCATCTACATTGATTTCCTCGCCTGAATACAGCGAAATTAAATGTGTATGTGCCATAAAAACATCTGTCAAAATAGGTGCTATCAACCATTCAGATTTAGCTTTTTCGTTAGTTAATGGAATAATCTTAGCAATTTGTAGGGCTTGTTGTAACCTTTCGCTGGGTTCTACACTTGGAATTTCTGCAAATAGTGTTTCACGTATATCATTTAGTCCAAATTTTTGCAAAACTTGTTTCAGTCGTTTAAAATTAGAATATCCCATTAGCTTTATCGTTTTAACAAAGATAAACAATTTATTTATCTTTATTAAAATATTTTTTCCAAAAATCAGAGCCTACTATATTATCAGCTTTTTTATTTTTTTGGCTGATATTCAAGGAGTTATCTGTAATAGTGTTGTGCGAGATGCCTTGATAGACTTTGTTGTTATCTCCGTTTATTTTGGAAGTAAGGGTAGTACCATAGATGTAATACTAAAAACTATCATTTCTTTGAGAAATGTTAGTTTTTAGTATAGTTCCAGCATTACTTGTGTGGCATTACCAATCTATTTTACCTCACCACTTCCCCCTTCACAAAATACTGCAAAGCATCATTCAAAATCACTTTTTGAGAACCCACCACTTCATAACTTTTCAGTAAATCATTGTCAAAAGTTAAGGTCAGTGTTTTAGCTGTATTATAAAGTTGATTTTTTTCTTGTAGTTTAATTACAATTTTTTGCGGTGTAGTACCGTTGCCCTCTACTAAAAGCTCTTGTACTTTTAGTTTTTTTTCAGTGGCTATGTATGCCGTTTGATTGCCTTCTTTTTTTACCAAATAAAGGTCTTGCAAAACAGGTTTATTGATGTCGCCTTCCAAAAAAATAGCCAACTCTTTCTGCCAATTTACAGTTGTGGTTTCGTTGGCTGTTTGCTGTGCTTGTGTGCTTTTCTTTACTTTGGCTTGTAGTTTTGTGAGTTGCTCTATTTGCGACTTTACCACTTGCACCACATCAAAATATTGGTGTAGGGTTTGCGGTTTTTCGCCCTCAAAACGGCTACAACTCATGCCTATAAGGGCTATTAAGATTGTCAAAATGTTTTTCATGTGTTCAAAACAGATTTACTGCCCTAATGGTTCATAAAAATTTCCCATAACTCTTGTACGGCAGAACTTACGTGCAGTGTGCCATCGTGTACGGCTTGGGCTTTTTGGGCAAATACTTGCTTGATGCCCTCGTGTTGGTAAAACTTATCTATCAGTTGTTGTTGAATACTGTCTTGTAACCAATGTAGCTGTTGCGTCTTGCGTTTTTCGTACCAATAACCATTGCCTTGTAGTTGGGTTTGATACTCCATTATTTTTTGCCAAATAGCCTCCAAACCTCGCTGTTGTAGAGCCGAACAAGTAAGGACTTGTGGTTGCCAACCTGCGGGGTGTGCAGCAAACAAATGCAAGGCACTTTGGTACTGTAGCTGTGCCAATTTTGCTTTTTGTTCGTTGCCCTCGTCTGCTTTGGTAATGGCTAAAAGGTCTGCCATTTCCATAATCCCCTTTTTGATGCCCTGTAATTCGTCCCCTGCCCCTGCCAACATCAGCAACAAAAAGAAATCTGTCATATTCGCCACTGCCGTTTCAGATTGTCCTACGCCTACAGTTTCTACCAAAATTACGTCATAACCTGCTGCCTCACACAACAATAATGTTTCTCTGGTCTTACGGCTCACACCACCCAAAGAACTGCCCGCAGGCGAAGGGCGTATATAGGCGGAAGGGTGTGTGCTTAGTTTTTCCATGCGGGTTTTGTCGCCCATGATGCTACCTTGTGTACGTTGGCTGCTGGGGTCTATGGCTAATACCGCCACTTTTTTGCCCAAACCTACTACAAACTGTCCAAAAGCCTCAATAAAAGTGCTTTTGCCTACACCCGGTACACCCGTAATACCTATACGCACACTATTGCCCGTATGGGGCAAAATCGTATCTATCAAGGCATTAGCTAAGGCTTGGTCTGAAGCTAAGTTACTCTCTACTAAGGTAATAGCCTTACTTAAAATAAAACGGTTTTGGGCTAAAATACCTGCTTGGTATTCGGCTACCGTCAATCGGCGTGTCATGGAAATAGAAAAATGGGAAAAGTTGCTTGGCAAATACACGAAACTGTAGAACAGACTGCAGTCCGTTTTTCTTGATGAAACGGACTGAAGTCCGTTCTACAGAAAAGCCCCCTCTCCACTTGGAGAGGGGGTTGTGGGTGAGGTTAATCAACTATTACTTACTCACCTTTTTTCTTTTTTGAAGAAGATTTTTTGTCTGAAGACTCTTTGCCTTCTTCAGCGTCATCACCTTTAGGTACACTTATAGACTTACCTTGTACGCCTGCACTTACGTATTCACCCCAAGTAATGTTGCTTTGTCCTTCTTTGTGTTGTTTAGCACGTTTGATAGCCATCAATGCTGCATTTTCTACAATCCACTCAAAGTTAGCTTGACCCACAGAATTTATATCTGCGTCTGGTGCTGGGTTACAGAAGTCAATCGCATAAGGAATACCATCTCTTACCGCAAATTCTACGGTGTTGAAGTCATAACCTAAGGCATTGTTCAAACGCAAAACGTAATCTTTTACAGTTGCCAATAATTTTTTGGCTGCAGCCCCTGTAGCTTTTACTTGTGAATCATAACGCAAGTGGTGTGGGTTGCGTGGTTCATACGGCATGATATGCACATATTCACGGTTGAGGCAATAGCAACGGAAATAGTCTGTAAAGTCAATAGCCTCTTGGAACATCATCACCAACTGCCCTGTTTCGGGATGGTTCGTATGGAAAGTGTGCATATTGTCTAATTTATAGACACTTTTCCAGCCGCCGCCAGAGTGTGGCTTCATGTACGCAGGGAAACCGATTTTCGTATTAATATCGTCCCATTTGTAATAGCCAAACAAGTTGCGGAATGAATTTTCATTTGTGTCATCCGGCATTACATGAGAAGGCAACAAAATAGTTTTGGGTACAGGTACACCTAATTTTGTCGCTAAACAGTTATTAAAGAATTTTTCATCTGCACTCCACCAAAATGGGTTATTGAGAACAGCCGTACCATTAAGGGCTGCATTTTTCAAATAGGCCCTGTAGAAAGGCACATCTTGAGATATACGGTCAATGATTACCGCATAGTCTGTAGCTACGCCTTGTTCCAACTGGTCTATTTTCACAAATTCAGCAACAATGCCAGACTCTTTCTTTTCATTCACTCTGTCCACAAATGCCTTTGGGAAAGTGTTTTCTTGACCGAATAAAATACCTATCTTTTTCAACTTCGTATATGGTTTTGGGTTATGGAAAAATTGTCTTGTTGAATGTTCTTTGCAATTATAGGATATTTTTGAAAAAACGCAAATTTTACTTCATAAATTTATTGCTACAATTATGTGAATGCCCACAAAAAAATAGCTTGCGTTTGTTAGTAGCAAAAATTTGTTTTCAGTAGGCTTTTTTGTAGCTTTATAAAAAATTTAGACCCATGAATCCGTTTCTCAAACAAGTTGTAACTGCCACTTTGGGCGGAGTTTTTACACTTACCGCCTATAAGTTGTTTATAGAAACCTCACCTATTGCTACACCTGTTACGACCCAAACAAGCCCTAAAATCTCTCAATATCTCGAATCCATCAAGTCATCTTTTAAAGTACCAGACGGATTGAACTTTGTGGTGGCTGCCGAAAGAGTAACGCCTGCCGTTGTGCATATCAAAACATACAGTAGTGCGGGCTACGTTTCTAATACAGTGATGGATTGGCTCAAACCAAACAATGGCGGTGTGTACGAAGAAGCCCCTTCGTCTTCGGGTTCAGGCGTAATTATTTCTGAAGACGGCTATATCGTTACCAACAACCATGTGATAGAAGATGCAGAAAGATTGGAGGTAGTCTTGGACGATAAACGCAGTTTTGAAGCAAAAGTAATTGGTATAGATGCAACTACAGACCTTGCTC
Source organism: Cytophagales bacterium (assembly GCA_947457925.1). Lineage (GTDB taxonomy): Bacteria > Bacteroidota > Bacteroidia > Cytophagales > Thermoflexibacteraceae > JAAFKA01. Next base: position 1,435 of record CANGYA010000108.1, on the reverse strand, counting down.
TCCTCCAGATACAAAACAACGAACAGTTGCCTTATGTTATCTTTGGTAATTCAGACGAGGTGCATATTGGTGAATGGGTGCTGGCGGTTGGTAATCCCTTCGACCTTACTTCTACCGTTACGGCGGGTATTGTAAGTGCCAAGTCAAGAAACATTCATATTTTACGAAGTAAAGATAATTTAGCAATAGAGGCTTTTATTCAAACAGATGCAGCCGTAAACCCCGGTAATAGTGGCGGGGCTTTGGTCAATCTCAAAGGAGAATTAATAGGTATCAATACGGCTATAGCTACGCACACAGGCTCTTATTCGGGCTATTCGTTTGCTGTACCTGTTTCTTTGGTCAAAAAAGTAACCGAAGACTTAAAAAAATATGGTGAAGTACAACGGGCTTTGTTAGGCGTTACGATTCAAGATGTAACCGCAGAATTAGCCAAACAACATGGCTTACGCAAAGTACACGGAGTTTATGTTACAAATTTACAAAAAGGCGGAGGAAGTGATGAAGCTGGCATAGAAATTGGTGATGTGATAATAGAAATTGAAGGTGCAAGTATTAACAGTGTAGCTGCACTACAAGAAGCCGTTGCAAGGCACAGACCGGGCGACAAAGTGAAGGTGAAATTTGAAAGAGATAGCAACTTGAAGGAGCTAACAGTGTTACTCAAGAATAGAGATAATACGACTACAATAGTAAAAACGCAGCACAAAGCTACTTTGGTAGAAGACATTGGAGCAGAAGTAATTGACCTTACGGACAAAGAAAAAAGTGAGTTCAAAGTCAATTATGGCGTGAAAGTTGTAAGAGTATTACAAGGAAAATTCAAAGATGCGAAAGTGCAAGCAGGTACAATTATCCTGCAAATTGACAAGGTGAAAATAAAATCTGTTGCTCAACTCCAAACAGTCGTACAGAACGTAGCAGGAGGGGTTTTGGTAGAGGCAATAGAACCACCGAATCGCAGAGTTTTCTTTGCTTTAGGTATGTAATCTAATCTAAGTTAAAATAAATGTTCACAAGCATACAATTTTTTCATAGATTTTGATTGGTTGATTAGTTGTTTGTTTGAGTTAAAGGTTATCTCCTTTGGAGGTAGCCTTTTTTTATGCCTAAATAATTTCTTATTGTAGCATAGCCTTTAGGCTGTGAACAACACAACTTAAAGGCAAGTAGATATTTTTGTAAGTATTTGATTATTAGTTTCTGTAAAAAATAAAATTCATTAGTAATTTAAACTTTCCAAGTCTTATAGTATCGTGCTTTAAAAACTTATAGCAAAACTAATTTCTTTCAGAGAAAAAAGTTGATAGTATTCAAGAAGTTCTCTAAAGATGTCATCTTTTGTAGTGTCGTGCCTTAAAATGTTATATCTTTGTTCTTTGAAATTTTGGATACCTTATGCGATTAAAAGGAGATGCCGCCACCACCTTCCGTT
>CANGYA010000107.1 GCA_947457925.1 Cytophagales bacterium | reverse complement strand
TAGAGTTTATGAATAATTGTTGTAGCATAGACTTTATTCTGTGCAAGCTATTGATTTTCAAATACTTAAAAACAGACTAAAGTCTGTTTTACAAATTATTCATAAACTCTAATTTACTAATTGCACATCAGCACTTACTTTAAAGGCGTGTTTATGAATAATTAATACTAATTTTTTGTTCAAGCCTATTCGCCAAATCTATGATAAGTTCATACTTGGCAAGGGCTGTTTGCCATTCTTGCGGAATCTGCTCGATGCCGTACAAAATACCCGCCAAGCCACCAGCTACGGCTGCAGTTGTGTCTGTATCTTCGCCCAAATTAACTGCTTTTAGCACTGTTTCGCTGTACGAGTGGCTGGTAAGTACGCACCAAAGAGCAGCCTCCAAAGTATGTAACACATAACCCGATGAGTGAATCAGTTGGCGGTGCATCATGGGCAAGCCACCATTAAAAATATGCTTAAAATAACTAAGTTCTTTTTCAGAAATGGTAATATATTTCAAGAAAAAAGTAAGTTCTTTACAAATATTTTGGTAGGCAGTTTCTTTATTGTCGCCTTTCAATAAACATAAGGCATATTCTATGTAAATAAAGCAAGCCACCACAGAACGAATGTGTTTGTGGGTGAGAGAGGCTACCTCCTTTACATACTGATACCGTTGTTCTCTACTAAAGTCCTGTACGTAAAATACCAAAGGCAAAATCCGCATCAAAGCACCGTTACCATTGTCGTCTTCGCTGCCGCCGCCTGCCTCTGTGGGTTTCACGCCACTTTTTAGCCTGCGAATAGCTCCAATCGTGATACTGCCTGCATCAAAAACACGCCCATGCGGTGTCCACTTTCCCTCGTAATACCAAGCCATGAACCACTCGGCGAGGTCTTGTGTGTCGTACCCTTTACAAAGACTTTCTACCAAGCAAAATGCCAAAGAACTGTCGTCAGACCACGTGCCTTTGGCTTGGTGGTGTGTACCGTATTCTCGCATAGAGGTTACAGGATTTCTGTCTAAACTACTACGGCTCATAAACTCTACGGGTACGCCTAAAGCATCACCTACAGCCATGCCTACAAGGGCAGATTGAATACTATTTTTCATCATTGTTTATTTTGATTGCTATTAAGTTAATGTGATTTGCGTAGTGGCTACTGTAGAACGGACTTCAGTCCGTTTATTCGTATTTTGCAATAAAAATGCGTTTTTTAATATAAAAATCTGATTTCAATGCACAAAAAACGGACTAAAGTCCGTTCTACAGTATATTGCACCACTTATGTTAAGTTAGTAAAAAATTTATTAATTAAGCTAATTATTGTAACTTTGTAAATAGTATTTTATGCGTAACCATGTTAAAAAAAGCAACCTTTTTCGAAGAGTTAGACAAAATCCGAGAGTTTATTAGCAATCCTGTGAGTGAGGCAGCTAAAAGACCTTTGGTATATCCGCTATTCCAAAAACTTTTTCCTACAAAATTCAAAGTAGAAAGTGAGGCGGCAGGGGCAGATATTTATGTAGAAGGCAAATTAGTTGTAGAACTAAAAACCTCTGAAACTGATTGGTTATCAGGATTTTATCAAGCCTTGCATTACCAAAAAAAGGGCTTGGCTTTTCCTGTCGTTTGTGTGATGGCAGAAAAGTTTTTGGCAGTTTGGAAAGTTAATCACATTCCAGAGTTTGCGGTAATTTTGGCACACACCGCCAACCCAATGACAGCCCCCAACGTCATGGGCAAGGAAAATGCAAAGAAAACAAATAAACAAATAGCTAATGAAATTTTAGAGAGTGCCATGTTTTGCATTACACCCAAAAAATTTGATGAGGCAAAGAAAAGTTTGCGTTTAACTTACGAAGTTCACGAATTTCTAAACATTCTCAAAAACCTCGATTCGGACAGGTTACAGATAAACACTTTTAATTTTACGGAGAAAATTGAGCAAATGAAGGCGTTTTTTGATACGCCGATGGAGGCTATTCACGCCTTTTATGAAATGGTGGGTTATTGGGATATTACTTCGCAAATTGCCGAAAATGATAAGGCAAGCACATTGCAATTAGTCGGTTACAAAGGTAAAAAAGTAAGTGGTGTAGTAACGGTTGCCCCAAGAAAACGTAAAGATTTCATTAAATTTGTAGAAAATAATTACATCTTTACTAATGACGGTTCGGGTTTAACGGTTGATTATTATTTCAGTCGTTTTGATGAAGTGCTAACAAAAGTAAACCCCGAATATGCCAAACAACACGGTGTTTTCTTTACAGATGACAATTTGGGTAAATTCTGTTTGTGGTTTGCCGAGCAGCAAATTGGTACGGAATGGGCGGATAATTGTATTGTGATTGACCCCGCAGCAGGTTCTGGTAACTTGGTGGTGGGCTATAAAGGCAAAATTAAGCACAAAATTGTTTCGGATTTGCAACCCGACTTGTTACTTACGATAGAACAACGTATGAAGGCAGACCCGTATCACATAGAAACAGGTTTTACAATTATTCCCAAAACTTCGGAAAATACAGGACTTAATTTTTTGGATAAAGACCAAAAAACTTACATAAAAATATTAGAAAAATATTTGGGTGAAAAAAGTCTAAAATTAGATAAACCTTTGGCGTTTTTGGTAAATCCACCTTACAAAAATACAGACGAACACGAAAAACTGCGAGCAGACAACGAAGCTGAATATGAAATGAACCCAAGTATTTTTGCTTTGACAGGCGAAGATGCGGGCAAAGAAAGATATTTGGCGTTTTTGGCTCAAATGCTGTTGATTTGTAGGGAACAGGCACAGGCTAAAAATGCACAGACCAATGCACAGACTAAAGTCTATGCTACAGGCAATTATATTTTGATTTTTTCGCCTACGTCTTGGTTGATACCTCGCCCAACTTATACCAATTTTAGGAAAATTTTTGATGCTTTTTTTGAGTACAAAGCAGGTTTGGTGGTTACGTCTAACGAATTTTTTAAGATTGGAGGCAAGTGGCCTGTGGCTTTTACAATTTGGCAATACAAAGAAAAATTGCAAACAAAAGACAATGTAGCAGCTATTCAATCTTTTTTTGATAGTTTGGTAGAAAGAAATGCCGAAAAAAGTTTTGCCTTATTTGAACAATTAGTTGATAATCAAGATTTTACTAACAAAATATTGATGCACGACTACCTGCACCTCAAAGGCAGAGATTTGGTTTATGAATGGGAAAAAGAAAAAGCCGAAACCTATCAACTGATGAATGAAAAGGCGGTGGGAGTGAAAAATTTTGTGTTTGAAAAACAAGCAGGAGATATAAGAGATAACTTGCCTTTGCTACTGAATAACAAAGGAAAATTGATACGCCAAACTCGTTATGATTACAGTTATTCCAAAAGAAAAGAGGATTACGGAAAAATAGTAAGTGGTTTTCCGTTAAAAGACAAAAAAAGACATTTGGAATTATTGCGAAAATGTGGCGAAACTACAGGGGAGTTTATAGGTTTTTATGACGACAACACACCTGTAAGAATAAAACAAGACACCTTAAACCGCCAAAGTAACTCACCTGATAGAGTTTGGTTTTTGTTAATGACTGCATTTGGACAAGTTAATTTATCACAAATTCATTCAGGGGCAGCTAATAGCAGGTCATATTGTGCTTACGATTTAGAAAGTGCAAAAGTTTTGTTTTCTTGGTTTGCAATTTCCAAAGCAGTCAATGGTCGTTATCCTTTGTGGGCAAATCAATATGATTTGTGGGCAATAGATTGGGAAAATATAAAAACCTTAGCAGGTTTCGAAACCCTTGCGGAGTTCCAAGATTATTTTTACAATCTGTGTTTTGCCTTTGGTTTGGCAGAAAATCGTTGTGTGGTTACAAAATTTGAGGCAAATAATCCTGTACCAAATACGCCAGAAATTTTTGTAGATAATCCTTTGTGTCCGACAAATAGGGAAAGTTTTTGGGCGAAAGTAATAGCCCCTCAATTAAGCCCCCTAACCCCCGAAGGGGGAACAGCCTCATTCAACCCTCCCCAAAAGGGAGGGCTAAAAACTCCCCCTCTCCAAATGGAGAGGGGGTTGGGGGGTGAGGTTATTGCTGCCGTAACCGACCTTTACACCTATTGGAACAAAGAATATTGCAAAGGGCAATGGATTTATGATGTAGGGCTGCAAGAAGAACCTTATTTTAAGTATTTTGACTATGCAGATTTTCTTACGCCTCATTCGGGTTTGGTGCAAATTCGCAAATTTGCTGAAAATCAGACAGATACAAAACTTGGCGAAAAATTAGCCTTGATAACAAAGCTAAGTGAGGAAGTGAAAAACGAAATTTTTAGGTTGTTGGTGGAAGTTATTGGGTACTTTGAAGGGAGAAAAAAGTAGAGAACATAGAAGAAAGTTCTTCTATGCAGGATTACACACATTTACACTACAAGTATTTACAACAAGACATCAAGTTATTTTCTTTTGACAAAAGGGGAGATATAAGAGATGGTTTGCCTTTGTTACTCAATGCAAAGGGGCAATTTATCCAGCAACCTCGTTTAAATTTGTATAGAAATAAAAGTAAAGAGGATAAAAACTTACTTTTTGTGAGTGGCTTTGCTGCTAAAGATGATAGACATAACAATTTGCAAGATGCCTATGGTTTTCCTGATGGTACTTTCGTAGGTTTTATGGATAACAACACGCCTTTACGTATCAAACAAGATACTTGTAACCGCCAAAGTAACAGACCTGATAGGGTTTGGTTTAGAACTATGACCTCCATTAGTAAAGTCAATTTGCTACAAATTCATTCAGGGGCAGCTAATAGCAGGTCATATTGTGCTTATGACTTAGAAAGTGCAAAAGTCTTGTTTTCTTGGTTTGCAATTTCCAAAGCTATCAATGGTCGTTATCCTTTGTGGGCAAATCAATATGATTTGTGGGCTGTGAATTGGGATAATATACAACAAACTCCACAAGGGTTTAAAACCCTTTCGGAGTTCCAAGATTATTTTTACAATCTGTGTTTTGCTTTTGGTTTGGCAGAAAACCGTTGTGTAGTTACGAAGTTTGAGGCAAATAATCCTGTACCCAATACGCCAGAGGTTTTTGTAGATAATCCTTTATGTCCTACGAATAGGGAGAGTTTTTGGGCGAAAATAATCAGTCCCCGAATAACCCCACCCAACCCTGCGAAACGTCGCACCGCCCAAAAGGGAGGACTAAAAACTCCCCCTCTCCAAATGGAGAGGGGGCTGGGGGGTGAGGTTATTGCTGCCGTAACCGACCTTTACACCTATTGGAACAAAGAATATTGCAAAGGGCAATGGATTTATGATGTAGGTTTGCAAGATGAACCTTACTTCAAATATTTTGACTATGCAGATTTCTTAACGCCTCATTCGGGTTTGGTGCAAATTCGTAAATTTGCTGAAAATCAGACAGATACGAAATTAGGAGAAAAATTAGCCTTGATAACTCAACTAAGTAAGGAAGTGAAAAACGAAATTTTTAGGTTGTTGGTAGAGGTAATAGGGTACTTTGAAGTGGGGAACAAATAGAGTGCATAGAGGAAAATTCTTCTATGCACTACAACAGAGTTTATGAATAATTTGTATAACAGACTTTAGTCTGTTATTAAGTATTTGAAAATCAATAGCTTGCACAGAATAAAGTCTATGCTACAACAATTATTCATAAACTCTAATACACCAGAAATTTTTGCGGATAATCCTTTGTTGTCAAGAATATTAAAAGAAAAAGGTAAACTTTTTTATAGACATAGCCAAGAAACAACTTACATTAATTAATAATTGTGCATCTACACTTAGCCACTTACACCTTAGCCAACTCATTTTTTAGGTGATTAATTACGTCTATTTCATACGCATCTGCCCCGTTTTGCTCTGCCAAATAGTAAGAAGCCCAATCTGTCAAATAAATAAAGTACAAGACATGAGCCAATGCACTTTCGCCTTTGGCGTGTAGTTGGTAAAAGTTTTGCGTTGCTCTGCCAAAAATTGGCTCACACACTTGCATACGAATTGTATTACGAGCATTGTTAAAGGTAGATTGGAAAAATACCACTACCGTATCTTTCAATAAATTTTTAGGGTGTACCCAACCCACCAATTCATTGTGATTCATTTCTGGAAACACGTTTACATGAGCAAATTGCTTAGCATTTTCGTTGATTTGCTGCTGAAAACGCACCGCCACTGCCCCAAAATTATAGTCTGCATACAAAATTGGGAGTTTACCCACCAACGCACCCGCCAACTGTTTGGCTTCTGTTTGTATGCTTTCATTGTGCGTTTGTAATAAGGCAATAGCCGTTTTTGCTTGTGCCAAAAAGTTAGTTGTTACCAAACCATAACTTTGCAACAAACCCAAGAGTTGAATTAAGGAATAACCCAAATTAGCACGAGGACAAATAGGCTCTGTAAACGGCATCAATGCCACATTATAACCCTTTTCTTGGGCTAATTTCAGCAATTTTCCGCCTGTGGTTACACAAGCTATTTTTGCTCCTTTTTCGGCTGCTTTCTCCACACTTGCAAGAGTTTCTTCGGTACTTCCAGAGTAAGACGAGGCAATGAACAAGGTGTGAGCATTGGTATAGGCAGGAATATCGTAACCTTTTACCACCTCAAAAGGTACACCTATTTCATTACTTATCAAGGCATGTGCTATACTTCCGCCAATGCCAGAGCCTCCCAAACCCGCCACTACGATATTTCTAATGTCGTGTTTGGGGGCTGTAATTTTTATTTGTTCTGCTAACTCTACTGCTTCAGTAAGTTGTGCAGGAAAATTCGCAATAAATTGAGCAATAATGTGCATGAATCTATTTATTGAGTAAAGAATAGTGAAAATTTTGCTAAAGAGGCGTAAAGGTACAAAACTAACTCGAAACAGTGTATTGATTTTTGGGCAAATCTCACCTTGCCCCACAATAAAATTATTTATATGAATCACAAATATTGTGAAACAAATGACTTTGGAAGTAGTTAAAAAATTAGGTTCGTTAATTTTCTGCCCATCGTGGCAGCTATTGACATTGTGCAATAGTCGTTTCGTCAAAAAAGCATAGTTGGTGTTAATTATGCTTTTTTTTCTCAAAAAATTGGTATTTCGTCTATTCATTTGTAATATTGAAAAATAAATAACCAAATAGTAATATGGGTAAAAAGATTCTTACTGAGCATATTAATGTACCAGATTTACATAAATTTGAGGTATATCGCAAATTAGGCGGTTATACGGCAGTGGAAAAAGCCTTAAAAACCATGACCCCTGATGATGTAACGGAGGAAGTAAAAAAGTCAGGTTTAAGAGGTAGAGGCGGTGCAGGTTTCCCTACAGGTATGAAGTGGAGTTTTATTGACAAAAAAACAACCCCACGCTACTTGGTGTGTAATGGCGACGAGAGTGAACCCGGTACATTCAAAGACCGTTACTTAATGACCTATAACCCACACATCTTGATAGAGGGTATGATAGTAGGTAGTTATGCTTTAGGAGCAGAAACTTCTTATATCTACCTACGCGGCGAGATGTTGTACGTAGTACAAATTTTAGAAAAAGCTATTCAAGAAGCCTACGCCAACGGCTTTTTGGGTAAAAATATTTTAGGAACAGACTATTCTTTAGATTTGTATGTTCACCCCGGAGGCGGTGCGTATATCTGTGGCGAAGAAACTGCCTTGATAGAGTCTTTGGAAGGAAAAAGAGGGAATCCTCGTAACAAACCGCCATTTCCTGCGGTAAAAGGTTTGTACCAAAAACCAACTGTAGTAAACAACGTAGAAACCATAGCCGTTACGCCTTGGATTGTAAACAATGGTGGAGATGCCTATGCAACTATAGGTGTAGGACGCAGCACAGGTACAAAGTTGATTTCGGCGTGTGGACACCTCAAAAAGCCTGGTGTTTATGAAATAGAATTAGGCGTACCTGTCGAAGAATTTATCTATTCAGATGAATACTGCGGAGGTATTCGGGCTGGACACAAACTAAAAGCCGTAGTAGCTGGTGGTTCTTCTGTACCTATCTTACCTGCGGACTTGATATTGAAAACGGCTAAAGGTGAACCTCGTTTGATGACTTACGAATCTTTGAGTGATGGCGGTTTTGTATCTGGTACGATGTTGGGTTCTGGTGGTTTTATAGCTATGGACGAAACTGTGTCTGTTGTCAAAAATCTTTGGAACTTTACTCGTTTCTATCATCACGAATCTTGCGGGCAGTGTTCGCCATGTAGAGAAGGTACAGGTTGGATGGAGAGAGTCTTACAAAGAATTTTGGCAGGCGAAGGCAAACCTCATGACATAGATTTGTTGGTAGATGTAGCGAAGAAAATAGAAGGCAATACCATTTGTCCATTAGGAGATGCAGCAGCTTGGCCTGTAGCAAGTGCTATTCGCCACTTCCGCCACGAATTTGAGTGGTACATCAACAACAAAGAAAAAGTAAAACGTGGGGAAGTCTTCAGAGAAGAATTGGTAATGGCTTAGTTGCTATTGGAGATTATTAAGATTTTGTAGCATAGACTTTAGTCTGTGAACTAATTAATTATTAAATGTTAAAAACACAGACTAAAGTCTATGCTACAGGCTTTAATAATCTTTATTGAATAAAAAAGAAAAGAGTTTTCAGTTTAGTTACTGAAAACTCTTTTCTTTTAATAAAAACCTCCTAAAATACAACGCCACAAGGGTTTAAAACCCTTGTGGCGTTAGCAAAAATTATTGTTTGAAGAAAAATTACATATTTTTGATGATTTCCTCACCAAACTCCGAACATTTCAATAGGGTTGCACCGTCCATTAATCTCTCGAAGTCATAAGTAACTCTCTTGTCTGCAATGGCTTTTTCCAAACCTTTGTAAATCAAGTCAGCAGCTTCTTGCCAACCCATGTACTCCAACATCAATGTACCCGACAAAATTAGAGAACCGGGGTTCACTTTGTCCATACCTGCGTATTTCGGAGCTGTACCATGTGTAGCTTCGAAAATGGCATGACCTGTGATATAGTTGATGTTTGCTCCCGGCGCAATACCAATGCCACCTACTTGTGCAGCTAAAGCATCAGAAATATAGTCGCCGTTGAGGTTTAAGGTAGCCACTACTGAATATTCAGCAGGACGGGTCAAAATTTGTTGTAAAAAGGCATCTGCAATAGAGTCTTTTACCAACAATCTTTTGCCTGTAGTAGCTTCTTTCATTAAGGCTTCGGCTTTGGTTGCATCAGTTTTCTTCAAGGCTTCATATCTTTCCCATGTCAAAACCTTGTCGCCAAACTCTCTTTCGGCTAAGGCGTAGCCCCAAGATTTAAAGCCACCTTCGGTATATTTCATTATATTGCCTTTGTGTACTAAGGTCAAAGATGGTTTTTTGTGTGCCAATGCGTATTCTATGGCAGAACGTACCAATCTTTCTGTGCCTTCTACAGACACAGGTTTAATACCCAAAGAAGAAGTTTCTGGGAAACGAATTTTTTTCACACCCATTTCTTTTTGCAAAAACTCCATCAATTTTTTCACTTCTGGTGTACCTGCATCATACTCTATACCTGCATAAATATCTTCAGTGTTTTCTCTGAAAATCACCATGTCTGTTAGTTCTGGGTGTTTCACAGGTGAAGGTACACCTTTGAAATAACGCACAGGACGCACACAAGCATAAAGGTCTAACTCTTGGCGAAGAGCTACGTTCAAAGAACGGATACCACCACCCACAGGCGTAGTTAAAGGCCCCTTAATGCCTACCAAGTATTTGCGGAAAGCTGCCATTGTTTCTTCAGGCAACCAATTATTTACTTGCTTGAAAGACTTTTCGCCAGCTAACACTTCTTTCCAATGGATTTTACGTTTGCTACCGTAGGCTTTTTGTACGGCTGTGTCAAAAACTTTGACAGATGCTGCCCAAATATCTGCACCTGTACCATCGCCTTCTATAAAAGGAATAACAGGTTGGTCTGGCACTTGTAATTTGCCATGCTGAATACTAATGATTTGTTCACTCATGTTAAGTAATGTAATAGTATAAAAGTTTTAAACAAATGCTACAATAAAATAGGTATGTAATAATAGTGTTATGGCGTGTAAATTTAAGAGTAAATCTATTGATAACAAATAGAGTTTATGAATAATTGTTGTAGCATAGACTTTAGTCTGTGCAAGCTATTGATTTTCAAATACTTAAAAAAAGACTAAATTCTGTTATACAAATTATTCATAAACTCTAATAGACACTACTAAAATTTGTAGAAAGCTTATAAGAAGTGATGCCAAAATAATATACTTAAGCCCAAAAATTCTATACAAATAAGTTGATTTTAAAGCCCTATATGCAGTCCAAAACTCACACGAATAGGATTTTGAGGCATTCCATTTGCCAATTCCGCATTAGCTGCTGCTCCTTGTGTAGTGCCTTCGGGTGCAGCTCCCAAATTTACATCATAGTAACGTGCATCTAAGAGGTTTTTACCAAACGCAAATACACTAAAATTGTCGTTGAAACGGTAACGCACAGAGGCATTTAAGAGAAAGTAATCTGCGACTTCTTGACGTTTCAAAGGCTCATTCAGTTTAGTGGTAAAGGTTCTTTGTTTACCTACTGCAATACCCCGTACAGAAATTTGCCACCTGCCATTTTGGTACTCTAAACCACCCCTGAACAAATGTGGTGTAACCGCAGGAATCTCGGCAGTAGGTGTTTTGTCGTCATCATCACTGTCCACAAAACCATCTACAAAACTATAAGATGTATAAGCCGAAATTTTGTGTTTGCCTATTTCCTTGATATAGTCCAAACGAATAGAACCACCATAGTTTACTTGTTGTCCTTGATTTTTAATGACTTCTATAAACCCTACATTCCAACCTTTGTATTTGCCATTATAGATATTTTTATTGGCTGCATCTGGTACATAACTAAACAAACCACTTATCACTGACCTATAAGCCGATACACTCAAACGAAAATTTTTGAGCAAATAAGTATTTAAACCCATTTCGGCAGTATTAATAATTTGGGGTTTCAGGTCAGGATTGGGCAACCTAAAAAATGCAGATTGGTAAGTAGTGCCATTATCCAGCGAAAAAAATGTACCAAACTGGTCGTATGCCATGAGTGGCGAAGGAGCTAAAAACGCCGTAGCATACAAGGCTTTAAGGGTGGTTTTGGGTAAAAATTCCCATACAATACTTGTGCGAGGGTTAAATGTACTACCCCAACGGCTACTTTGGTCGTACCTTGCCCCTACAATCAGCGAAAGTGATTTTATGGGTGAATAAGTGCCTTGTAAAAAACCACCAAAATTATCAAAATTGACTTGTGGTACATCGGCTAATATCCCTTTGAGGTTGTTAGGATAGACACTATTGACAATCGGGGGCGGATTATACGAATTTGATGTAAGAGGATAGGCTAAATCATGCCCTCTGGGTACAGAAAAGAAGTTTTCGTAGGTAGCTCCTCCTGTGAAAGACAACTTTGTGGAGGGTGTCCATGTAAGTAACTGTTCGGCTTTCCACATACGCCCCACAGAAAATAAGTAGGCTTTCTCAAAACCTGTATAAACATTCTGAAATGTCGACTCTGGGTCTAACCAATAATGACTATTAATCAAATAACTTATTGATTTCCAATTCTTTCCTATCTGTTTATCATAAGTAACACTCAAAGTACCTACGCTATGTCCAAAATAATTACCATAATTGTAAATCACATTATTAGGATTTCCTGCAAAGGTACTGGGGTTGTTAGAATTGTTCAAAAAGCCCGAAATTTTAAGGTCTTTCCATTGAAATTTTGCGAATACACCATACGCACTGAGGGCTGTTTGGGCAGGTTCTGTGTCTAATGCTTTGTTATATTGCACTCTGCCAAAAACTGTATTAAAAACACCTGTTTGGTGTATCTCTTTAATACCCTTGTAATCATCAGGGTAATATTCCCAAAGGCGAGGCATACGGTCATAATGATACTGCCCTGCCAACACAAAACTCATGTCCTTAGAGAAATTTCTACTTACCAATAAGTTGGCTGTATAGGTATTGTGTGTCCCTCCAATTAAATTCAATCTATTTTTGCGTATATCTGTGGCAGATTTGGAGATGATATTGATAATACCCGAAAACGCATCTGCCCCGTATTGGGCAGAGGCAGGGCCACAAATAATTTCGATTTGTTTGGCAAAACAAACAGGGTAGTTTTCTAAGATAGGAATAATGTCGTTGGTAGGCGAAGAAATACGCACCCCGTCTAAGAGAATCACAAATTTATCCATACCCCGAATCCCCCGAATACTCACATCATTTGCCCAACGTGGGTCGACAGAATTGTCTATTTTGAGGTCGGGCATATCATAGAGTACATCTAAAAGGCTTTGATAGGCACGCAAAGCTATTTGTTCATCTGTTACAACCCAAATCGTAGCTGCTGCTCTATCAGACTTTTCGGTAGTATTTCGTGTGGTGGTACTTACCTCTACATTAAAATAATCACTAAGATTTTGTTCTTTTTTTTGCATTAGCTCAATCAACTCTTTCACTTCGGCTTTGTATTGCAGAGAGTCTTGAGTTTTGGCTACCAACGCCAAGCAAGAAAATGAAAATGTAAGAAGTATGGTTTTCATAAGCAATTAGATAAGTAATTTCGTAAGATATAGCTATTTATGCTTTTTCCTTCAACTTTCCTAATCTTGTTGTTGTAGAAAAGGCATATTTCACTATTATTTAATATCCACTTCTTTTAGCAAATTTTCAGATTTGCGTTTGCATTTTTCACATAAGTACAATAAAGAAAAAGCAAACCTACTTGTAAAGTATGATTGTGAGTAATATTTTGATGTCTTCCTATAATGTATTTTTAACCATCTGATAATCAAGTAGTTTTAAAAACAGGTTATTGATACTTTTTTAGAGTTTTCTATTGAAACTACGGATAACGGGGGTAACACAGCCTTTGTTGGTGTTTTGCTATCCCAACTATGGCATGGAATATTTATTGTATAACAAAACAGTGTTTGACAGCCCGATAACTAATAAAACATAACTATTTGATTATCAAACAAAAACTAAATTTATTAGTTTTATTCATGCAGAAGCACTAATTTTGTAAGTGTCATTTTGACAGATTTTTAATGACGGAGTACGTATATATTATGACAGAAAAATATTCACCATCTTTCTTTTTATCAAATTCAGACGATTTTCACGAAGATATGATACCTATTATAGCTGCTAACGAAGGCGATGAAAAAGAGGAAGACAACAACGATTTCCCCGATGAGCTACCTATTTTGCCTGTGCGAAATACGGTACTTTTCCCCGGTGTGGTCATTCCTATTACCGTAGGCAGACCCAAGTCCGTGAAGTTAGTGAAAAAAGCTAATAAAGGCAACCGTACTATAGGCGTGGTTACACAACGTAAATCTACTGCCGAAGAACCTACACAAAGTGATTTATTTGAGGTAGGTACGGTGGCTACTATCCTTAAAATGCTTACGTTACCAGATGGCAATACGACCATTATCATTCAGGGCAAACGCAAGTTTACCTTAGACAGTGTAGTGTCGACAGAGCCATACATGACTGCCAAAGTTACGTATTTAGAAGACACTGCCCCAGACGAAGACCATTCGGATTTTAAGGCATTGGTGGCTTCTTTGCGAGATGCAGCAAGCAAAATCATCAAACTCAACCCCGATATTCCGCAAGAAGCCCAAACAGCTTTGGAAAATATAGACAGCCCGAAGTTTTTGCTCAATTTCTTGTCTTCTAACGTCAATACAGAATTAAGTGAAAAACAAGGCTTGTTAGAAATGTTGAATTGGGAGGAAAAAGCCAATAAGTTGTTGTCGATGATGCTCAAAGAAATTCAGTTGTTAGAACTGAAAAGTGAACTCAACTCTAAGGCACACGCAGACCTCGACCAACAACAACGTGATTACTTCATTCGCCAGCAAATCAAGGTCATGCAAGACGAGTTGGGTGAAGGGCAGTCGCAAGAAATAGAAGAGCTACGAGCTAAGGCAGCCAAGAAAAAATGGCACAAAAAGGCTTCGGAACATTTCTATAAAGAGTTAGAAAAATTAGCACGTTACAACCCACAAAACCCCGACTATTCTATCTTGCTCAATTATCTTGAGTTTATGGTAGATTTGCCTTGGGATAAATATAGCGAAGACCATTTTGATTTGGCGAAAGCCAAAGATATTTTAGAAAAAGACCATTATGGTTTGGACAAAGTGAAAGAGAGAATTTTGGAATATTTGGCAGTTTTGAAACTCCGCAATGACATGAAAGCACCTATTTTGTGTCTTTATGGTCCTCCGGGGGTTGGTAAAACCTCTTTGGGTAAGTCTATTGCCAAATCTCTGAAACGTGAATATATCCGTATGTCTTTGGGTGGTTTACATGACGAGGCAGAGATTCGTGGACACCGCAAAACGTATATCGGAGCTATGGCAGGTCGTATCTTGAATAATATCAAGAAAGTAGGCACTTCTAATCCTGTTTTTATTTTAGATGAAATAGACAAAATTGGTAGTGATTTCAAAGGCGACCCGTCTTCGGCATTATTGGAGGTTTTAGACCCCGAACAAAACTCTACTTTTATAGATAACTATTTGGAAGTAGAATATGACTTGTCAAAGGTTTTATTCATTGCTACAGCCAATTCCTTGGACACCATTCACCCTGCTTTGAGAGATAGAATGGAAATTATTGAAATAAATGGTTATACACAAGAGGAAAAATTAGAGATTGTCAAGAAACATTTATTGCCAAAATCTAAAAAAGAACATGGTTTGCAAACCAAATCTTTTAGTATGACAGACGATGCCATTGCGTTTCTGATAGACGGTTATACAAGAGAGTCAGGGGTGCGGAGTTTAGACAGAAAAGTGGCTGCCGTAGCCCGCAATATAGCCAAAAATGTGGCAATGGAGCAAGAATACACCAAAAAGATAAAACTCGCAGAGGTAGAGAAAATTTTGGGTGTGCCTATTTTCGAGAAAGAAATGTATCAGGGCAATGACGTGGCTGGTGTGGTTACAGGCTTGGCTTGGACACAAGTAGGCGGAGAAATTCTGTTCATAGAGTCGAGTTTGAGCAAAGGACGTGGCAATATGATTTTGTCGGGGCAGTTGGGCGAAGTGATGAAAGAGTCGGCTACGGCTGCTTTGTCATACCTCAAAGCTCACGCAGAAGACCTTAACATAGATTACCGTTTGTTTAATCAATACGATTTGCATTTGCACATACCCGCAGGGGCAGTGCCAAAAGATGGTCCTTCGGCAGGGATTACCATGTTTACTTCTTTGGCTTCGCTATATACGCAACGCAAAGTAAAAGATAAATTGGCGATGACTGGCGAAATTACGCTAAGAGGCAAAGTATTGCCTGTGGGTGGCATCAAAGAAAAGATTTTGGCTGCTAAACGTGCAGGAATTATAGACATTATTTTGTGTTCGCAAAACCGCAAAGACATCATGGAAATTGAGGCAAAATACATAGACGGCTTGAATATTCATTATGTAAACGAGGTGGAGGACGTACTGAAAATAGCTTTGTCTAATGAAAAAGTGAAGAAAGCATTGACTTTTCAGTTAGAAGATGTAGGTAATCATCATCATCATTTGAAACTGAATTAACCATAGTTTCAGATGACAATAGCAAACGTCATACAGCTTAAGTTGTATGACGTTTTTTTTCAATTATTTTTGTAGAAAATATAATAACACTAAACAATGGAAACCTTAAATTTTTCTAAATCTCCAGATGGTTTACTTCCTGCCATCATACAAGATGCTGCTACGCAAAAAGTATTGATGTTGGGCTTTATGAATGAAGAAGCCTACCAACAAACTTTGGCAACCAAAAAAGTTACTTTTTTTAGCCGTACCAAACAACGGATTTGGGTAAAAGGCGAAACTTCTGGCAATTTTTTAGAGTTGCTTGATATTAAAATAGACTGCGACCAAGATACCTTGCTTATCCAAGCCAAACCTTTGGGCGTGGTATGTCATACAGGAGCAGACACTTGTTTTAACGACAGCAACCAAGGCAATAGTTTAGAGTTTTTGGCACATTTAGAAGGTGTCATCAAATCATACCATAGTAATCCGCAAGAAGGTTCGTACACAAGTAGTTTATTCAAAAAAGGCATCAATAAAGTAGCTCAAAAAGTGGGGGAGGAAGCCGTAGAGTTGGTCATAGAAGCAAAAGATAATAATGATGATTTGTTTAAAAACGAGGCTGCCGATTTATTGTACCACTATTTAGTTTTGCTTACTGCCAAGGGCTTTTCGTTGGCAGACATTACGGCTGTTTTGGAGAAAAGACAAAAGTAGTTTTTCTTAGTGAACTTGTGTCCTTGTGGTTCATTTACAAATAGTTATCTAAAATTGTAAACTACGTTTTATTACTTCTTATTACTTAAAACTAATTATAAACAACAAAGGCTACGTAAAAACCGTAGCCTTTGTTGTTTATAAAAACTATTGGCAGGGTGCTTTGCACCACTGCCAAAGTTTAAGCCCCACCCAACCCTCCCCAAAGGAGAGGGTTATACTGATAAGTCTTTATTGAAAACTGCTTACTTCTTCACAATCCGTTTCACCGCAGATTTACCGTTGGTTTCCACTTGTAAGAAATAAACTCCCGAAGCATAGTCCGACAAACTCAACTCGTGGCGGAACTGCAAAC
>CANGYA010000106.1 GCA_947457925.1 Cytophagales bacterium | reverse complement strand
CAAAGAAATAAGTTTGATTGTCTTCAAGAAGCTCTATAAAGATGACATCTTTTAGAAAGATGTCATCTTTATAGAGCTTCTTGAAGACTACGTATAACAATTCATAGCACGACACTAGAAAAGATTACACCTTTTTGCAAGAATTTTCAATTAAAAATTTACTAATTAATCATGGTGTTTACCTTCTTCTTGACCTACCACTCGACCTGCTGCCAGAAGATGACCTGCTACTGCTACCACTGCTGGACGAGTTGGACTTGCGACTGAACCAAGAAGAACTACCTCTGCTTGATGAAGAAGATGAAGAACTGCTGCCTGTACCTACTTTTGAGGAATTAGAACTACGGCTAACTCTATCCGCTATCTTGTTCCTAAAGCTGTTATTGGTGGCGGCTCTTTGGTGAAACGAAGGGCTAATGCTTTTGCTATGGTTAGACATTGTGCCGTACATAGGCGTAGTGCTACCCCCGTGATACCCGTAATAAGGCTGTCTGCCCCAATAGTTGCTCCGATAATCTGAATAGTGATTGCGGTTAATCATAGAACTTGCCAAACCCAACATACTACTCATCATGGCATACTTGCCATAAAATTCCCAAAAAGAGTCGCCGTTACTGCCTGTACTCCATTGTCCATATTGCGGGTTGCCCACATAATTAGAGTACCCCGGCGGCGAAGCTACCTTGCTTACTTTGCCGTCTGCGGTTTTGGCAGCCAATTCCATACCCAAGTCGTTTTGGTGTTTGGCAAAGAAGTTTTCACTTACTTTCTGCCACTCCGTAATCCGTTCTTGTGGTGTGCTGTCTTTTTGTGTAATGATTTTGTACTTGTGTTTGTAATTTTCAGAAAAACCCTCTTCTTCTATGTCCATATCAAACAAGATAATACTGTACGTTTTTTCTTTATCTAACTGCACAATCATCTGGTCTACAGGATTTTTCTCAAATTCTTTTTTACCACAAGCACTTACAATGCTTAGGAAAAAAGCCACGAATAAAAATTTTCTTAACGTTACCATGTTGTATTGATTTTAAGTTATGGTTTTTAACGTAAAGAAAGTAAAAATGTTAGGTATTTACAAGAGGTTCAAGCTATTGGTTTTGCCAAATCTTTTCAGAGATTCCTTGTCATAGGCTTTGGCAGCATCTTCGGCAGTTTCAAAAGTTCCTAAATAAATTCTTTGTCCGTTGTCATACAATACAGCTCTGTACTTTCTACCGTCTTTGGACACACCTCTGAAGCCTACTTGTGGCTTTTGGTGTCGTCTTAGTTCGGACATTGTAGCCCAAATTAAATTATCAACTCGACAATCTAATTTGTTTTTGTTTTTAAGACTCACAAAAAGTCGTTTATTAATACTTGGTAAAGTAACAAAGTTTTTAGCCAAATACTTATGTAAATACAAGGTTTGTATTTTTCCTTTTTCCAAGTATTGATAAACGGCATAACCAGCAGAGTGTAGTCGCCAGCCTTCTAATAAGTTTTGTTGTTGTAAAAAAGAATGACCATTGACACACAACACAACTTTTTCGTTGGTGTTTGAAAGAGATAAAAGCATAGAAAAAAAGAAAAAAAATAAAAAATAAGCAGTAAAAAAATACCAAAGATGAAAAAAGGCAATGTTAGATACAGAAATTATTTATCCGTATTTTATTTAATAAAAAATATAATTTTGAATTGAAGTTGGGTAAGTGATAAAAAATGAAAAAAGTCTATCAAAAAAATTGTTGTGAATTGCAGTTAAGCAAACATAATACAATTATTTGAGAATAGGAAATTTTTTTAAAAGTTTCCTACTTTCAACAAAGTTACTACCTTTGCCAAATTTTTAGACTTACGACAAATAGCTTGTCCCATGTTAAAATACACACAACGCAAAGAAGCTGTCTTGTTATTGGCAGACGGTACATCATTTAAAGGCTTTGCCATTGGCAAAGTAGGCACTACAGGCGGAGAGTTATGCTTTAATACAGGTATGACGGGGTATCAGGAAATTTACACAGACCCGTCTTATTATGGGCAAATTATCTTGAATTCTACGGCACACATTGGTAATTACGGCACAGTCCCCCAAGAAGTAGAGTCCGAGAAAGTCCAAATAAAGGGCTTAGTAGTTAAAACTTTTTCAGAGATTTATTCTCGCCAAACCGCACAAGAATCCCTACAGACCTACTTAGAAAAAGCAGGTATCGTAGGGATTAGTGATATAGATACCCGCCAGTTGGTACGACACATCAGAGATAAGGGAGCTATGAATGCCGTAATTTCTTCGGAAGTTACTGATATTCAGGTACTTCAAACACACCTGAAAGCCGTACCCGACATGAACGGCTTGGAGTTGGCATCTATCGTAAGTACCAGCACTCCTTATTTTGTAGGTAATGAAAATGCCCCTTTTAAAGTGGCTGTTTTGGACTTTGGCGTAAAAACAAGCATCTTGACCCAAATGGAAGAAAGAGGGATTTACTGCAAAGTATTCCCTGCCAAAACTTCTTTTGCAGAGTTAGCAGCTTGGAATCCAGATGGTTACTTCCTCTCCAACGGACCAGGCGACCCTGCCACCATGAACTACGCCATTCAAACAGTAAAAGAAATTTTAGCTACCCAAAAACCTACTTTTGGTATCTGTTTGGGGCATCAACTCTTGGCGTTGGCTGTAGGCTTACAAACCTACAAAATGCACGCAGGGCATCGTGGTTTGAATCATGCCGTTAAAAATTTGATAACGGGTATGTGTGAAATTACCTCACAAAATCATGGTTTTGCCGTAAAAATAGATGACATAGACAAGCACCCCAACGTGCAACTTACACATATTAACCTGAATGACAATACAGTAGAGGGGATTCGCCTCACCAACCAAAAGGCTTTTTCAGTGCAGTACCACCCAGAATCTTCGCCAGGTCCGCATGACTCTCGTTATTTGTTTGATGACTTTGTAGCAATGATGAAATAGCACACTAATCAAAACCATATAAATAAATAGCACCAATATTTTTTGAAAAATATTGGTGCTATTTATTTATATTAAAAAATAAATTTATTTTTTAATATTGTATTTTAACTATCTTTTACCAATTCATCTGTATAAAACTGCATTTGCTCTATCAATACATCTAAATCTTGGTTGGCTTGTAAATGTATCATCAATTCAAATAAATTTTCTTTACCTTCTTCGTAAATACCTACCCTACACTTCGCTTGGCTGCTTTGAAGTACATACGTGAGGAAATCATTGAGATGCAGGGCTACACAAAACAAATAGTCGTAATCTGTGGCTATAAACTGCTTTACTTTTTCGTGTTGCATCTCTCCTAACCACGAAATATTGCGAGCTGTGCAAATGTCATAACGAAAACCATACGGATTTTCTTGGTTAGCCACAGGCATAAACGTCAGGGCATCTACAACTTTCTTCTGTTCTAATAAGTTTTTCATGAACCTATTAATAACGGTACTCATGCTGCGGTTTTCATTAATAAATAGAAACCCTATTTTTTTAGCCTCCTTAAAATTAAGAAATTGGTGAGGAGCTACTGTAGGCTTTTTGTATTTACTTCTTAGTTGAAAAAAGAAATTTTGTACCTTATTCATACACGAGCTATTTAACAGCCAAAAATAGTAATTTTTTTAGTCTTAACTACTTTATTTGTGCCAAAAATACCGAAAAAAGTTTATTTTCTTAGCTCCCCAGTTTTAAATAACGCAAAGCACAAGGGCTGAAAGTGCAACAACACAACAGAAATAGCTTGTTATTTTTGCAACTTTGTTGCAAAAACACTATCTTTGTAGCTCTAACATATAGCTATTTCTATTTATGTCAAGCACCTATCTTTCCTACTTTTTCAAGGCATTTTTCTTATTTTTTTTAGCCCCACTTGCTTTTGGGCAAACAAAGACTTGTCAGCTACAATTAAAGGGGCATATTCACTGCAAAAAAGACTACACTCCCTTATTAGGGGCTACCATACAACTGGTAGAAATGAATATTGTAACACAAAGCAACGAAGAAGGACTTTTTATATTGGCAAATCTTTGTGAAGGAACATATACGTTGAAATGTAATTTTATTGGCTATAAAAGCTATGAGCAAAAAATTAGTATTAATAATACTCAAAAAAAAATAATAGAAATTTACTTAGAGCATGAAAATACAGAACTACAAGCCGTAGAAGTACAAGGCATACGTACTGTTAGTGAACTACACACACAAGCCACTAACCACCTCATAGGCAAAGACTTAGACCAAACCAAAGGGCAAATATTAGGAGAGGCACTTAAAAAAATAGTGGGTGTTACTACTATCCAAACAGGTGTAAGTATCGCAAAACCTGTGATACAAGGACTGCACAGCAATAGAGTATTAGTAATGAACAACGGAGTACGCCAAGAAGGACAACAATGGGGAGCAGAACACGCACCCGAAATAGACCCTTTTGTAGCTAACCAACTGACTGTTATTAAAGGAGCTGCGTCTGTGCGGTATGGGGCAGATGCGATGGGTGGCGTTGTGTTAGTAGAACCTAAACCATTGATAAAGAATAATTTAATAGCTGGAGAAATCAATTTAGTAGGTTTCTCTAATACACAACAAGGGGTAGCTTCGGGCATTTTGGAAGGAAAACTACGCAGTAAAAAAGAGAATAGTTGGGCTAAACAACTCAATCATTTGTATTGGCGAGTCCAAGGAACTTTCAAACAAGCAGGGACGGTACGCACACCCAACTACTATTTGCGAAATACAGGTTTTGAAGAACGGAATTTTTCTTACAATCTCGGTTGGCTCAAAGAAAATATAGGTATTGAAGTTTTTTATAGTCAATTCAATTCTTCTATTGGTATTTTTTCAGGTTCTCATTTTGGAAATTTGTCTGATTTGAATACTATTTTGGCAAAAGGTTCACCCGATAGTATCAATCAAGGAGATTTTACCTACAACATAGAAAGACCTTACCAACGCATAGAACACGAATTGTTCAAGGCAAAAGCCTACTATAAAACGCCTAAAGTGGGCAAATTTAGTCTTGTTTTTGCCCGTCAGTTTAACTACAGGGCAGAGTTTGACAAGCATTTTCCAAGAGGTGATAGCCTCCGCCTCAACACGCCACAAATGGCATTTAAAATTACGACTCATACTGCCGAATTGACATGGGAACATTTGCCCAAAAAAGGTTTTTATGGCATTGTTGGGGTCAATGGTATGGTACAAAATAATACGTACAATGGTCGTTTTTTTATTCCATTTTTCAGGAATTATACCGCAGGGGCATTTGCGATTGAGCATTGGGAAGTAAGCCGTTGGCACTTAGAGGCAGGACTTCGGTTTGACTACAGGCACTTAGAAGTAGATTTAACAGAAAACAGACAACCTACTGATTATGAATTTCTTAGCTATGATTTCCATAATTTATCGGGTACTTTGGGGGCAAAATACCAACTATTGCCCCATTGGGAAGTGGGCAGTATTATAGGTATGGCATGGCGACCTCCAAGTGTCAATGAAATGTTTAGCAATGGCGTACATCACGGAGCTGCCTCTTTTGAAGTTGGCAATAGAAATTTACAAAACGAAACAGCATTTAATTTTTCTATTAATAGCAACTATAAAAAAGACAACTGGAATATTGATGTAAATTTGTACCAAAACTACATTAACAATTACATTTACCTCAATCCAGAAAAAGAACCTGTTTTAACGGTGCGTGGGGCTTTTCCTTTATTTACTTACCAACAAGGCAATGTTGTATTGCGTGGTTTAGACTTTTCGGGAGCATATACATTTTTACCTCGCACTACTTACCAGCTAAAAGCCTCATTTATAAGAGCTTACAATTATACCTTAGATGATTTTTTGATTTTAATGCCCGCAGACCGTTATGAACATAGTTTGAGCTATGAATTAAAAGACATTGGCAAATTAAGCAATAGTTACGTAGAAATTGCGGTGCAACAAGTAATGCAGCAAAATAGAGTACCTGCCAATACGGACTATGCTGTTCCTCCTTCTGCATACACACTTGTAAATATGCAAATAGGTACAAGTTTACCTCTCAAAAAATGTCAATTATCTTTTAGTGTAGGTGTACAAAATTTAATGAATGTAGCTTACAGAGATTACCTCAACAGGTTCAGGTATTTTGCAGATGAAATTGGTAGGAATATTAGTATTAGAACTAAATTGAGTTTTTAGTGAAATTAAAACCGTAGCATAGACTTTAGTCTGTGTTAGTTCACAGGCTAAAGCCTATACTACAGTAGGAAATTTTATTCTGAATAGAAAACCCTTTTCACTCTTTCGCCTACACTCGTTAAAATCTCGTAAGGAATAGTGCCTATCCATGTAGCCACCTCTGTAATAGGTAGCTGTTCACCAAAAATAATAACTTCATCGCCTTCCGCACAGTCTATTCCCGTTACGTCTATCATGGTCATATCCATACATACATTGCCAACAACAGGAGCTAATTCATTGTTTACCAATACTTTACCTACGCCATTACTCATTTTTCTACTGAAACCATCGGCATAACCAATGGCTATAGTAGCTACACGACTCTCTCTATTTACTTGCCCTTTTCTGCTGTAGCCTACTGTTTCTCCTGCTTTTACATTTTTAATTTGCGAAATAACCGTTTTCAAAGCACCTACAGTTTTGAGTTGTGCTTGCAACAGTTGATTAGCTTCTACACCATACAAACCTATTCCTAACCTAACCATTTGATTATCAAATAGTTGTTCGGGTTGTATAGGCGAATTAGGCAAGTGCAAAAATCTTACAATCCCTGCCGAATTAAAGGCGTGTTTGAGAGGTTGATAACCCAAAATATTTTCTAATGAATGGGCTATTGTCTGAAAAATTCGCACTTGTTGAGCCGAAAAATCATCAAATTCGGCTGCGTCTGCCCCTGCCAAATGAGTAAAAATGCTGGCAACTTGTATTTTGTTTTGGTGCGTAGTGAGTGTATAAGCCAAAACATCTATGTCCTCTTGTTCAAAACCCAAACGGTGCATACCTGTATCTATTTTTAGGTGAATGGCAAGGGGTTGATTAATTTGTATTTCATCAAGATAGCTAATCCATTCAGATAGTATTTTATGACTATAAATTTCAGGTTCTAAATTGTACTGAATAAGCAAATTAAAAGTTTCTGGCGAAGGGTTCATTACCATAATAGGTAAGGTAATGCCGTTTTGCCTCAAAGCAACTCCTTCATCTGTATAAGCCACAGCCAAATAATCTACACGATGATATTGCAAGAGCCGAGCCACCTCAAAACTGCCACTGCCATAAGCAAAAGCCTTGACCATGACCATTATTTTAGTATTTTGGGGCAATAAACTGCGGTAGTAGTTCAAATTATGGGCTAATGCTTCCAAATTAATTGTTAGAACTGTACCATGAATTTTGGCTTGTAACTCTTTCACTATTTCCTCAAAACCAAAACGTCTTGCCCCTTTGACTAAAATATTTTCTTGTTGGAAAGTCAAAAATTTTTGCCTATAATTTTGTAAAAAATGGTGTTTATCTGTGAAAAATATTTTATCTTTTATGTTAAAAATAGCTGCGTATTCTTTAATAACCTCTCCTATGCCTATCAATCTATCTATTTTCTTCTCTTCCAAAGCCACTGCTATTTGTTCATACAACTGTTCGGCTGGTAGCCCACTTTCATACATATCCGATAAAATGACTGTATTTGAAGTTTTTTGTTGGTGTTGGTTCAAAAAATTGAGAGCAACCATTAGCCCTGCCCAGTCATTGTTATAGGTATCGTCTATCAACAAACAGTTATTCACCCCTTGTTTGAGTTCCAGACGCATTTGAATAGGCTTCAGTTCTTGTAAATGAGCCTCAATTTTTGCCCAATCCCAACCCAACGTAAGCAACAAGGCTACACAATGTAAACTATTTTCAACAAAGGCTTTTTCTGTAAATGGTACGGTTATTTTATACTCTGTATCTCTAAATAATACTATCATTTCAGTTTTTTTACCCACCAAAGTACAAGCTACTATTTGCAAATCTGCCAAAGGCGAAAAGCCCCAAGAAAATAAAGTTACTTCGGGGTTATCTGTTTGCCATTGCAGTAGTTCGTCTTCTATTTGGGTATAATCACTGTTGTAAATCAACAATTTACATTGTGTAAACAAGGCTAATTTTTCCCTAATTTTTTCGGCTCTTGAACTAAATCCTTCATCATGGGCTTGTCCTATGTTGGTAAAAATGCCGATAGTGGGTCGAATAATGCCTTGTAAGGCAGGCATTTCGCCTACGGTAGAGATGCCCGCCTCAAAAATACCTATTTCGTGTTGGTCATTGAGTTGCCAAACCGACAAAGGAACACCAATTTGCGAATTGTAGCTTTTAGGGCTTTTCACTACCTTGTATTCATGGCTTAGTAATTGCCCCAACCACTCTTTAATAATGGTTTTTCCGTTACTACCTGTAATAGCTACTATAGGAATATGAAAATTTCTTCGATGATACGCCACCAAAAATTGCAAGCCTGCTAAAACATCTTCTGTTACAAAAAAATGAGCATCAGGGCAGTTTTTCTCCCAATCTGCTTTTTCATATTTTTGGCTATTGACCACAAAAAAACGAACTCCTTGCTGGTACAAATTAGGTATGTATGTGTGTCCGTCTTGTCTGCCTTTCAAGGCAAAAAAAACAGATTGCGTAGGATTTAGCAACTGCCTACTATCTGTAACTAATTGTTTATCAGCTAATAAACTGTAAGAATCCGCTATTGGGTATAATTGATGTAACATAAGGCAGATTTGATTGATTCTTTTTTATGACCTCACCCCAAACCCCTCTCCATTTGGAGAGGGGCTTTTTTTAACCCTAAAAGGCAAAACCGATGTAAAGCCCCTCCCCTCTACATTTGGAGAGGGGCTGGGGGTGAGGTCATCTCTAAAATTATTTAATTTTATCATACACCACCGCCAACACTTCTTTCTCTAAATCAAGGGCTTGCTGTTCGTAAGTGGTGGCTTGTGCCAAAACTTTTGCCACAAAATCAGCATCTTTGTAAGCACTTGCATTGATACGGACATTCAAACCTGCCCCACGCACAGCCGTTGCTGCACACATAGCCCCTACCCCTGCATCACTCACAGAGTTTGGGTTGCCAATGTCTGCCATTGCTTTGAGCAAATCAAAACTTTTTAGGGACAATTCCATGACTTTTAACGGAACTTCTATAGCGTATTTGGTGGCTGCTTGAATGGCTGCTTGGCGTTGTTGTTTTTCGGCATCAGTAGCTTTGGGCATACCAAAAGCCGACATAATGGCATTGAAAGACTTGGTATCTTCATCGACCAATCGCAAAAGTTGGTCTTTAAGCCCCTGCCCTTGTGCTGCCCAATCCGAAAAAGTTTCCCATTGCTCATCCCAACCTTTTTTGTGCGAAGACAAATTGGCTACCATTGTACCCAAAGACACACCCAAAGCACCCACATAAGCCGAAATAGAACCACCCCCGGGTGCTGGAGATTCAGAGGCTGTTTCGTCTGCAAAGGCGTTGAGTTTCATGTTTATCAACGGGCTGTCCTTTTCGTCTTGCAATAAATATTCTATGATTTTTTTCTTGGGGTCAAAGGGTTTTAACTCGTCCATACCCATACTTTTTACTGCAATTTTTATCAATTCGGCTTCGGATACGCCCACACTTCTTTTCTGTTTTGCCAAAAAATATTTGCCTGCGTCCAACATCACTTTTAACGGCACTAAACCCACCAATTCCGAACCTGTAACCCTCAAACCTCTATTGGTGGCACTTTTGCAAATTTCATCAAAGGCAATATGCAAAGGCGTAACATTGATATTGGTCAAATTCATAGACACTTGGGCAATGCCGTATTCTTCTATGTACCAACCAATGGCTTTGGTGGCAGGGCAAGTACCCGCCACTCTTAACGGCTCACCGTTTTCGTCCAATACTTTTTTACCGTCTTTCTCAACCACACGCCCCGCCTCACGCACATCAAAAGCCACAGAGTTAGCTCGACGAACAGACGTTGTATTTAAGTTAAAGTTGTAGGCAATTAAAAAATCTCTTGCCCCTATAACCGTAGCTCCAGCTTTAGCATTGAACTCTGCTTTGCCAAAGTCTGGTTTCCATGTAGGATTTTTCAGTTTGGCAGGTAGCCCTTCGTATTCGCCAGCTCTTATGGTTGCCAAGTTTTTGCGGTCAGGCTGAAAAGCTGCATATTCGTAGCAGTACACAGGAATATCCAATTCTTCGCCTACTCTTTTTGCTAATTTTCGGGCAAATTCTACCGTTTCTTCCATTGTAACTCCTGCAATCGGGATGAGTGGGCAAACGTCTGTAGCTCCCATACGGGGGTGTTCGCCACTATGTTTGCTCATATCTATCACTTCGGCAGCCTTTTTAATTGCCAAAAATGCAGCCTCAATTACCGCCTCTGGCGTACCTACAAACGTAACTACAGTGCGGTTAGTGGCTTTTCCTGCATCTACGTCCAACAATTTTACGCCTTCTACACTTTCTATTACATCTGTAATTTGTTTCATTACGTTCATGTCCCTACCTTCTGAAAAATTGGGGACACATTCAATTAATCGTGTGTTCATGATATATTGGTTACGGTAAATCTGATTTTTCACAAAAATAGTTGAAGTATAGCATAAACAGTACAGAATTTACTGAATAAACTTCTTACTAAAGTCTTTTATTTTTTAGTAAACGAAAGGCTTAATTATCAATAAGTTGTAAATTTGTGCGAGGTATAAGATACAAGTAGCCACTTCATAGCATCTATCAAATGAAAATCAAAACAGCAGTTGTCATCTTAAATTATAACGGTAGGGCTTTATTAGAAAAATTTTTGCCTTCGGTCATTCAACATAGCCCAGAGGCTACAGTTTTTGTGGCAGATAATGGCTCAACAGACGACTCTCTACAATTTTTAGCCGTTTCCTATCCACAAATCAAGTGTATAGCTCTACCAGAAAATTACGGCTTTGCCAAAGGTTACAACATAGCTTTGCAAGGTGTCGAGGCAGATTATTATGTTTTGCTCAATTCAGATGTAGAAGTTACGGCAAATTGGCTACCTCCCATGATTAATTTGTTGGACAAGCAGCCCGAAGTTGTGGCGTGTCAGCCAAAAATCAGGGCGTATCGCCAACCCACACATTTCGAGTATGCAGGAGCAGCAGGTGGCTTCATAGATTATTTGGGCTTTCCGTTTTGTAGAGGACGAATTTTTGATATAGTAGAACAAGACCAACAACAGTACCAAGAAAATACACCCATTTTTTGGGCTACAGGGGCTTGTTTGTTTGTTAGGGCTTCTGTTT
Organism: Cytophagales bacterium; assembly: GCA_947457925.1. GTDB lineage: Bacteria > Bacteroidota > Bacteroidia > Cytophagales > Thermoflexibacteraceae > JAAFKA01. Next base: position 5,372 of record CANGYA010000106.1, on the reverse strand, counting down.
TCAAGGCATTAGGCGGATTTGATGCCGATTTTTTTGCCCACATGGAAGAAATAGATTTGTGTTGGCGTTTCAAAAACTCAGGGCATCAAATTTATTATTGTGCAGACAGTACCGTTTTTCATGTTGGCGGAGCTACATTAGACACAAATAATCCCCGAAAAACGTATCTTAATTTTAGAAATGGTTTAGTGATGTTGTATAAAAACTTACCATCTAAAGGGCTGTTTAGCCGTATATTTACTCGGTTGTGTTTAGACGGTGTGGCTGCGGTACATTTATTTTTGAAAGGAAAATTTTGGGCAGTTCCTGTCGTTTTCAAAGCCCATTGGTTCTTTTATTTGAACTACAAAACTATTCACCAAAAACGCAAGGCAACGCAAAAAATAGCCCTACAGCATGAACACCCAGAAATTGCGAAAAGCAGTATAGTTTGGCAACGGTTTGTGCAACAAGTGAAAGTTTTTTCAGATGTAAAGTTTAAGTAGCAAGACGTAAGTAACCATGTGAAAATAGTTTAAGTGGCTTTTGTGAATAGAAAAAATTAGTAAAAAATTGATATTCAAGTATTTAAAAAGAAATCTATTTAGATTTTTCTACATAATTATTGTGCATTAGCCATTAGTATCTATAAATTTTCATATTGTTAAGATTGAAAGCACAAAAATTGCATAGATATTTAAAAGTAATGCTATATTCGCAGGCGTTACGTTACCTTCAATGAAATACATCTTACTTTTTACATATTCATTGCTACTTATCTGTTGTGCCTACATTCCAACAACTGCACAGACACCAGCCGAATTAGTAGAAAAAATACGCCTTGCCAAAGAAGATACGAACAAGGTCAATTTGTTGTATGACCTTACGCGAAAGTATTGGACAAATAAAACGGACACCGCCAAAATTCTTGCACAACAAATCTTAGACCTTTCTACAAAACTCAACTTTGAAAGAGGGAAGGCTGATGCCTACGCAAGTTTTGGTTTGATAGAAAGAGTACGAGGCAATTTATCAGTAGCCTACAAACATTACCAAACCACGTATGAAATTGCTAAAAAAATAGGGCATAAACGAAATATAGCCATAGCCTATAATGGGTTAGGGGTTGTCAATTATTTGCAAGGAGATTATCCGAATGCTGTAGAGTATTACTTAAAATCTATTATTCTTAGAGAGGAACTTCATGACAAAGTAGGATTAGCTTCTACCTATAATAATTTGGGAGTAGTAGCAGAAAAACAAACAAAATATGATGAAGCATTGAGCTATTATGAAAAGTCTTTACGTATTTATGAAAGTTTGAATGATAAGGCGGGTATGTCTGCCAACTATAATAACTTAGGTATTATCTATAAATCAAAAAATGATTTAGATAAGGCTTTGATGTACTATGAAAAATCTTTGAAAATTAAAGAAGAACTCAAAGATAAAGCAGGAATGGCTATGACCATCAATAATTTAGGTGTGATTTATGAAAAGAAAGAGAAGTTATTAGAAGCAAAAGAAATGTTCAAAAAAGCATTGAAATTAAATGAGGAATTAAAACGGAGAAGTGGTATTGTGTATTGTTACATTAATATCTCTAACATAGATGTATTATTAGGGAATTATGAGGAGGCTGAAATTTTAGCAGTCAAGTCTTTTAACTTATCAAAAGAAACTAATGAAAAAGATGCTATAAAATCGGCAGCAGATGCAATGTATAAGGTGTATGAAGTAAAAAAAGACTATGCAAAGGCATTAGAATACTACAAACTATTTGTACTATACAAAGATAGTGTAAACAATATAGACAATAACAGACAAATAGCTAACCTAAAAGTTGGATTCGACTTAGAAAAAAAACAAAAAGAAATAGAGCTACTACAAAAAGATAAAACACTCCAAGCCTTAGACAATCAACGTAAGGCAGACTTAATTTTGTTGCTAAACAAGGAAAAAGCAATTAAAGACATCGAGAATCAAAAGAAAGAGCAAGAAATTTTGCTGTTGAACCAACAACAAAATTTACAGAAAATAGAGAATAGTAAAAAAGAACAAGCCATAGAGTTGTTAGAAAAAAGTAAGACTTTGCAGCAAGCCCAGCTTAAAATGGCACAACAGCAACAGCTAATAACCCAAGAAAAACAAGAACTACATCAAGTAATTAATGTGGCTTTGGTCGTTGGTGTGTCTTTGTTGGCTTTATTGTTGTTTAATATGTATAGAAATGCAAAAAAACAGCAGGAAGCCAATAAAATTCTTCATAGCCAAAAAGAAGCCATACAACAACAAGCCGACCAAATCAACCAAATGCACAGCGACATTATGTCAAGTATTAACTATGCTAGGCGTATTCAAACGGCTATGCTGCCTATGAAAGAAACTATATCAGAGGGGGTAGGAAAAGATAATTTTTTTATCGTTTATCAACCTAAAGATATTGTTTCAGGTGATTTTTATTTTTATGAAGAAGTTGTTTTGCAAACAGATAGCACTGCGGTAGAAAGCCAACTTTTTTTGGCAGTGGCAGACTGTACGGGACATGGTGTACCGGGGGCTTTTATGAGTATGATAAGTAGCCAGATTTTGAGTGAGATTATTTTAAAAGAAAATATAAGAGAGGTACATCACATCTTACAACAGCTAAACATAGAAGTACAAAAAGCCCTTAAACAAACAGATAAAGGCGGAGATGGTTTGGATATTGGTTTGTTAAGTGTGCTGAAATATCAAGAAAATGAGCATAGTAGCCCTTACTTTTCTTCATTGTGTTATGCAGGAGCAAAAACTTCTTTATTATATTGTCAAAATGGAGAACTGCATGAAATTAAAGGGACACGCAAATCTATTGGAGATGGAAGTATTTATACCAAAAAATTTAGTAAAGAATATGAATTACATACTATAGACCTTCATCAAAGTCCTACTGTTTTGTACCTGACTTCAGACGGTTTTCAAGACCAGTTTGGAGGTACACAAAAACGTAAATTTAGCTACAAACAATTAAAAGCCTTATTACAAGAAATTCATCATCAACCACTTGCTATACAACAGCAAACAATCGAAACAACATTAACTAATTGGATAATGACTGGCAATGAACATCAGACTGATGATATTACGATTGTTGGTTTGAAAATAAGTTAGTAGCAACTACAAATTTGATTCAAAGTAACTATGTACCAAGTAACAAAATTACATACTCTTACAGGACATAAAGACAGTATTTATGCCCTCTCTCCTACTCCACAACCTTATAGCTTCTTTTCTGGTGCATCAGATGGTTATGTAGTACAATGGCAACTAAATGATTTAATAAATAGCAATACAACTAATAATCAAGAAGTTACAGGGAAAGTAATAGCCAAACTCAATAATAGTTGCTATGCACTGCATTATGTAGCTACCGAAAACTATTTGATAATTGGCGATAATTTTCAGGGCATACATTTTATAGACTTAGCAACCCAAAAGGAAGTTGCTAACTTATATTTGACCAATCATTATATCTTTGCTATACAATCTTTTCAAAATATTTTATGGGTGGCTACGGGCAGTGGCACTGTTTTTTTAATAGACTTAGAACAAAAAAAGGTTGTTCAACAACTACAACATAGCCCCCAAAGTGCCAGATGTATAGCTACCCACCCTTTTTTGCCTATTATGGCAGTAGGTTACAGTGATAATTGTATAAGGGTTTTTGATGCTGCCAACGGCACTTTACTACAAACTATCACTGCACACCAAAACTCTGTTTTTAGCATGGCTTTTTCGCCTCAACAACAAAAACCTTACTTACTATCAGGTAGCAGAGATGCCCACCTCAAGAGCTGGGACATTTCACAGAACTACCAACTCAATCAAGACATTGTTGCTCACTTGTTCACTATCAATGACATACAGTTTAGTCCTTCGGGCAGTCATTTTATTACGTGCAGCAAAGATAAATCTATCAAATTTTGGGACAGTGCAACTTTACGTTTGCTGAAAGTAATAGACAGGGGCAGATATGCAGGGCATGGCACATCTATCAATAAATTGTTGTGGTTAGACAAGGAAGTTTTTATTTCTTGTTCAGACGATAACAATGTAGGTGTGTGGCGTGTAGGCGATGAAAAAGTTAGTTAAAAAAATAAGCTGTAACTTTTATAAAGTTACAGCTTAGAAAAAACACCTGAATAAGATTATTTACGTAAGCCTAATTCAGCAATGATAGCACGGTATCTTTCAATATCTATGTTTTGTAAGTAAGCTAACAATCTTTTGCGTTTACCTACCAATTTCAACAAACCTAAACGGCTTGAATTGTCTTTAGGGTGAACTTTAAGGTGTTCTGTCAAGTCGTTGATACGGTACGTAAACAAGGCAACTTGTGATTCCGCAGAACCTGTGTCAGCAGTTTTTTTCTCTGGGCTGTATTTGCCAAAGATTTCAAATTTTTGTTCTTTTGATAACATGATTGTTAAACTTTTAAGAATGAGTCATAACAAGCCAGTGCGTAAATTGTCTTAGACACCAGCCAGCATGAATGGGAGGCAAATGTAGGAATAAAATTTGTTAAATCTACTTTTCAACGCCTTTTTTATTATAGCTTTGTGGTAAAATTTTTTAGTCATTCTTTTATGTATCATAAAAATCGTATCGTTGGGTACTTAGGTCTATGGATTTTATTGAATCTTTTTGCCTGTGATGACCCCTACAGAATATCCTTAGCTACACAAACGCAGGCAGATGCCACTTTGATAGATACTTTTAGTATCAACACCAACATTGTTTGGCAAGATTCAGTTACCACTTCAGACCGTTATGTAACTGCCCTTTCGCCTAATACAGATAACCGCAATATGCGTATAATGGTGGGCAAATTGACTAATGGCTGTTTTGGCAACTATGATTTTTGGGCAATGAGCCGAATCCGTTGCACTGCTATTAATATTCCTGAAGTGCCAACTACATTGGATAGTATTGCCAAAGGACTGTTAGAAGTAGCTGTAGATTCTGCGATTGTGAGTTTAGGAGGTTTATCTTTTTATGGTGATACCACTCGTTTACAAAGAATTTTGGTAGAAAGAATTTTGACAGACATAGACACCAACAAAACCTATTTGGTAGATGAACAACCCAACTTTGCAACTTCGCCTTTAGGGACAATTAATTTTTTACCAAAAGCTGTAGCAAATTATGATAGTGCCACTAAAAAGACAACTTGGCTCATACGCCGTCCTGTTTTACGAGTAGATGATTTAGGTAGAGAATTGGTGCGGAAAATGGCAAGCAAGGAAATACAAAATGAGGCTACTTTTGGTAATGTATTAAAGGGGCTTCGTATAAGCATGACCGAAGGTAATTGTATTACTACATTTGACACCAACAACTGTGCTATCATTCTT
>CANGYA010000105.1 GCA_947457925.1 Cytophagales bacterium | reverse complement strand
GTAATAATAGCATCAAAGCCATTTTTGACCTTAAAAATCTCCGAAAATTCATATTCCCAATGAAAGGGTTGCAGTGCCTCTATATCTGCCAGCGTAAGCCCCCGTTTTGTTGGTTTTCCCTCTTTGTTTTTTTCGGTGTCCCACGTTTGCTGTTCATAGTTAATTTTGAGCAAAGCAAAATCACTTAACAGTATAGTGTTCAGGGTTTTAATGTCCTTTGTTCTTTGCTCGTCTATCCTTCTTTTGAGGTCTTGCAGTGCTACGGCATTGTCGGGGTGCTTGTATTGGGCTATCAGCCTTTCTTTTTCCGCCACTATCTCCCCGTAGGTTCTGTTGTCATTAAACAAGGCAAATTGTTGAAACTTCTTGTTGTCCACCCTCACCAAGCCCATCAGAGAGTTGCCCGCCATGATATTAAAATCTATGTTGGGCAGTGGTTCAAGGTCTTCGAGTTCTGTAGCACTTGCCACCAATGCCAAAAACAAACGTAGTTTGGCTATTTCCGTAGCCTCCTGCATGATGTCCACGCCATAGAGGTTATTCGTAATAATCTGTTTCTTAATATAATACAACAAACTTGGGTGTTTTGTCGTAATTTCTTTTTTCCATTTCAGCAGTTCTTTGTCTGCCAGCACGTCTATCCGCCCAAAAACACTTGCATAGACGTTTATCAGCACTTTCATAGCCGCCACCAAAAAAGCCCCCGAGCCACAGGCAGGGTCAAGCAAACTCAAATTGGGCAGAATGGCGTTTTCTCCTACCAATAGTTTTTTGCATTGGGCAGCGTCGAGGTTGCCCAGCATTTCGTAAATAGACGTATAGACTTTGCCCCCTTGCAATAGTTTTTCTACCTCCTCTTTTGCTTTTGGGCTTTGTGGGTAGGTTAGGCTTGCTGCGAGTGGCGGTTCATTCATCTGCTCCAAAATCAGTTTACTCACCGTTTGTTCGCAGAGGTACTCCGTAATTTCTATACGGGTGTAATATGCCCCAAAAGCCTTTTGGTTAATGTATTTTTCAAAAATATAGCCCAATACATCGGGGTTAATTTCGTTGTCTTTTCCGTTGGGCGTATCGTTTAACGACCAACTGTAACTGTCGAACAAGGCAAAAATATTTTTGAAGGCACTATCCACAACCGCAATGTTTGGGTATTTCAGTTCTATGCTATGTTTGAGAAACAGCCCGCCGTTCAAGTATTTAATCTTGCCTATGAGTACATTGGTGGCTGCGTCCCTTTGGTTTTCAGGCTTAGCGAAACCCTCAAAAAACAGTTTTTCTAAGAATATCGAATAAAATTTATTTTCGCCAAATTTCGCCTCACATTCTTTGAGTTTGTCGTTGAGGTAGTTAAAGTTTTCGTTGTCCACAAATCCCTTTTTCTGCAAAAAATAAATGAACATCAACCTATGCAAGAGAACGGAAGCATACCATTTTTGGTCGGCTTCGTTGTCTATTCCTGTGATGAGTTGGTAAAACTCTACAAATAAATTTTGGTATTGGGCAAAGAATTTTTTGGTAACTTTCTCAATGTCAAGGGCTTTCTGCAATTTTTGTAGCACCTCAAACAGCCCTACGCCTTGTTCTATCTCCTGAAAATCTGTAAACAGCCCTGTGAGTTTGGCAATAAACAAGTCGCCTGTTTGCCCTTTGAAATAAAAATGTTCTCTTGGCAAAGTTTTTTTGTCTTGTGTTTTCAGCCACCTCCAGACCATTTGAGATTTTTGGCTGTCTATAAAAATCGCAATATTTTCGGCACTCTCTTTCTTCAGTTCAGTCGAAATCAAGGCTCTTTCTTTGTCATCAGGTATTTCACCGTTTTGGCTCGTAATCACATAGACCACCACCCCCGACAACTGTGCAATGGCTTGTCGGTAATACTCTCCGTTTGTTTTGGTCTGAAAAGCTACTTTTTTAGTATATTCCGCATTATCCCAACCCAACTCCTCGATAAACAATGCCGAAAGGTTGAAGTTTTGCAGATGGTTTTTGATGTTTTCTGTGTTCATGGTTTTATGTTTTTTTGTAGCATAGACTTTAGTCTGTGCAGGACTTCATGCACAGACTAAAGTCTATGCTACAGTAACTATGCTACAAATGCTTAATTTCTTGTTCTGTAAGCCCCGTTATTTTGGCTATTTGGGCATCGCTAAACCCTTCGGCTTTCAGGTTACGAGCTATTTCAATTTTACCCTCAATTTTACCCTCAATTTTGCCTTTCTCTATTCCAATTTTCTCCCCTTCTACCACCCCTTCTTTGTAAGAGGTATGCAGAGAAGCCGTAAAATCAAGGTAGTTTTTTTCACTATCTCTGTAAGACTGTAATTGTGTAGGGTCAAACTGGGCTATCTCCGCCAACGGATTACTGTATTTTTCGGCTATCATAAGGTCATAAGTGTTTTAGTTGGGAATAGTGTAGTTGCTGATTATACCATTGCCAAAGAACAAATAATTTGCGTGTATTTTTGTTGCTCTGGGTCTATTTTTATGGTTAATCTGTCTTCTTGTTTCAAAGAAAGTACAATTTCTGCAATTCTTTCCTTGTCTTTTGATGTCAATTTGTTGTTTTTTAACTCTCTTTTCAAAATCTCTTTGGCAAACTCTGTTAGTGGGAGGTTGTAAATATCTTCCATCGCCTTTTTGAGCAAGTTGATGTCTAAGACGACTTTCTCAAAGTTCAAAGATTTGGTGTTTACTGTCAAATAGTCTTTGATGAGGTCATACGTTTGGTGTCTTACACTTGTTTTTTTGCCCAATACGCCTCCCGTTGCTTTTTCTTCTTGTTCAATAATTTCTACGCCTTTCTCGACCAATTCGTGATGGTTCGGTATTTTGGGCAATGCTACCGTATTAGGCGTACAAGCTGCTGCCTTCAAAATGGTATGTTGTGTATGCGTAACCACATTGCCGTTGAGGTCGAGCCAAGTCAGCATATCATTTTCATTGGGTGTTTGGGTATAAACAATAACGCCTGCCTTTGCGTTGCCTTCGGCATTTTGTTTGGTGGCATGAATGACATTATCCAATTTGGGAATAAATTTTTCCAGATAAGGTTCTTTTTCTACGGCTTCTTTCCAAATTTGGTACGCCAAAGAAGCCAAATCTGTTGCGTTTTCGTCCTCGTCAGCCTCCAAAATACCCGACTTTTCGTTATAGAGGTCTGCTAAATTGGTAGGGTCTCCCTCAAAAAATGTTTCATCACTGCCCACCACGTTGGCGTTTTCCTCAATTCTTTGTGCCAGCCTGCCCCGCAAATTAATGATTTGCTCTATGCCGTCTTCAGGCAAAAACGAATAGCACAAAATCTGTTCGGCTTTCTGTCCTATCCTGTCCACCCTTCCAGCCCGTTGTATCAGGCGAATAATAGCCCAAGGCAAGTCATAGTTGAGAATAATGTGTGCATCTTGCAGGTTCTGCCCTTCACTTAGCACATCAGTAGCTATGAGCACATTCAGTTCTTCGCCATTTTTGATAATATCCGTTCTCTTGTTACTTTCAGGGCTAAAACGGTGTGCCATTTCTGTAGGGTTTTCACTATCTCCCGTAACACAAGCCAATTTATCTACCCCTCTTTTTTGTAGCTCCGCAGCCAAATACTCTGCCGTATCTGCAAATTGCGTAAAAATCAATACCTTTTCGTTTTTATGCGTTTCCGTAATAAGTAGGTGCAAGGCATTGAGTTGTTTGTCTGTTTCAGGTTTCCAATTTTTGCCCAATTCCAAAATCTCAATGAGTTGCTGGCTGTCTTTCAACAAATCATTGAGCAAAGACACTTCTACGTTTGTAGTTGTATTCGTAACTTTGTCTGCTACTACTTTGGTATGATTTGCCAAAAACTCTGCTCTCAACCAACTGAAGTTTTGTGTGTTGTTGGGCAAAGCAAATTGTTGGTAGAGTAGCGTAGCCTTTTCTATATAAGTTTGTGTGTCTAAGATTAACCTCAACAGATTTTCTTTCTCTTCTTCCTCGTCCAAATCCTTATCCTCTATAAATTCATCAAGATTTTGGGCAATGTTTTTGCCAATCGGTACAGGCAAATTGTTTTGTAAGGCATAAATAAAAACGTAGTTGCGTAGAATATGCCTACTCAAAGACTGAAGAAAAGCCACCCCACTACTTTCTAACCGTTTGAACAAATTGGTGCGACAAAAGCCCATCAGCCTTCTCCCTGCAAAGCCCAGATTTTTTTCAAGTTTCTTTTCTTCTTCATTCATTTTGAGGTCTATAGGTTCATACAAATAGTTTTGTAAGCCATATCTTGGCAAAGACAAGTCGTTGATACTATCCACGACCTTTGCCGAATAGAGTTTTGCGTAAATATCGGTGTCGTCATGCACATTCAATTCGTACAGCACCTTTTTGGGTACTCTATCAGGGAAATATGACTTTGTGCCATCTGCAAAGGTCAAAAACTTTCGTCCATTGCTGGGGTCTGTGGTGGTGTACCTTTCTTTAATAAAACTTCGGGTTCTCCGCACCATATACAACCGCATCAGCTCCTGCCAATCATCTTTGAACTCACTTGCCTCAAAAGCCCCGATACTACGGATAAAAATGTCACTGTGTTTTTGTTGAAATTTATTTTCGCCTCCCAAAAACTGAATATATCTTTCGGGTAAAATACCTAAATCTTTTTCCTCTTTTATGAACAAACGAAGTTGGTTCGACAAATCAATATAGGTTTTATTATAGGGCGTAGCCGATAACAAAATGACTTGGCTATTATTCCTGTCTAAATATTCTTTCAAATACTTGTACCTTTTGCTTTCGCTATTCCGCAAATTATGGCTTTCATCTATCAAAACAGTGCGGTAACGAGGTAGTTTTTCTAAATCTTTTAGCTTGCTTTGAGGTACAATTTTATACCGCAATCCGTATTTGTGGGCATAGTTGTCCCACATAGTTTCTAAATTTTTGGGGCAAATAATCAACGTTTCGTGGTTGTGATATTCTTCTACCATTTTGGCTAAGGCAGTGGCTACAATGGTTTTTCCTAAGCCTACCACATCACCAATAATCACTCCGCCTCGTTTTTCCAGATGTCGGGCTGCTATAGCCACAGCTTTTTCTTGAAACTCCAACAATTCATTGGCAAAGTTTCGGGGCATACGGTACTGCGTAATACCTGCTCTTGCCTCTGCCGAAAGGTGGTACGCCATTTTGATATAAATGTGATACGGCTCTTGCATTTTGCCCGCCCAACTGTTGTCTATCACCTCTATCAATTCTTGTGTAATGTCTATGGAAAGCCTATCTTCCCAACGGTTAGTAAACCATTGCGATAATTTGAGGGCTGCGTCTTGCTCTAACACATCAATATTGAGTTCTCCTTGACCTCGCAAACCCGAAAAAGTAAGGTTACTACTGCCCAAAAAGCCCATGAGAGGTACTCTTTTGTCATAACTATACGCTAAATATAATTTGGCGTGTAAATTTTGTGCATAAAGTTTTACACATAGTTGTTTGTCTATCAGTTGTTGTTTGAGGCGGTGCAAAGCCTGTTCGTCTGCCGTTGTCGGAACAACTTGAGCCAACTGTTGCCGAAATTCCAAAGCTAATTTCCGTTTTAGCTCCACCAACATCGACTGGCTTATACTAACGGTTTGATTTTTTCCTGCATATTCTTTTAAGAGTTCATCAGGCGTTTTCTGCATGCCTACTAACAGTCTGCACACTCTGAAAACCTCTGTTTTTCCTTCTTTTATTGTTGCTCCTTGTAGTTTTGCTACGGCATCGGCTACCTCTCGCCACCCTCGCAAATTAAAATAACCCACACAAAAGTCTGCTCGGTAAGCAACTTGTAAGGCTTCGTATAAACCTTGAGTGAGTTGATTGTCTATGTTATCGTAGATTTTTGGCATATTGTACCATTTTTTAGCAAGCTAAAATTTATTATTGAAATTTACTAAAAAAACAATAATATGAATTTTATTTTTGTAGTCAATTTTTTTATGATAAACTGATTACTTATACATTAAACCAATGTTTATAGTGTTTTAAATACTAAATTCGTAACTTTGTAAAGAATTTGTAATTTTATACGAATTAACGCCAGCCCTATGCCTAACTTTCTCCAAAGATTTAGCCCTACTTTACAAAGTTTAGATGTGGGCGGACTTCGCCGAAACTTCCATATCAATGTCTTGTTGCGAATCACAGTCATTGGTCTTACTATTTTTATTTTTTCGTCTTTGTTGAATGAAACGGGTTATACCATTACTACGTTTGGCTTGTTGATTATCACCATTTTACAAGTAATTTCTTTGATTAAGCACGTAGAATTTGCGAACAGAGAAGTCGTAAATTTCCTCAATGCCATTCAGTATGACGACTTTTCCAACTCCTACAAAATCAGTATAGAAGGTAAATCTTTTCAGGACTTGAACGAGGCTTTTAACAATGTCTTAGAAAAATTTAGAGAAATTAGAGCAGAAAAAGAGGCACACCACCAATACCTCAAAACCATTATTCACCATGTAGGCATCGGGATTATTTCTTTTGACAAACAAGGAAACGTACAAATTATTAATAATTCTGCCAAAAAGCTATTCAAACTCAACCACTTACACCACATAGACAAGTTGAGCAGCATTAGCCCCGAACTGGTCGAAAAATTTAAGGTCTTGCGTACAGGTAGCAAGGATTTGGTAAAAATTAATTTTGACGATGAAATTATCCAATTAGCCATTTATGCCATAGAACTCAATTTGCGTGGCGAAGAATTTAAGTTGGTTACTATCCAAAATATTCACACAGAATTGGAAGAAAAAGAGTTGGACGCATGGCAGAAACTAATTCGGGTACTTACCCACGAGATTATGAACTCTGTAACACCCATTTCGTCTTTGGCAGCTACGGTAAACGGTGAGTTGGAATATTTGGAAGAAAGAAATGAACCTATCCAACAAGCAGACTTAGAAGATATTTATTTGGCTACCAAGACTATTCAACGCCGTAGTGAAGGGTTGATTCGTTTTGTAAGTGAGTTTCGCAATTTGACTCACGTACCTCTACCGAAATTTAGACCTATCAAAGTACAAGAATTGTTTGACCATGTAGTTCTTTTGATGCAAAACGACATAGATGACGAGCAGATACGTTTCAATATGTGTGTAGAGCCAAGTACCCTGATGATTGTGGCAGACCAAGAAATGATAGAACAAGTATTGATTAATTTGATAAAAAATGCCTTGCAAGCCCTCAAAGAATGTGATGAAAAACCCGACAGACACATTATTTTATTGGCAAAACAAGATGAAAAAAACAGACCTTTGATTTTGGTCAAAGACAATGCGGGGGGCATAGACAAAGATGCGTTGGAAAAAATATTTATTCCTTTTTATACCACCAAAAAAACAGGTTCGGGCATTGGGCTAAGTCTTTCGCAACAAATCATGCGACAACACAAAGGCAATATTACGGTACACTCTGAAATAGACAAAGGAACAGAATTTACGCTGAAATTTTAGAGGCAAGTCCGCAAGGGTTTAGCCCTCTTGCGGACTTGCTTCGTAATTTTGTACTTTACTTATTCCGCAGGCAACTCAAAACTAAACGTACTACCACTTCCTTGTTCACTTTGCACCATTAGCTCGGTGTTGTGTAGCACCAAAATAGATTTGGCGGTTAATAAACCAATTCCATACCCATTTTCGTTGGCTGTGCCTTTTTGGGTAGCTTTTCGGGCTGGGTTAAATAAGTTTTCTAATTTGGCTTTCCCTATGCCTATTCCTGTGTCTTTTACAGCAACTAATACGGTTTTGTGCGGAGTTTTTATCGCACTTACAGTTACTGTATCATTTTTTCGGGAAAATTTCACCGCATTCGACACCAAATTATTCACGACCAACTGCAAAAACTGCCCATCTGCCTTTGCATACAAGGCTTCGGGCATTGCTTCCACAAGTAACTCCACACTTTTTGTACTGGCTAATTTTTGGTAATTTTCTTGTGCTTTTTCTACGACTTCTCGCACATCTAAGAGTTCGGGCTGAAAACTATAATTGTTGATAGCCAAATTTGACCACGCTATCAAGTTGCCCATTTGTAATTGTATTTTTTCTATTTGGGCGTACAACATCTTCACAGATTCTACCACCATGTTGTCCTCTATCGTTGCCACGTCCATCATCACAAAATCTGCCATACTTTTAAGGCTATTCAATGGACTGCCTAATTCATAAGAAACAATATTAAAAAATTTTTCTTTCTGAATCTGTTGGCTTTGCAACTCGTCTTGTGTTTGTTTCAGGGTGTCAAAAATATTTTTGCCCTCATTAAATTGGCGAACAGTGGTCAATAAATTTTTGATAAAATCTTCATTATCAATATTTTGTAGGCTTTCTATGAGTGCGTCTTTTGTGTCCATTGTATTAGGGCGTAATGATTCGTAAAATAGCACTTAAGTTACAAAAAATAAACCATTTTGAGCAAGTCCACAGCCTTTTTTTTGTTGCTTAGTTTAAATACCGTTGCTTCCAACGCAAAGCCTCACTCAATTCGTAGTAAATGACACCGTTATCAGTCATTTTGACTTCCAACATACCTTGTGCGTACAAATTATCTAAAATTGTATTGACTTGTGGCAAAGGCAAAGAAGTTTGTAAGGCTATTTGTTGGGGTGTCAAACTACCTTTATTGCGTACAATAGTTTTCATTACTCTTTTTTCGTGCAAACTTTTGCGTTGGGCTTGTATTTGTTTGGCGGTTTTTCGGATAAAATATGCACCAAAAAAAATAGGTATTATACCTACAAATGCCGTAAATACCAACCAACCCCAATCTACCATAAGGTTTTGGAACAAAGAAATACCTGTGGCAGAGGCTACTAAGCCTATAAGTATAGAAAAAACGCCAAAACCTGTTTGGAAAACTTGTTTTACACCAATGCCTACTTCTTCGGTTTTAAGTTGTATTTTGTCGGAAATGTCCGTCAGGTCTAAAAAATTGTCTTGTGTTTGCATAGTGAATAAAGGTCATGCTTGTATTGTAGATACGTTGTACACACTAAAAAAGTTTGTGAATTGTGTAGAACAGCACTACATTTGCAATAGTAATTTACACAGAGTTTAGTGAAAAGTAATGCAAAATAGCTGCTTTCTATCCAATTTTTCAATAGAAACTTTGTAGATACTATAGTAGTTATTGTAAATTACACACAAAGTTGTAACTTTGTTACAATAACCTTACAAATGTAATGTCTGAAAATAGAAGTTATTATTTACAACTCCATTTCATTATCTTCATTAGTAGCCTTATTCCGTCTATTAATAGGCAGATAAGCCTTTCTTCTGTAGAAATTGTATTTTATAGGACATTTATTGCTATGGTTTTGTTGGGTGGGTTTCTATTAGTCAAAAAATTACCTATCCGCCAAGAGCCTCGTTTAGTAGCTGAAATGCTGATAACAGGCTTAATTACGGCAGTTTTTTGGACATTACAAGCCTTTTCCGTAAAAATCTCCAATGCTTCTGTAACCTTAGTAGGTATTGCCACCAGTCCCTTGTGGGTCAGTTTCATTAGCCCTATCATCAACCACCGCAAAGTAGATTATTACCAAATCCTCACAGGTTTATGTGCTATGTTTGGGGTGTATATGGTTTTCAGTTCAAGTTTTGAGTACGGCATGGGGCTGCTCATAGCCATTGTAGCTGCCTTTTTTGGGGCTTTGCTCACTGTCCTAAACTCCTCTTTTGCTCGTACCACCAACCACTATGTAGTGAGTTTTTACCAAATGGGCGGAGCTTGGGTGGGTACTATTTTGCTGTTCCCTTTCCACCATTTCATGTACGGCTCATATTTACACACGCCTACATTCAAAGATTTTGGCTTAATTATTTTCATTGCATTTGCCTCGTCTATTTACGCCTATTCGGTATTGATAAAAGTAATGAAAAAAATATCTCCATTTACAGTCGTTTTAGTATCAAATCTTACACCTGTTTATGGTATGGTGGCTGCCCTGATTATTTACGGTACTTCCGAAATGATGACCACTTATTTTTATGCAGGCACATTGATAATCTTAGCTTCGGTAGTGGCGTATCCTATAATGGAATGGGCTGGGAAACAACGGCAAAAAATACTTGCACCAAAAACATAATTGTTTTATTGTGTTTACTTTCCGTAAATTAATCGCATTGTAAATACTTTACCACAAGATGTTTTGGGCGAAGTGTTACATTATTTGCAACAACTTGAAAAGGTATCGCAGGAAAAAATGCGTCTATCGCTGAACCTAAAAACTATCTTAAATAGAAGATAAAGAACTTCTTAAAAAATTAGCCAAATAGAAATACGACTTTGTGATTAAAGTTGCATCAAGAAAAATAGAATTTAATGAAATCCTTGCTTGGATACAAAAACGAGCAATAAACAAATAATTCTTGTAACTAACATTGGCATTGAAAAACGGCAGAAAATACATAGCTTTGGCAAAACCATTTAGCCACTTTATATATGCGTTATAGCCAAATAGACAAGCAGCTTTTTGTTAAAAACAGAGAGAAATTTAGACAGTACCTCAAGCCTAATTCTTTGGCGGTACTCAATTCCAACGACATTATGCCTACAAGTGCAGATGGGCATTTTGCTTTCCAACAACATTCCGATATTTTCTACTTGTCGGGCATAGACCAAGAAGAAAGTATTTTGGTAATTTTTCCCGATTTTGTAGATGGTGGTCATCGAGAAATCTTGTTTTTGCGTGAAACGAATGAAGAAATAGCCGTTTGGGAAGGCGAAAAACTTAGCAAAGAACAAGCTCGTGAGGTATCGGGCATACAGACTATTTATTGGTTACAGGACTTTCCAAGAGTGTGGCGTGAGTTGGTGTTTCAGGCAGAAAACATTTATCTGAATACCAACGAACATTTGCGGGCTTCGGTAGATGTCGAAACTCGTGATGCAAGGTTCTTGCGTTGGTGCATGGAAAAACACCCTTTGCACAAGTACGAAAGACTACAGCCGATTTTGCACAGAATCAGGGCGGTAAAGTCTGAAGAGGAAATTGCATTGATTCGTAATGCGTGTCAAATTACGGAACAAGGCTTCCGCCGTTTGTTGTCTTTCGTAAAACCCAACGTATGGGAATACGAAATAGAAGCCGAACTTATCCACGAATTTGTCCGCAGTAGGTCTAAGGGCTTTGCGTACACGCCTATTATTGCGTCTGGGGCAAATGCTTGCGTGTTGCACTACATAGAAAACAACAAGCAATGCAAAGATGGCGACTTGTTGTTATTAGACATTGCAGCCGAATACGCCAACTATAATTCTGACCTTACCCGTTGTATTCCTGTGAATGGTCGGTTTACGCCTCGCCAAAAAGCCGTTTACAATGCCGTTTTGCGTGTGCATGACGAAGCCAAAAAGCTATTGGCAGTAGGCAATAATTGGACAGACTACCACAAAGAAGTGGGCAAAATCATGGAAAGTGAATTGATTGGTTTGGGGCTGTTGAAAAAACATGACATAGAGAAACAAAACCCTGCTGCCCCTTTGTACAAAAAATATTTTCCACATGGCACTTCGCACCATTTGGGCTTAAACGTACACGACTACGGCAACAAATACCATACTTTTGAGGCGGGCATGGTCTTTACTTGCGAACCGGGGATTTATATTAGAGAAGAAGGTTTGGGCATACGCATAGAAAACGACATTGTGATTCGTGCCAATGGACAAGAAGACCTTATGGCTACTATTCCGATAACAGTGGAAGAAATAGAGGAGTTGATGAATGCTTAGATTAAAGGCTAAACTTTTTAATAACTATTTTTTGTGAACAAAAAAGCCAAAAATTGAGTTATATGAAAAAATGGAATTGCATATTCGTCTTTAGACGAATGAATAAAGCCATGAATTTGTTGTGCAAAGTACCTATTTGAGTTACTTTGTCATTCGCCTAAAGGCGAATATACAACCCAAATAATTAACATAAATTTTATTAACACAAATACACAATGGCATCTTTAGTAAACAAACCAGCACCAAAAGTAAAAGCAGGTGCAGTCATTAATGGCGAAGAAATCGTAGAAAGCTATTCTTTCGAGCAGTTTTTGGGCAAAAAGCACGTAGTATTTTTCTTTTATCCAAAAGATTTTACTTTCGTATGCCCTACGGAGTTGTTTGCTTTCCAAGAAAAATTAGCCGAGTTTGAAAAAAGAAATGTAGCTGTCGTAGCTTGTTCTACAGACACAGAAGAAACACACTTGGCGTGGTTGAACACCCCAAAAGACCAAGGCGGTATTCAAGGTATCACGTACCCAATTATCGCAGACGTATCTAAAACCATTTCTTCTAACTTCGGTGTATTAGGTGGCGAATATTACTATGACGATAACGGTTTCTTGGCTTTCGAAGGCGACCCTATTGCGTTGCGTGGTACATTTTTGATAGACAAAGAAGGTGTTATCCGTCATGCGTCTATTAACCACTTCCCATTAGGTCGTAATATCGACGAGTTTATCCGTTTGGTAGATGCTTTGCAACACAACGAGAAATTCGGTGAAGTATGTCCTGCTAACTGGGAACAAGGCAAAGAAGCTATGAATGCAACTAAAGAAGGCGTAGCTCAATACTTAGCTACTCACTAAACTATAAAAATAGTTGATTACCAATAATTTACACCCTACTTTTTAACTTTTATTGTTAAAAGTAGGGTGTGTTTTTATCAAAAAAAAGTAATTTTTAGGGACGTTGGCAATGGTCGAAGACCTTGACAATCGTACCTAAAATTACCATAAAAGTTACTACTATGTTTACACCCGAATATTGGCAGAGCCGTTACGAAAATCAAGACACAGGTTGGGACGCAGGAGCAATAACACCTCCTTTGAAAAACTACATAGACCAACTTGGCAACAAAGACCTTAAAATCTTAGTAGCAGGAGCTGGCAATGCCCACGAAGCAGAGTATTTGTGGAAAAATGGTTTTCAAAATGTCTTTGTGGCAGATATTGCCCTTGCTCCGTTAGAAAATTTCCAACAACGCTGCCCTGATTTTCCTAAAGCACAACTCTTACATACAGACTTTTTTACTATCCAACAACAGTTTGATAGGTTGATAGAACAAACCTTTTTTTGTGCTATTCACCCTGAATTAAGAGCTAAGTATGCACAAAAAAGCCATGATTTATTAGCTCCCAAAGGTAAATTAGTGGGCGTACTATTTAATCATGATTTTGGGAAACCTACACCACCTTTTGGTGGTAGCCCCCAAGAGTATGAAAATTATTTTGCTCCCTATTTTAACTTTTTGCAGTGGGAAACTTGCTATAACAGTATTTTACCAAGAAAAGATAGAGAATGGTTTATGATTTTAGAACGTAAATAGTTACTTTTCTTGCGGTGTTTCTTTAGTTGTTTCTTCTTTGCGGTTGGGTAGCCAACAAACTTTGGCAATAAAAAACATTTCTTTGCTATAAGCTCCTTTTTGAGCATCATACATTCTAACTCTCTGAATACCAGATAATAAAAAGTATTGATTGTACCAAGATTGGTTGTTGGTGTTCCATTGTTCCAACTGCTTATTTTTGGTAAATAATGTATCTGTTTTTTGCAAAGTGGTTTCTTGTAGTGTTTGATTTTGTAGCATGACTTTCGTTTTGAGTTCTTCATCATCAAAATGTAAAGCTACCAAAGTGTCATTAGTCAAAGTAAAATGAGTTTGAACAGTAAGCATAGGCATCTCCAAATCCTTGTAAACGAATGTATTATCCCAAACTAAATTACCTTTTCTGTCAAAAGCTACCGCAAATGCTTCTCTGTATTTGTAAAGAACATTACTATTGTATGTGCGAGAGGGAGAAGACGAAGATATAGGGTAATAATCTGTCTGACGCATTCTATTAACTAATATAGCATTGCCAGTTCGTCCATTACTTGCACCTGTAGGTATGTTACTATTGCTTTGTGTGATAGGATTATACAATTCTCCTAATAAGACTAATTTATTGCCAACAAACTGCAAATTGCCAAGTAATAAATGTAAATCCCACGCCTTTACTTTGCCTTTTTCATGTTTATCTTTAGCTTTTTCTATTAATTTTTCTTTGCGATTTTCTAAATAATTTAAAAAATTATTTAATTCATAAAAATCGTATCTTTTTTCTACTTTACTTTCGCCCTCTACAAAATACAAAGAGTAAAAGCCTTGTGCAAGGTCTTTGTTGCGGTGTGCATACGTGCCTATGACCCATTGCTCTGTTTCGTTCAGTGTCCATAACCGAAAAGTTAAAAAACTATATTCTTCACGTTCAGGGAAAGCTATTTTGTTGAGCAGGCGACCTTCCAAACTAAAATTGTGAATAAAAATATTAGGGTGTTTTTGTTTGCTATTTTTAGTTAAAACACTCACTGTTTCGCCGTCCTCACTAAAACAGACTTCTTTTAACAGAGCCTTATGTTGGTTAATTTGGGGAAGAACTTTTGGGGTTTTGTCTTTCAAATAATTGAACCACAACACCGCAGGACGACCTTCTACTTCGCCTCCCAAGTATAGCACTTTCCTATGCACTTTAAATAGCGTAATCTCTAAAGGCACAATATCTTCTATCTTGAATAATTGATAGTTTCCTGTTGTTATATCTACTTCTAATACATCATACTCTGTTACTTTTTTTTGTATTAACAGATACAAACTTGTTTTATCATTGGTAATTTGAGCTATAGTATGTTCGTATTGAATGACAGGCTTGCTTTCCCAAATAGTTTGTAATGCTGTATCTAAAAAATTAATTATCAAGGCTTTATGTCCACCTTTTAAATAATCTTTACTTTCCAAAATACTAACTACTCCTTTATTATCTAAAGGGTACAACATATATTGACTACCATGTTTATCATCAATATCTACATCTACTTGTTGAACAATTTTAATTTGTGCAAAACAATTTGTAAATAAAATACAAAAAAAATATATGATTAATAGAGTTTTCATAATAAAATAGTTAAGTGTGCAAGACAGTCATATAAAATGTGTCTATCCAAAAATACTACACTTATTTCATCTTTTGAACTAAATTATAGGAAAAAGTCTTAACTTTGAAGTAAACAATAAAAGTAGCAAGTACACAATGGACGGACTGATTATGGCAGCACAGTTGCTGCTTTCTCTCACTATTTTAGTGGGCATTCACGAATGGGGGCATTACGCTGCCGCAAGATTATTTAAGATTAGAGTAGAAAGATTTTATCTTTTCTTCGACTTTTTATTTCCTTTATCTAATGTAGCTAATTTTGCTTTATGGAAGAAGAAAATTGGTGATACAGAGTTTGGCTTGGGCTGGTTTCCGTTGGGTGGCTATGTAAAAATAGCTGGTATGATAGACGAAACTACAGACAAAGATGCCTTAGAAACGCCTATAGAGCCTTGGGAGTTTAGAGCTAAACCCGCATGGCAACGCCTAATCGTCATGTTGGGCGGTATTATTGTCAATGTAGTGGCTGGGGTGTTGATTTTCATTACGCTGTCTTTCATTACAGGAGAGGTTTTCTTACCTACTACAGAAGTCAATCAACATGGCATTTATACAAGCCCATTAGCCAAAGAAATTGGCTTGAAAGATGGCGACAAAATTGTAAAAATCAATGGCAAGGCTTTTGACAGATTTGATGAAGTCTTGAATCCTAATACTTTATTAGAGGCTGGCACTACCTACACCATTTTGAGAGATGGGCAAGAAGTAGAAATACAACTGCCTGCCAATTTGTTAGAGAAAATGAGTGATTTGAAGAAGGAAGAAGTGGCTTTTATAGAACCATTGCGACCTTTTCAGGTAGATGCAGTCGTAAAAGAAGGGCAAATAGGCGTATTTACCAAGTTGTTGGTGAATTTAGGCATTAAAGATGCTCCCAAAGAAGACCTCCCTAATAAAGACATAGATTTGCAAAAAGGTGATAAAATTACGGCTATTAACAATACGCCTACGCCTTATTACCAACAGTTTGTAGCTACTTTGCAACAAGCTAAAAATCAGCAAATTACATTAACCATAGATAGACAAGGTACAACTAAACAACTTACTGCACAAGTGAACCAAGACGGCAAGTTGGGAATTATGTGTAGCCCTACTTTCAAAATGTCTAATCGTCCTTATTCTTTCGGTGAGGCAGTCGCCAAAGGTACAGGGGCAGCTTTTGGTGTGATTACCTTACAAGCCAAAGGTTTTTCTAAGATAGCTACAGGCGAAATTTCTGCCACCAAAGCCGTTAGTGGACCTATTGGTATGGCAAAAATATTCTCTACGCAATTCGACTGGTTGGCTTTTTGGCGAATTACGGCTATGTTGTCTATGGTCTTGGCATTCATGAACTTATTGCCGATTCCTGCCTTAGACGGTGGTCATGCTATTTTCTTGTTATATGAAATGGCGGTGGGCAAAGCTCCTTCTGAAAGTTTCATGGAAAAAGCACAGCAAGTAGGTATGATGATGTTGTTGGCTCTAATGGTTTTTGCTATTGGCAATGACATCATGAGTTTTTTTAGATAAAATATTGGTTATCAAATGATTATTTTACCAAAAACCTTTTAATTCATTTGCCTCTCCATTTGGAGAGGTTTTTTTGACCTTAAAATTTTTTTCTGAATTGGTAAGTTTACACAACTTGTACACCAACAAAAGAATAGGCTATACTAAGACTTTTTTTTTCTTATATTTGTTGTTATTGATATTACCTCTTCTAACTTCATACAATAAAATTCGGGTTGTGGTAAAAAATGTATGATACTTTTTTTAACAATAATTGTAATTTTTACAATAAATACATATTTTCATAGCAGCCTCATGATTTTCCATTTTTTTAGAAAAACCACAAGTTTTT
>CANGYA010000104.1 GCA_947457925.1 Cytophagales bacterium | reverse complement strand
TCCATATATTTATATAACTAAAAAGTTTGATTTTAAGTCTAATGTATTACAATAAAGCCCAATAATTTAACTTAACTACTTCCCAAATACGCCACGCATTTTAGTTCTATTGCTATGGGGGTAGGCAGTGCCGTAATAGCCAGCGTAGTCCTACAAGGCTGCACAGTCGTAAAATATTCGGCATAAATACGGTTGAAAGTCGCAAAATCTCTTTTCATGTCAATCAAAAATACGGTTACATCTACCAAATTTTCCCATTTTGCCCCTGCCGATTCCAAAACCTCTTTTACATTTTGCATTACTTGGTGTACTTGTGCCTCAAAATCATAGTTAAGTATTTCACCTGTGGCAGATAACTCTAAACCTGCTATGCTATTATCTTTGGGGTTGCGAGAACCAATGCCTGATAAAAACAAAAAGTCGCCTACTCTTTTGGCGTGTGGATATGCCCCTACTGCTTTGGGGGCTTTACTGCTATGAATGTCCATTTTCTATGATAAGATTGATTAAAACTAACTATTTATACCTATTTGCGAAAAAATAACGGTTACTCTTGTGCCTTTGCCTATTTTAGAATCTATGTAAAACTTAGCATTGTACCTTTCTAAAATAGTGCGAGTAAGTGATAAACCTACACCAAAACCGCCAATACCTTTTACATTACTTCCCCTAAACATAGGGCTAATAATAAACCGCAATTCTTCTTCAGAAATGCCAATACCTTGGTCGGATACTTTAAATTTGATGCTGCCTTGCCCTTCAGACCATAATTCTACGGTCACAGGTTTGTCATTAGAATATTTGCAAGCATTGTCCACGATATTCCACAAAGAAATTTTCAATAGAGAGTATGCCGCCAATACGGTCATAGCCTCTGAATCTTCGGGTAATACAAAGTTCAGGTCTATTTTGTGATGAGGATATTTGCGTTTGGCATCAGAAATAATTTGCAAAACTACCTCGTCTATTCTTACAGGAACAGGCACGGTATTACTTTTGTCTTGCTCACTTTCAAATTTTGTAAGGTTCAATAGTTCGTTAGTAAGGGCTATCAAATCTTTGATTTCTTCTATGGCAGAGGCTATACTTGCTTTGTACTTTTCCAAGCTGTCATCATACAAATAAGATGTTTCCAATGTACCCAACATATTGGCAAGTGGGGTTCTTAATTCATGTGAGGCATTGGACACAAAGTTCTTTTTCATTTCATAAGAATATTGCAGTTTTGCCAACATATCATTAAAAGTCATAGCTAATTGTGCTATCTCGTCCTTGCGATTGCCCTCATTGAGTCTAAAATCAAACTGAACAGGTGAAATGTGTTTGACTTGTTCTACTATTTCTGTAATAGGTTCTAAGGCTTGTATGGCTAAAAACCAACTGATAAGGGCTACTACTAACACGCCAATTACATTGGCAATGATAAGAGAAGTTAATAAATTTTTTAATTCATCATACACATGAAAATCTTGTGCAGTAGCAGTAATTACAAATAAATGTTTATTGGTTTGGTGAATCCGTCCTACACCTTCTCTATCGTGGTATTTAAAAGAAAGTTGCTTGTTTTTGCGTATTTGTTCTAATAAATTATCGTCTAAACCATTAGGGATACGGTCATTTGTTGTATAAATAATTTTATTTTTTTCATCAAAAATTGTAATTTTTTCATTAAATAAATAACCCAAAGAATGTTGGTTAATTAATGAAGCTAAGTCATCATTAATCGTATCTTTTTGTATTAATAGGGCAGAAGTCAATTTTACTTTTTCTTCTAACTGTTTATGGTATTCTTCATCTCGAAAGTGATAAAAAACATAAAAAGCTACTGCCGAAAGAGATGCTAAGACAAAAAAAATGACTAACGTAAATTTGAGGGTGAGGCGATGTGAAATTAACATAATGTAAAAAAGATTTGGAAATACAACCTTACTACCTAATAAGATGCAAAGATGTTTAAATAAAGTTAAACTCTAAGGTTTATGTTTAATTCTTAGTCAAATGTATAATTTTGTACCCAAAAAATTGTGTATGCAGCCAAAATTTTATTTAGCCATTTTGATAGGTATAGCTACGCTGGCAGCGGCGTGTGATAAAGATGAAGTGTACCACAACAAAACTGAAAAGTATGCAGGTGCTATTATTCAGTTTGATACTGTAACTACGCTATACAGCGAAGATGCCAAGATAAAAATCAAGATTCAAGCCTCAACCCAACAAGTATTTGACAATAATAACGTCTTGTATCCCAATGGTTTGCAAATAAATATGTATAATGAATTAGGCATAAAAACTACGGTCATGGTGGCAGATACAGGCAAATATGATTACGCTACACAACACTACATAGGCATTGGCAATGTACAAGTTACGAACCTTACGCAACGCCAAACTCTCTACACAGACGAGATTACATGGCAGCAAAACCGCAGGGAAATATTTACGGAGAAACCCATCAAAATTATTACAGAAAAAGAACAACTGACAGGCGTGGGGCTGATTTCTAACGAAGAATTTAGCCAATATACTATCAAAAAACCTACTGGGGTGTTTAGTTTAGAAGAAAATCCGCCTTCACAACAATAAAACAGACCTTATCCCATCTCCAAGTAGAGAAAGGATAAGGTTTATTTATAAGGACACTTTCACTCGTACAGAATGACTAAACGCCTGTGGTTGAGCTGCAAACAAAATTTTGGTAGCTGCCCAAGTGGTTTTGAATAAATCTGAATGGCGGTATTTTTCTAAAGCCTCTGCCCCTTGCCAATGACTGTGGGTCGTGAAGACATTGGGCGTGTCCAAATCTTGCCATAACTCTAAGTGTTGGCAACCCTCAAAATTTCTTATTTTATATTTTGATTGGTGGAAAATAGCCAAAAAATCATCTACTTTTTCGGGCTGAAAAGTCATGCGGACAATACGTATGAGCATAGCTTAGAATTTTTTTTACAAATTATTGTCAAAAATACTTTTTTTTGTGTAAAATGCTTGACAATTTTAGACAAATATAAAAACAACGGTATTATTTTACATCAACCCTTAACCGAATGCCACATGGAAATCAAAAGAGCATTTGATACATTATATTATCAACTAAGCAAATTTCCCAAAGCCGACTGTTTGAGCTACAAATATGACGGCAAATGGTTTAACTACAGCACCAAAGATGTAGTAGATATTGTGAATAGGCTAAGTCTTGGCTTGTTGAAATTGGGCGTAGTGAAAGATGATAGAGTGGCTATTATTTCTCCTAACCGTCCCGAATGGGCTTTCATAGATTTGGCTGTGCAGCAAATCGGTGCTATCAGTGTACCTATGTACCCTACGATTACGGTAGATGACTACAAGTACATTTTTGAAAACTCGGAAGTAAAATTTGCCTTCGTGAATGGATTAGACTTGTTCAAAAAGGCTACACAAGCCTCCGAAGGTATGGATTTCTTACAAAAAATCTACACTTTCGAGAGAGTGAAAGATGCCCCTCATTGGACAGAAGTAGAAGATTTGGGCAAAGGCGGCGATGTAGCTACCTTAGAACCGATGAAAGCTGCCGTACAACCCGATGACCTTTTGACCATTATTTATACTTCTGGTACAACAGGCAAGCCTAAAGGCGTAATGCTTACGCATGACAACGTAGTGAGCAACACCAAAGCTGCCTATGAGATTATTCAAGTACCTGTGGGGCAGTCTAAGGCATTGAGCTTTCTACCACTGTGCCACGTTTACGAAAGAACGGCTCTTTATGTGTACTTCTACAAAGGTTGTTCTATTTACTTTGCAGAAAGTATAGATACCATTGCCACCAATTTACAAGAAGTAAAACCACATACTTTCTGTACGGTGCCTCGTTTGTTAGAAAAAGTGTACGATAAAATTGTATCGAAAGGCAATGATTTGGAAGGTATCAAGAAAAAATTGTTCTTCTGGGCATTGAACTTGGGCTTAGAATATGAGCCACACCTTTACAAAGGTTGGTTCTATGAAGCTCAACTCAAATTAGCTAACAAGTTGATTTTCAGCAAGTGGCGTGAGGCTTTGGGCGGAAATATCCTCCAAATCAACGTAGGTTCGGCTGCTTTACAGGCTCGTTTGGCAAGAGTTTTCTGGGCTGCGGGTATTAAAGTTTGCGAAGGTTACGGCTTAACAGAAACTTCGCCAATTATTGCAGCTTGTATTGCCAATCACAAAGATATGCGTATCGGTTGTGTGGGTGTACCTATTCCGGGAGTACAAGTGAAAATAGCCGAAGATGGCGAAATCTTGTGTAAAGGACCTAACGTAATGAAAGGCTACTACAAAAACCCTGAAATGACGGCAGACGTAATCAAAGATGGTTGGTTTCATACAGGGGACATTGGTATTTTCGTAGAAGGGAAATACCTGAAAATTACAGACCGTAAGAAAGAAATGTTTAAAACTTCTGGCGGTAAATATGTAGCTCCACAATTATTGGAAAATAAATTTAAAGAGTGTCCGTTGATAGAGCAAATTATGGTAATTGGAGAGAATCAAAAATTCCCTGCTGCATTGATTGTGCCTAACTTTGAGGCGACTCGTAAGTGGGGCGAAGAAAAAGGCTTGAAGTGGCATACAGACGCAGACATTGCAGCCAGCAAAGAAGTGTATGCAGAAATTGAAAGATACATCAAAACATTTAATCAAGGCTTTGGTAACTGGGAACAAGTAAAATCTTTCAAACTGCTTCCAGCTTTGTGGACTATCGAAAGTGGTGAGCTAACGCCTACCTTGAAACTTAAACGCAAGGCTATCATGCAACGTTATGATAAACAAGTGAATGACATTTACTCTGTAGCCGAAAAAGCATAGTACGCTGAACAGTTAGGTATGATTACTTAAATAATTCAATAAAAACCCCTATTAATCTGCATGATTATAGGGGTTTTGTTGTTGATGACAATGAAGTTCCTTAGGATTATATTTATACCAAATTATAAGTATACAGCTTCAAGTTTGAGATGCCATTTTATCGTTGTCTATTTGCTTTAAGCATTTTTGCAACTATCGTGTATTTTATTATTTTTTTACTTATTGAAGTTACTTAGAATTAATAGTTAAATTACTGCTTAACAATATTAATAAGTAAGAGTAACTAATTAATTGATAATATTATACCACCGACTTTAGTCTGTGAGGCTTTGATAATAAAGAGATTACAGACTAAAGTCTGTGGTGCATTTATTTTTTCCAATTACTTAACTTCAACTATTTCATAAATAATTAATTTTCAACGAAGTAATACCAATTATAAGTCAAAGATAGTCCAAAGATGTCATCTTTTTACGAGTGTAGAAATTTGCAATTCTACTATTTTTACAAAAGATGACACCTTTAAGCATTGAACTAAATACTACAGCATCTTAAACTAACTATGCGAGAAAACAGACTGAATTCCGTAGCTACGGAATATTGCTGTTATCAACACACCTTTAAAATAGCTACCTATATTTTTATCCCAACAACTAACACATCATCTGTTTGCTCTTTTCCTTCTTTCCATTTATAAAAAGTTGTAGTAATGATTTGCTGTTGTTCTGTCATTGGCAAATTTGCTATTTCTAAAAACATTTTTTTCATAGTTGCCAGCATAAATTTCTTGTCATTTTCTCCGCCAAATTGGTCTTGATAACCGTCTGAAAACAAATAAAAAGTGGTAGGTTCTGAAATATCAATCGTAGTTTTGTTAAAAATTCGTTCTTGTTCACGTTGTTCTCCGCCTATTGGCATTTTATCGGCTTTGAGTACAAATAATTCACCGTTTTGAATATAAATCGCAGGGTTTTTTGCTCCTGCAAACTCAACTTGTTTTTGAGTTTTATCTATCACAATAATAGACAAATCCATTCCGTCTTTGTTATCTGTGTCTTGTTGTTTGAGAGCAATTCTTACGCCTTTGTGGAGTTCGTTTAAAAGAATATCTGGGCTTGTAATGAATTGATTATCAACTAAATTACGCAAAATTTCATTGCCTAACATTGTCATAAAAGCCCCTGAAACGCCATGCCCTGTGCAGTCAATAGCTGCCACAACAACCTTGCCTTGCACTTCTTCCACAAAATAAAAATCTCCTGAAACGACATCACGAGGGCGGAAAAAGACAAAAAACTCATCAATGTATTGTCTAATGGTTTCTTCTTTGGGCAAAAAAGCTGCCTGAATACGCCTTGCATAGTTGATGTTTTGGCGAATACCCAAATTTTGTTTTTCTATTGCTTCTTTTTGGTGCTGAATTTCCAAAGTTCTTTCGGTTACTTTCTGTTCCAAAACGGTGTTTTGTTGGGCTATAATTTGGCGATTTTCTTCTACAGCTTGTAATTTTTCTTGTTCCGTAACTTTGCTACGGTAGCCCAGTCCCAAAGAGAACAAAATAAGTTCTACCAACACACCAATTTGTACCATAGTACCATCTGTATCGGGGTCGGCACTTTCAAAAAGAATTTGTTTTAGAATAGCCACAGCCAAAGGGAAAGTCATTGCCAAGTAACCCAAAACTACGTAAGTGGCTAATAATCTGTTAGTTCGCCAAGCTATGTAGATAAAATAAAGCCCTAATAAAATATCTATGATAAATGCGAAAAGAATTGCATTATTTTGATTTTGAAGAATATCAGCTATGTTTTTGCTATAAAAAATAATTGCGAAAAAAGTCATTGCTAATCTTGCATACACCCAATAATCACAATAACGATTGATAGTAGGACGTATGGTAGGAATATTGAGAAAGTAACGAATAAATTGTGAATAAAATAAAGTTACTGCCAAAGAAGCTAAACTTGTAATCCAATCCAAATAAATAAGTGTAAGATTGGGAATAATGTATGTGTCTATAGAAACAAGAGCCATACTCATAATGTATAAGGAATAATAACCATACGCCCTATCTCGTACTATCAAGAGAAATAACAAGTTATAAAAAAACATAATCCACATAGCCCCTTGAAAAACAAAACGGTGGGCTACCAACTGAATAATTTGTTCGTAAAAATGAGGGGCAGGCACTAAATTTAGTAATTGCGAAGTATGTATAGTTTGGTTGGCAATAGCTTTTACAAACACCGTAACAACTTTTTTATGACCTACTTGCAGAGAAAAGGGTTCTTGAAGCAATGTATCTTGAAACACTTGTGATGTTATCAACTCGTTTTTTTGGTCAAAAAGATACAGCTCTGCAACCTTAAAAACAGAAGATGACAATACAAAATTTGTTATGTATGATTGTCGGTTGTTAATGATAATCTTATACCAATATACTCCGTTTATTTTCGTGTTTTGGATAGAATCTGTAGTCTGAAAACTTGTCGTAACAGGCAAAAAAGTTTTATTTTTTACTTGTTCTATACCAAGTTGTTGGGTGCTATCTGCCAAAAAGTAAAGGTGTGAAGATAAGTTATATAAGGGCTGTTGCTGGTTGATTACAAAGACTTTTTCTTGTGCTTTAGCAGAAAAAATCAATAGTAATAGTCCTAATAAATAGCTATAAAATTTCATAGTTACGTTTTGTTAAGGCAATTTTTAATTAACAATAAAAATATTTATTTAGAACTATACAACCAATTACCATAAAGCCACTAAAATAAGAGCAACATTCAGCAATATAAAAATACTCAAAGTAGCCGTTCCTCCCCAAATATTTATTCTTTTAGAAACTCTATAATTTTCTTTTTTGTAATAATACAAAGATAGAGCAGCCAAAAATATAATTAAAAATATACCAATTAGGGTAATTCCATGCAGTAAATCTACTAAGGTAAGTTCTGAGGTTTCAGGTAAGAAAGAATCTATTACATATTTATTACCAACTACCGCAAAAACACCGCCAACAGGTAGTCCAAAACGAGGCTCTGCATTGTCATTATCTATCAAAAAGCTGATGCAAGCAATGTAGAAAGCTACGTACATACCCAAAAATAGTTTGATAAACAAGCCCCAAGCATCTCTTTTGAGGTCTATATCAACGGTGTAACGAGAATAGGCAGTAGAAGGATTAGACATTTTGGGGTCGCCAAAAGCCGTTGCGTAAAAACTTGTATCTACGGTGGCGTGTATGCCCGTAATTGTCCAGCCATCTACGGTCATTTCGGCATCATATTCTTGCCCTACGGTGTCTGCCACAAATACGAGGCTACGACTATCAAATTTAGAGTTTTCTATGCGTATTTTAAGTTGTTGTTTATCAAAGGGATAGTCGGCTACTTGCCATGATTTTTTCATGGTACACTTCATCTTAATTTGTAACCAGTCCAATGAATCTAATTGGTCTATAATGACATCTGTTTTCTCAATAGTTTTGGCATTAGGGACTTCTATTTGGTCTTTTAAATCTACCAACTTGTTGTTATACAGAAACCAAACCCAAAATCTGGCAGTAAATTCTTTATCCCTAAAATTAAAGTCGTGCAAACTAATCAAGTAGCAGCCTATCTTTACAGTATCGGGTTGCGGAGTGCGACTATAAGAGTTGAATGATAGAATAATTAGTAAAAAAAATAATATTTTTTTCATTAGTAAATTAATTTAAAAATAGCCATAAAAAAATAATTTTTACAACATGAGCCATGCGTATAAGCTACAACTCACGCCCACACAGCCCAAAACCATGCTCACACGCCACAACCAGCCACTTTTGGCAATAAGGCAAATAGCCGACAAAATGATGGCGATTTGGTAAAAAGCCTCTGCCAAATCTAACTGCACACCTTTTAAATCTGCTTTTTCTGCCTCTGCCTGAAACCCCTCTGCTTTGCTCCGTATTTCCTTCTTTTCTTTGTCATACCGTTGTATTTCTTTGTTGAAATTGTCGATTTTATCTTTGATTCTTTGTCGGTGTGTGTTGCTAAAAGCCTCATTTTCACTGTCTAATTTTAACTCCTCAATAATAGCTTCATACATATTTTGCTTGATGCTTTTAGACTGAAAATGACTCCACGCATTGTTGGCGTGTCCTTGCGAAAGAAGCAAGTCATCATGTATAGAATTAGAGTAGATAGTGGAAAGTGATAAGGCAACCGCAATGACAGAGGTACTAAAAGCCACTTTGTTCTCGAAAGTTGTGGTAATATGATTCTTTTCAAGTATTTCCATAATTTTTTATGACTAATATTTTACTGTAATACCATGATAAGTAGCTTGGTGTTGGTAGTCTTTTCTTAATGGGTGTCCTTCCCAATCTGCGGGCAGCAAAATTCGCCTTAAATCCCTATGTCCAATAAATTTGACACCAAATAAATCAAAAATTTCTCTTTCGTGCCAATCAGCCGTTTGCCACAAACTTGTTAGCGAAGATACTTCTAGTGAGGTATTCGTAGGCAAAATCACTTTGACGGTTAGATGCAAATTTCTTACTATGGAATAAAATTGATAAATGACTTCTATCTGTTGCTCTTTAGGTACGTCAATGGCAATAATAGCTGCTAAGTGGTCGAAATAATAGTCTTGTAAAGCACTACAAATGGGTAAAAGAGCATTTTTATCGACTATGATACATTGTTGTAAGTCCGTAGATTGGTGCAAAATAGATGTATTTTCGCCGAACTTAGCTTGTAGTTGTGAAATAATAGTGTCTGTAGAAAGATATTTCATGCCGTAAAGAGTAACTTTTTTTACAAATTTCGTAAAATAAAGTACGATTATCAAGGTTTAATAACCATTGACGGTGTATAAATAGTCGTAAACTTTATTACTCTTATTCAAAAATTGAATACAACTATGAAAAAAGCTATTGTTTTTCTACTCTTTTCTTCCCTATTAAGTAGTTGTGCTATTGTACGACAAGACGAAGTAGGCGTAAAACGCCGTTTGGGGAAACTCGTACCGAAGGTACTGCCTCCCGGTATTTATTTCCGTAACTCTTTTACTACCAAAATGTTACGTATTCCTACTCGTACTTTGAGTATGCAAATGGAATTAGATGCTTTGCCCTCCAAAGAAGGTTTGAGTATTGGTGCGGAAATGGCTATTTTGTACCATGTAAAACCTGAAAAAGCCATAGATATTTTACAAGCTGTTGGCAAAATTAGGAATGGTGAGCAAATAATTATGAGTGTTTTGCGGTCTGCCGCTGCCGATGTAACCTCGAAGTTTTATGCAAAGGATATGCACACTTCTGAACGTGAGCAAATAGAAAAGGCTATAGCAGTGAAGATGATGGACATTTTGGGAGATAGAGGTTTTGTGATAGAAAATGTATTGTTGAAAAGTATCCGCCTCCCAGAAAGACTGTCGAGAGCCATAGAAGAAAAACTAAAAGCTGAACAGGAAGCTCAACGCATGGAATTTATACTGAACCAAGAGAAAAAAGAAGCAGAACGCAGAAGAATAGAGGCAGAGGGGGTACGAGATGCCCAAAAAATTATTGCAGAGGGGCTTACACCTTTGTTGATACAATTCAAGTCTTTGGAAACTTTCCAAAAATTGTCTAATTCTAACAATACCAAAGTCATTATTACAGATGGAAAAACCCCTTTGTTGATAAATAATGATGGGAAGTAGTGGAGTTTGCTTTCTTGAAAGTTTAGTAGCTAAAAGCACTGACATTTTTATAAGTGTTAGTGCTTTTGTGTTATTACTAACTTCTACTTTGCCATTGATTTTCCCACAACTTGTTTCAAAAAAGTAGTGTAGTTATGCTTTAATCATCTCTTAAAAAACCTAAAGTTTGCAAACAAATCCTTAATATTTTCGATTACTACTATAAAGCCGTATTATTGTATAAAAACACACTTATACTTTTACACCTTTGCTATAATTGTCTATTGGCTTAGGTTACTTAATTTATTTAGCTATGCAACACAAATTATATCATTTAGCACTCACATTGTTTATTTTGTTGTGTGCCAATGTGGTAGCTTATGCCACTCACATTCGTGCAGGCGACTTGATAGCAGAAAGAATATCGAATACCACACTCACCTACAGATTTACTTTGACTATTTACAGAGATGTAGGAGGTGTAGATGCGGATAAAGAAGTTACTTTTGATTTTGGGGATGGTAGCACCGCCAAAGTGTCTATTGCCTCACGCAGTAATCTACCGCAGTTTAGTACGGAGGTCATTACGTATTCAGTAGTACACAGTTATAGCGGTGCAAACCTCTATAATGTGGGCGTAGGGATAGATAACCGCAATGCCAATACCTTGAATATTGCCAACTCTGACCAAACACCTTTTTATATTCAGTCTTCTTTCTTTATTACACCATTTTTGGGCTTAAACAGGTCGCCAATTTTGACTTTAGCTCCTTTAGATTTGGCTACGGCTCGTCAAAGATACGTACACAACCCGGGGGCAATAGACCCAGACGGAGATAGTTTGAGCTATGAACTCACGATTTGTAAAAAAGCTAAAGACGTAAACGTAGATGGCTACAGAGCCTTAGACGACCCAAGTTTTAGGGCTACTACAGAAGACCAAACAGGAGCAGCTTTTGCACGTATGAACCCCGTTACAGGAGATTTAATTTGGGATGCACCCCTGCAACCGGGGCAATACAACGTAGCTTTTTTTGTGAATGAATGGCGAAACGGTGTTTTGATTGGTAGGGTAAACAGAGATATGCAGATTATCGTAAGAGATAACCGCAACCAACGCCCACGCCTAAGTGCTATTCGAGATACTTGTGTGGTGGCGGGTGCATTGGTGCGGAGTTTTATTACGGCTACAGACCCCGACAGACACCGTATTACGCTAACTGCCCCCAGTGGTAGTGTATTTAATTTAGTAGCTCCCAGCCAAAAAGCTACTTTCGATACGATTAGGTCACAACCGCCGTTAGGCAATGCCAAAGGTCGTTTTACTTGGCAAACCTCTTGTAATGACATTAGCAATACACCTTATACAGCCGTATTCAGGGTAGAAGACACACCGCCTAATCCGTCTGAAAGATTGGTGGATATTCAAACATGGTCTATTCGTGTGGTAGCTCCACCACCTAATTTGCAAAGTGCGACTGTTAATAATGCCACCAGAACAGTTACGTTGCGTTGGGCAAATTATGTATGTCAAAATGCCCAAAGTATTACGATTTGGCGGAGGATAGGCTCACAAGATTTTACGCCTGCTACGTGCCAAACAGGTGTACCTGCGGGTTATGAAAAAATAGGCGAAGTAAATGCCAACCAAACTACTTTTACGGACAACGGTAATTTGTTAAGAGGTACAACGTACTGTTACCGTATTGTGGCTACGTTTGCAGCCCCAAAAAGTGGCGAAAGTGTAACTTCACAAGAGGTTTGTGTGCAAATTCCTATTAATTCGCCCTACATTACAAATGTAAGTGTAGAACAAACCAACAAGACTACAGGCGAAATTTTTGTGCGTTGGACAAAACCTATTAACATTAATATACAAGATTTCCCAAGACCGCATACTTACCGTTTGGCAAGGGCTACAGGGGCAACAGGTACGGTTGCCTACAATAGATTTGCAACGGTTTTCAATGAAAACGACACGACTTTTACGGATAGAGGACTCAATACTGAAGACAATGTGTATAATTACAGAGTCTTGTTTTTTTCTAATGGTAATTTGGTAGATAGTTCTTTGGTGGCAGCTTCGCCTCGTTTGGGGGCTACGGCAGGCACAGGCAACGCTATTAACTTGACTTGGCAAGCCACCGTACCTTGGAACAATGCAGTAACGGCACACCGTTTTCACTACATTTACAGAGAAAGATTGACACAAGCCAATACTTTTGATTTGATAGACAGCGTAGATGTTACGACCAATAGCTTCAGGTACACAGACACAGGTCGTTTCCAAAATACGCCTTTGCAAAAAGGTAGAACGTATTGTTACTACATTATGACGCAAGGCTCGTATAATAGGAGAGAAATAGCTGCTCCACTTCGCAATAAATCGCAGAAAAGTTGTGCGACACTTTCGGACAATGTGCCACCTTGTAAATTGGCGGGCATTGCCTTAGAACCTTTGGACTGTAATAAAGTACCAGCTACTTTGTGCGGAGATATAACGGTATTCAACAAATTGGCTTGGAAAGCTGACTTAGGGGCAAATTGTGATAAGGCTATTGCAGGGTACAAAATTTATTTTTCACCCAACGAAACCGACAGTTTACAGTTTTTGGCAGAAATAAAAACCAAATCGGATACGGCTACTTATTTCCATACAGGGCTAAAATCGTATGCAGGACGTTACGCCATCACTGCCTTAGACACCGCAGGCAATGAAAGTGAACGTAGCAATATAGTAACGAATGACAACTGCCCTACGTACAGTTTGCCGAATGTGATTACGCCAAATGGAGATGGTAGAAATGATACTTTCCGCCCATTCTGTTACCGTTTTGTAGAAAAAGTAGAGTTTGTAGTCTATAACCGTTGGGAGGCAAAAGTCTATGAAAGTAGCAATGATGTAGAAATACGTTGGGCAGGAACAGACCAAAACGGTACGCCTGTTTCGGCAGGTTTGTACTACTACAAAGCCATAGTTCACTACAAAAAACTGAAGAAAGATGCGAGTAGCACCGTAGAGTTTAAGGGTTGGATACAAGTGATGAGGGAGTAATTATCAGTAAGCAGTTAGCAGTAAACAGTTTTCGCTGTAACTATTCCTTATTAAAGAACTGTAACTAATTAGCTAAAAAACTAACAGTATAAAACTGTTAGTTTTTTCTTTTATAGTCATTTTTTAAACTTAATTATTTGATAATCAATGATATTTGTGTATTCGTTTAATTGATTAGTTTTTTTGAAAATAAACACTAACTTTGTGCCAAATAACCTCACCCCCTCTCCATTTGGAGAGGGGGAGTTTTTACGCTACTTTTGACCTTTTAAGGTCAAACTCTCCTCTCCAAATGGAGAGGCAACTGAGTTAGAAGGGTAGGGGAGAGGGGGCAAAAAAACAGCACACAACTTATTCTAAAATATACGATAATGATAGAACTAAAACTTCCGCCTTTCGGTGAGTCTATTACCGAAGTGGTAATAGCCAAATGGCTTAAAAAAGACGGTGATACCGTAAAAATAGACGAGGTAGTAGCCGAAGTAGAAACGGACAAAGCTACAATGGAACTAACGGCTACGGCAGCAGGTACGTTGAAAATTGTAGTAGCCGAAGGAACAGCTACGACCATAGGCACTGTAGTTGCCCACATTGCCGAAGCTCAAGGTGCTACAAACACCCCTAACATTACTACCCCACAAACCACGATAAATACACAAAAATCTATGGCTGGAGAAAAAATAATGATGACTGTACCGCCTGTTGGTGAGTCTATCAATGAAGTAACCGTAGGAAATTGGACAAAGAAAGATGGCGACTTTGTGAAATTAGACGAAACTATCTGCGAAATAGAGTCGGACAAAGCTACTTTTGAGGTTACTGCCAAAGCTAACGGCACATTGAAAATCATAGCTCAAAAAGGTACTACATTGAAAATTGGTGACCAAATCTGTGAAATTACAGTAACAGAGGCAGTAGCCCAAACGCCTGCCACGCAAACGCCAGCTACTACCACTACCACAACTACCGCCAATACCAACTACGCACAAGGACACGCCTCACCTGCGGCGGGTAAAATCTTGTCGGAAAAAGGCATTGCAACGGAAGAGGTAAAAGGCACAGGCAAAGACGGCAGAATAACGAAAGAAGATGCCCTCAATGCACAAAAAACTACGCCTCAAGTACAAACACCTACACCCGTAGCCCAAACACCTACGGCTGCCCCTGCCACTACAGGCGGAAACAGAGGCACACGCAGAGAAAAAATGACTTCTTTGCGTAAAACGGTAGC
The DNA here is from genome assembly GCA_947457925.1 of Cytophagales bacterium. GTDB lineage: Bacteria > Bacteroidota > Bacteroidia > Cytophagales > Thermoflexibacteraceae > JAAFKA01. The sequence goes on along the minus strand of CANGYA010000104.1, from coordinate 2,258 downwards.
TCGCCGTTTGGTGGCAGTGAAAAATGAAACGGCTATGCTCACGACTTTCAACGAAGTGGACATGAAGCCTATCATGGATTTGAGAGCTAAATACAAAGAAAGTTTCCAGAAAAAACATGAAATCGGCTTGGGCTTCATGTCTTTCTTCGTGAAGGCGTGTTGTATAGCACTGAAAGAGTTTCCTGCGGTAAATGCCTACATAGAGGGCGAGGAAATTGTGTTTAACGACTACGTAGATATGTCTATTGCGGTGTCTGCACCGAAGGGCTTGGTAGTGCCTGTGATACGCAATGCCGAAAGCATGAACTTTTCGGAAATAGAAAAGGCTATTGTAACTTTAGCCACCAAAGCCAAAGAAAACAAATTGAGTATTCCTGAAATGACAGGCGGTACGTTTACCATTACCAACGGTGGCGTGTTCGGTTCTATGCTCTCTACGCCTATCATCAATGCTCCGCAGTCGGCTATTTTGGGTATGCACAATATTGTAGAAAGAGCCGTAGTACAAAACGGCGAGGTAGTCGTAAGACCTATTATGTACGTAGCCTTGTCGTATGACCACCGCATTATAGATGGTCGTGAGTCTGTGGGCTTCTTGGTGCGTGTAAAACAACTCTTGGAAGACCCTGCGAGAATGTTGTTGGCGGTGTAAGGCTCTTGGTTAAATTGAATTTTTTATATAACCCCACCCTTGAAAGTTTTTTGCTTTTTGGGGTGGGGGTTTTGTGTGGAATAAGTAGTGTTATATATATCTTGCAAAAAAATAAAATACCCATGAACTACATACAAGAAGGCATTAGAAAAGGCATCATCAGTTTTGATGCCGAACAAAAATATATTAATTACATTGCTCAAAACAAAAAACGCAACTACCAAAACCCCGAAGAAAAAGTACAAGCCGAAACTTTTTGTAAGTTGGTATTAGAATACGGTTATGCTACTACGCATATTCAGTTATATGTAACGGTGAAAATGGGTGTATCGGACAAGGAGGCGGACATTGTAGTTTATACAGATGAAACTTGCGAACAGCCCTATATTGTGGTGGAGTGCAAGAAAGAAGATATATCTGAAATGGAGTTTAAAGAGGCTGTAAAACAGGCTTTTAGCTATGCACACGCCTTAGCGGGGACAACCAAATTTATTTGGGTTACGAAAGGCAACAAAGAAGAATTTTACAAGTTTAACAAAGACAAAAATAGCAAAGAAGCTATTGCAGATATTCCGTATTTTGGCGAAACAGACACCAAAAAATATAAATATGCCAAAGCTGGTTTTTACAAAGACAAAATAAGAGGCAGAGAAGAAACCATAAAGGCGGAGGACATTAGACCTATTGAAGAAAGTAACTTAACGAGAATTTTTAAGCAAGCCCACGACGCACTGTGGGCAGGTGGAGAACTGAACCCAAGCCAAGCCTTTGACGAGTTGGACAAATTGGTATTTTGTAAAATTTGGGACGAAAAAAACACCAAAAAAGGTGAACCGTATAAATTTCAGATTTACACAGAGTTTTTAGCGAAGACCCCGCAGAACAAGAAAAAAGAAGTTTGGAGGCTTTGCAAAAAAGGATTGTTGCCCTTTATGACAAAGGCAAAGAAAAAGACCCCGAAATTTTTAACAAACCCATAGACCTTAGCCCCGAAAGAATTAAGACCATTGTAGAGTATTTTCAAAGTATTAGCCTTTCGGAAACAGATTTGGATAGTAAGGGAAAAGCCTTTGAAACTTTTTTGGGTACGTATTTTAGGGGAGAATTTGGGCAATATTTTACACCTCGCAATGTGGTAAAATTTGCAGTTGATGTATTAAAACTCAATAATGAAAGTAGAGTATTAGACACAAGCTGCGGAAGTGGTGGCTTTTTATTATATGTGTTAGATAAAGTTCGCCAACAAGCTGATGCGTTATATGATATAACTAACCCCAAAGAGGCAGTAGAACATTATAATCATTGGCATACTTTTGCCGAAAAAAACTTATTTGGTATAGAGATTAACGACCAAATTAGCAGAGTTGCCAAAATGAATATGATTATTCATGATGATGGACACACTAACGTAGTAACCCATGACGGACTTTTTGAGATTGAAACCATAGCCAAAAACACAGGTAACAAGGGTTTTGCTCGCAATAGTTTTGATTTTGTGGTTACCAATCCGCCTTTTGGCTCTATTGTGAAACAGTCCGAAAAGTCGTATATGCAGGTAGATGGTACTACTGCACCCTATTATAGTTTTGCATTGAAAGAACTGAAT
>CANGYA010000103.1 GCA_947457925.1 Cytophagales bacterium | reverse complement strand
GTTTTTGACGTAATTTTCGCCTCAATCAGTGCAGGGTTGATGGTATAATAATCTTCTTCTGCATCTACAAAAACAGGTTTTGCCCCCATGTTGCTCACCGTTTCGGAGGTAGAAATCCAAGACATGGCAGGCACAATGACCTCGTCTCCTACCCCAATGCCAAAGGCTTTGAGCAAAATTTCTATAGAGTCTGTACCATTACCACAAGCTATGCAGTGTTTTACACCTACAAATTGGGCAAAAGATTTTTCAAATTGCTTGACAGGCTCACCACCGACAAACGTAGTAGTTATTAGTATATCTTGAATAGCTTGGTCAATGTCTGTCTTAATAGACAAATATTGTGCTTTTAAATCTACGAAAGGAATTTGCATAAATTACGAATAAAATAAGAAATTATATAACTATAGAACAGAATTTAGTCCGTTTGTTATGCTTATAACAATGAAACGGACTAAAGTCCGTTCTACAGATTACGGATTTTTTTGGCAGGATTGCCTGCATATACACCTGCCTCTGTTATATTTTTTGTTACTACTGCCCCTGCACCAATCACCACGTTATCACAAATGGTAACGGGTAAAATCGTAGCATTTGAACCGATAGACACATTGTTGCCGATTTGCGTACTTTTCCACAGTTCTTTCTTGCCTCCTGCGGGTTTGCCTTCTGCAAACAAGTCATTGATAAACATGACCCCATGCCCCACAAAACAACGATTCCCAATGGTAACTAATTCACAAATAAAGGAATGAGATTGAATTTTGCAATTCTCACCAATACTTACATCTTTTTGTATTTCTACAAAGGGACCTATAAATGTATTTGCACCAATCGTACAGCCGTACAAATTTACAGGTTGCACCACTGTTACATTTTCACCAAAATTGACATTGATAATGCCTATATGTTTTTCCTTAAAGTTGTTCATATCAACAAAAATTGTGGTAAACTTTACTTTCTGCCCCCATAAAATTACGTTTATGTGTAGGCGAATCTTTTACAGTCTTAGGCAAGTTATTCATTATTTTTTATGAAAATATAGCCTGATAAATTTTATCAATAATTTCTACGGTTTTTAATCCCTCAAAGCCATTGGTGGCTATTACACCTTGTTTGGTCAATACATCTACGATATTTTCATACACTTTGTCGTGGTTAGACATTGAGCCTTGATATTGACCATAGTTATTGGCAGGGTTGCCTTTGGGTAAGTCCTTGATTTCGTAGTCTTTAATACATTGGTACTCCAATTCATTGAGGTACTGCCCGCCAATTTTTACTGTACCGTTTTCGCCAAAAATGGTTAAAGAACCCTCCATATTTTTTTTATAGCTATTCACAGTATAGTTAATTGTCCCCAAAGCACCATTGTAAAACTCTAAGGCTACTACACCGTTGTCTTCAAATTCTATCATACCTTGATGAGCTGAATTTTTACCAAAAGCTGCTACTTTTCGTACATCACCTATCATCCAATACAACAAATCTACAAAATGACTAAACTGTGTATATAACGTACCTCCGTCTAATGCCTTTGTACCTTTCCAAGAGTTTTTGTAATAATTTTCATCTCTATTCCAAAAACAGCTTAGTTGCACACTGTAAATTTGTCCCAGTTTCCCGTCATCAATCAGTTTTTTCACAGCCTCCACAGGCGGATTGAACCTATTTTGCTTTACAATGAACAACCGCCGATTAGCTTTTTCGGCTGCTTTAATCATTTCTCCACAATCATGCACCGAAATCGCCATAGGCTTTTCGCATAGCACATGAAAACCTGCTTGTAGGGCAAGGATACTATGTGCTGCGTGCAAACCGTTGGGCGAACAAATAGCCACTACGTCTATGTCCTTTTCATTAGCTAATAATGTCGTAACATCATAGTAGGCTTTGGCGTTGTGCTTCGCAGCCAACTCGTCAGCTTTTTGTGGCAATACATCACAAACAGCCACTAACTTGCCGTTGTTTTGGATATGTTCGGCGTGCCTATGTGCAATACGTCCACAGCCAATAATTGCGAAGTTGATTATTCTATTCATGTAATTCAAAACTTATTTTATACTTAAGTAGCTGATACCAATTAGTTTAGACTATTTTTTAGAATAAAAATCTTATCAATTAATTGATAATCAATAACTTAAAAATATTTTTAATTAATAATTTTACTAATTGTGCGTTAGCACTTACCTTAAAAATTACCAAAGTAAATGGCATAAAGGCACTCACTCAATTTTTACGCAATGAATTTGCAACTAAAAACACTACAAACTCACCACCCAAAAATGAATATCTACCCGAATGTCCCAGCAAACTCCCGCAGGAATGATACCACTTTCATTTTGTATTTTATGATTTGCCCAAAAATTGGTAACACTTGCCACAGCTTGCGAGGCTATTTGCTGTTCTTTTTCTACTGCAAAAGCCCTATTGATAGCATTATCATACTTTACAATGTATTTGAGTTTAGTGTCCACAGGCTTATTGAGATGCGTATAAAACAATACACCTAACAAATTGGTATTGCTTTGCCCCAATTCTTTGGCTTTTTGCATATCACTCAACAACTTTCTTGGGTAGAAGCCCTGCATACTTGCATTGGCCGCAGACTCATCTACCGTATAACCTGATTTACAAATAATTAATGTAGAAGGATTGGTAAAATCTTTCATTATCGAAATATCAATATCACGCCAATCTCTGGCACACAACAAGTTTTGGCGGTCTGCCGACAATCTTTTTTGCAACTGAAAAGCCAACCTATCTCTAATCGGAATATCCGCCTTAGAGGTGAGTGCCAAATATGCTAATTCACTTTCACCGAAGTTATGATGAAGTTGCGAAAGTTCTTGTTTCAAAAGTAATAAGTTCATAGTCCTTAGCAATTATACTGCGATACATAAGCAAATTTATAGTGTAGGTTTACAACCCTACACTTTCAGTTGATAAAAATCTTCTATGAGTTGATTAATTTCCCAAAATACTCCTTCCGAAATGTGGCTGTAGCGTTGTACTTCCTGCATCAAAGCTAACAATCTTTTTAGTTTGTTTTCTTCAAAACCTGTTTTTGAAACTACATCTTGGAAAAATTCGGGGCTGTCATAGTGGTTTGTGTTAATGTAAAAGTGTGTCCGAATATGCTCCAACAAATAGGTAAACCGTTTTTCTATCAAATTTTTGTCGTCCCTGTGCTGAAAATACAACTGCCCTACGGTTTTTGTGAACTCCAATGAAATATTTTGAGGGGGTCGCATTATCGGGATAATACGTTGTTGGCGTTTAGCCCCAAACAACATTAACAAGAAAATACCTACTAAAAACACCCACCAAGCATACCGAAAGGCATCATGGTTGAGTAGCACCCTAAACATATTTTTTGCTCCTTTTCGCCCTACTTTGTAGTATTCGTCCCATATCAGATGACGGTCTTTGGGCAAATAAGACAATGCAGTCGCAATATATTCATAATTTTTGGGGTGCAACAAATTGTAATTAGTAAAAACTAAAGGGCAAGTGTGTAAATAAAAACCTCCTTTGCCATAAGGAATATATACAAAATTCACCATTTTATTGCCTCTTTTGCCCAACAAATAAATTGGATTGGCTTTTTTTATTTTATGAAAATAGTTTTCTACCGAAGTTTCTTTGAAAATATAAGATTGAGGAGCAAAGTTTTTATTGAATAATTGCAAAGTATCTAATTTACTATTTTCTGCATTGGTAGGTAGCCACGTTACATTTTCTTCGGTCTGTATGCCCAACGTATCGGCAAAAGCCCCCGAAAAATGATGCGAAGCTATAAAAAAGAAAGTACCTTCGGCTGCAAACTCTAATAAGGTATTCGTTTCCTCCTCGTCTGGCTTGAAATGGTCGTTATACAGCAAGAAATTAATAGTTTCCGCCTCAAATTCCTCTTGTTTGAGTTCATACAGAGTTTGGTAGTTATCTATAATACTTGCCTTCGGAAACAGTTGTGGCAGCAACTCTCTAAGTACATAACTCCCATAGGGAATTTTGTCGTCTTTACTATAAGTCCGTTTCCAGTTCACAGGTTTAGGCATGATGTACTCCACAAAGCCCAACAAGGCTATGCAAATCACGACCAAAGCTATGTATGTTTTGTTTTTGGATAACATATACAAATTGATACTAAGAAAACAGTACATTCGCCTTCAGGCGAATACTACACTTTATTAACAATAAAAGTTATTCGCCTAAAGGCAAATATACTATTAACTTGACAGCATAGAGCAAAGTCTATTTCACTGTTTACAACTAATTTTAGTGTTGTAATTGCATAAGAGCTGTAAAAGCATCACGCATATTAGAACCTGTTTTTTCTTTTTCTACTAATTTCGGATGTGCCACTAAACCTTGTTGCCCTCGTAATACTATCTCTTTGGCGGTTTTATCTTTCAATAATTCCGTCCAAAACTTTTTCCATTCATCTAAAGACAATCTCGGATTGTCTAATCTGTGTCTTTGCATATAGGCTTCTAACTTGTTGGTAGCCAAGTTCATGGCTGCGGTTTTAGCGTCTACAGCCTCTGTTTCGGTCATTTGGGGGGCAGCAGGCGTATTGCTGGTTTTCTTGGCAGTCAAAATATTGGTATATTTGGGGTTTGCCTCACCCATCAAAGCCACAATGTCGTATTTTAGCACTTCTTTGGTGAGTTTATTTCTAATCGCCATCACATCAATTTTGTTGTTTTTAGCTACTTTTAGTAATGCCCCCATCAAGTCTTTTTGACCCGAAAAAGCAGGTAACAACATAGACTCCGCTAATACTTGCTCGGCATACGACTTCCAAGAAGCTGTTTTTACCTTAGCCATTGCGTCCATGTATTCTTGTGCCAAAGACTTGTCCACAAATAATTTGGACTGAATACTGTCGCCATACTTTGTGAGAAGTTCGGAGGCAGATTTGATATGGTCTTGTAAACTATCTAAGGACTTCTGAATGGTTTTATCTGCTGGACTTTGAGCAAAAATTGAGGTACTGTAGAGTGTAAAAAGTACGAAAAATGTAAAAATACGGAGTATCATAGGCTATGTTGATTACTATAAACAAATATAAATTTAATTTCTACGAAACGAACAAAAGGTATAATAATTTTCTGAAAAATGCAAGCACAAAAAAAAACAGCCAATTTGCAAATAATTGGCTGTTTAAAATTGGTTGTTACATACATGGCTTTGCTTAGAGGTCATTGCATCAGTGCCTTCTCTACTTCTTTGATGTTGATAGCAAAGTTGCAGTTCTCACACTCGTTGCGTTTGAAAGTGGCTATGCCGATAACATTACCCGAAACATCCATGACAGGGCTACCACTGCTACCGGGCGAAATGGCTGCGTCCATTTGGATTACACCTTGTTCACTTCGCACTGCCGACACAATGCCCTTAGTCAAAGTTTGTTCAAGCCCTTTGGGATTGCCCAAGACAAAAACTTCTGCCCCTGTTTCTACTTCATTTTTAGTAATTTTGAGGAACGGAAAAGTATTATTTCTTGGAATTACCTTAAACATCACACAGTCATAGTCGGCATTTTGTGCCAAAACTTCGCCTACATCATATACATCACCATTTTTAGTTTTTATCCTAAACTTCTTGCCTTCATCAAAAACGTGGTGATTACTTAGCCCCACACCTTCGGCATTAATAAAAAAGCCTGTCCCAATTCCTAATCTATTGCCTGTTTCGTCATATACTTCTACCAAAAATACCGCAGGCGAAGCTGTTTTAAACAGTTCTTGTGGCGAATACTTTTGTTCTGTTTCGCCATACGTAATGCGAGGCATCGGAGTTTTGCTACTGTTATTGCCATTATTCAATGATTTTGGTGTGTTATTACTCACAAACTGCCCATCTGCATAGCGTTGAAAAACGGATAAACTGTCATCTACATACGTGAGATTGAGGGTAGAAAATTTTTGCTTTAAAATCTCTGCATTTACAGATAACTTCTTGTCTTTCAAGGTAATGTAAGCATACACCGTTTGTTTTTTGCTCTTAAATGGCATAGTCTTATCAGTACGCACACGCACTTTATTGCCTACGAGTTGCTGTAAATATTCGGCAGAGGCGGGAGTGTCTTCTACCCCTAATAAATCTATGGTTACACCGTCAGACATACGCACTGTATTGCCATCTACCACACTTTGTAGGGTGTGTTCTCGGCTTTCATACGAACCTACACACGCCACTACGTAGCACATTAGCAATAAAAAAGAAAGATTAGCTGTTATTTTTTTCATGGGTTAAAAGCAAAAATGACTAAGTGTTTTACGAAAATAATTGGTTTTGGTTCAGTGAATAAACAAGTTGTCGAAAGAAAGATTGTTTAGCCGAAGTATTGTTATTTTTTTGCCTTCTTACTACTTTTATGCGTTGGTAATACTATCACTTCTTTCAACAACCCCTAACACTATGCCCAGCAGCAAACTCGCATTCCTTCGCTACCTACTCATAGACGAAATGCTACGCAACAAACAGCGAAAATTCCCTACCAAAGAAGAAATTTTGGAGGCTTGCAACGACAGATTTGGCGTAACGTCTGCCTCTACCATAGAAAAAGACCTCAACGCTATGCGTTTTGAGTTTGATGCCCCCATAGAATATAACAAAAAAGAGAAAGGGTATGAATACACCGAAAAATCGTACAAATTTTTAGGCTTGTCGCACCTCTCTCAACAAGACGTATTGGCACTGACTTTTGTGGAGTCTGTTCTCAAAGATTTTAGAGAACTGCCCATCTTTGCAGAATTTTCTGATGCAGTCGACAAAGTGATAGACGGCGTACAAATGACCAAAGCCACTAAAAACAATACGGCAAAGGCGGTGCATCATCAGTGCGTAAAAATAGATAAAATTCCGTACATCAATGGCAATACGCAGTTGAGCCAACTGATAAACCCAATTATTAACAAAAAAGTAATTGATATTTTCTATAAAAAATTCAATGCAGAAACCACCAAAAAATACACCATTCACCCCTATTTACTCAAAGAATACAAAAATATGTGGTATCTGATTGGCTATGTGGACGACTACAAAGAAGTGCGGACTTTTGGCATAGACCGTATGACTTATATTGAAGAAACGGACAAAACCTATATTCCTGCCCAAGCCATTAATTTTGATGCAGACAATTTTTACAAACATTGTTTGGGTGTAACAGCACTGGACAGCCCCCCCGAAAAAATAGTTTTGCAGTTTGCTGCCCCTGCTATGCACTACATCAAAACACAACCTCTACATTCCTCGCAAGTAGTTGAGGAAGAAACAGATAACTACTGCACCGTAGCCTTAGAATTGGTCATTAACTATGAATTGTTGAGAGAAATTTTGAGTTATGGCTCACAAGTTAAAGTCGTTTCGCCTATTACACTGCAACAACAAGTAGAAAAAGAATTGGCTGCTTCGTTGCAGTTGTATAATGGTAAATAAGTGAATACTTTATTTACTACTCTGCCCGATGTTTTTTGTAAGTAAAATTGCTTTTAGGCAACTCTTTGAAAATAAAGTAGTTGTAAATTGTATTTATTGCTTGTTAAGTACAAAAGCAACGTAAAATCTTAGTTTTTGCCTTTGTAAAAATCTCATTAACAAGTAGTTGTCTAAAAGTAACTCTCCTCTTATTAAGAATCATCGGGTAGAGTGCTTTTTTACAATGCCCTCACTTTATGCTCTCTACTTGTAGAGGGTTTTGCGGAATTGTTTATAAGTTCTATTACAGAAATCTATTGATTTAAAACTTTTTAAGAGTACATATTTGGGCTATCCTTAAAATAGGAATAATTTTGGGCTTTAACAGTATATACTGCAAAATTACTCTCTACTCAAATCTCTTGACCATGTTTTTAGCCCAACAACGGAATTTATATACCATCTTCGTATTTATCACAGTGCTGATTATCTTGTATGGTTGTGCCAGCCCTCTTGCCCCACAAGGCGGAGCAAAAGATACTCGTAAACCACGTATCGTATTTTCTTCTCCCAAAGACCAAAGCACCAACGTAATGACCAATAAAGTCATGGTGGTATTCAGTGAGCCTATTCGGACAAAAAATTTAAAAGCCAACTTAGTTATTATTCCAAGTGTGAATGACGATGACTATGAATACAAAGAAAAAAACAATACAATTACCCTAAAATTCAAAAGATTTTTACGCCCTAACACCACCTATGTCTTAAATTTTGACGATGCAGTAGAAGACATCACAGAAAGTAACAAGCCCAACAATGCCCGTATTGCTTTCAGTACAGGCAAAGAAATAGACACTTTATTTATTTATGGTACGGTACGAAATATAGCAGACAATTCCCCAGAAAAAGAAGGCGTAGTAGGCTTGTATGATGCCAATGATACTTTGATTGTGCAGAAACATAAACCTTTGTATTTCGCCAAAACAGATACGGTAGGCAGATTCAAAATAGATAATATTCGGAAAGGACGTTATTTATTGTATGCTTTGAAAGAAGATAAAAAGAAAAATATGATTTATGATAGCCCAGATGAAAGAATTGCTTTTTTGACAGATACCTTAGTCATCGACGAAAAAACAGCTAATTACTTGCAACTCCAAACCGTACCGTATGATATTAAACCCCTGAAAATCACTACAAAAAGACCAAGAAAACAATATTTTGAAGTAAAAGCCAATAAAACTTTGGCGGGTGCAGAAGTGGTTTTTGAAAAGCCTGAAAACAAGGGAAAAATTTTGTACCAAACAGAGAAAGAAATTTTACGATTTTTTAACTATACAGGGAACGAAACAGTAGATAGTTTAAAAGCCTATATTACTGTCAAAGATTCTGTAGGGAATCTGTTATTGGATACGGCAACTATTAGATTTGATGTAATTAAGGAAAAAGACAAAGCTAAAACCAAAGGAACAGCCAAATTTTATCCTACACCCAACAGTAATTTTATGAAAGGGCAAAAAATTCGCCCACAGTTATTGTTCTCTACGCCTTTAGACAAACTAAATACCGATAGCATTACGTACATCAACGGCAAAGACACGACCACCTGCCGAGCTGAACAATGGGAATTGAACGAAACCAGAACTATTTTGTATTTCAAAGATAGTATCGTGATGAACAACCCGATTCGTTTTAAACTAAAAAAAGGTAGTTTGATTGGTATAGAAAAAGATACGTTAGCAGGTACAGATACCAACTATGGCATCAAAAAAGAGGAAGAATACGCTACTTTAACGGGTATTGTACGTACACAAGCTCCAAATTTTATTTTACAAGTGTTGAATGAAAAAAACGAAGTAGAAGGAGAACTTTACAATGCTAAAGAATTTGTTTTCAAGTATATAGAAGCTGGTAAGAAAAAAATACGGCTCATCATAGACACCAATAAAAACAGGATTTGGGACAAAGGCGACTTCAAAAAAGGCATTGCCCCTGAAAATGCACTGTATTTTCAGGACGAAACCCTGCAAAAAGTAGCCCCTAACTGGGTGTATGAAGATATTATTGTGGAGGTGAAAGAAGAACCGAATAAGTAAATATAGTAAATCTGTAGTGTGGACTTCAGTCCACACTTTTAAATATGTTTGGCAAACTCTACACAATTTTTTACCTAAAATTTTGCCCTTACTTGTAAATTTCTCGTACATTTAGCCAAAACACCTTGAAAGAATATGGACGAAATCACCAAAATAGTTATAGCTATAGGCACAGGCGTATTGTATTTTTGGGTACTTTCTCGCAGAAAACCTGCGGACAGAACCCCCAAAGAGGCTATTCCGCCTTCTACACGCAAAAAATCAACTATATCGGCAACTGCTACTCCGCCACCTGCTTATACTCCACCACCGAAACCCAAACCAAAAACAAACTTCGGTAAAATCTTGGAGGAATTGCAAGCAGATAAACCGCAAGACTTACCCGATAATGTGAAAGAAGTAAGCAAACAAGAACTCCGTAATCCTTTGCCTTTGGTGCGAAAAGATGTAAACGAAAAGATAAGCAAGTTTGAGGAAGAAGAACAAGAACGGAGGAATCAACGCATGACAGAGTTTGAAAATTACAAGGAAAATGTAATTAAAAAACGGAAACCTTTGGTACAGAACAAAGAAAAAGACGAGGAGTTTGATGATGCAGATGTAGAGAATTTCATGGAAAAACTCCGCAAATACCAACACAAAGCTGAAGAAAACAACAAAGCTCACGCCATAGCAAAAGCCTTAGCCGATTTTGATGAAGTGAAAAGGGCTATGATTATTGCAGAAATTTTGAATAAAAAATATTAGCATGAAAAAATTAGCTTTTTATACAATTCTAAGTTGCTTATTAGGCACATATAGCACTTTTGCCCAACAATACGGCACAGGTTGTCTGTTTGATTCGGCTCGTTATGAAAACATACCTCTTACTGCTCCGTTGGTACGTGGTAACTATAACTTGCCCTCGTCTATTTCGTTGAAAGCCTACTGCCCTACCCCAAAAGACCAAGGCAATACAGGTACTTGTACGGCATGGTCGACTACGTATGCCTCACGTACTATTTTGTATGCTCAAAAAAAGGCTTTGAAAGACGTGAAAGAAGTAGATGAAAATGCTTTTTCGCCTTCTTATGTCTATAACCAAATTCGTATGACCAATGACTGTTCGTATGGTGCGTACATTTCTGATGCCTTAGATTTGTTGAAAGCACAAGGCTGCGTAAGCTACAAAGAATTTGGCTATGAATGTAACAAAAGTGTAACGGACAAAGAGAAGAAAAAAGCTAAGGACTTCATTATCAAGGACTACAAAAGACTTTTTGCCTACGATGGTACAGGGAAAGTACCTCTTGTAAACATCAAAAAAAGTCTTTCAGAAGGCAAACCCGTTACAATTTCTATGCGTTGTTGGGGGTCTTTAGAAAAAGCCAAAGATGTTTGGAATCCACCAGCCGACCCCACCAAAGACATTAGTAAAGGCTACCACGCTGTAACCGTCATAGGCTATGATGATAACAAATTTGGCGGGGCATTCGAGATTATGAATAGTTGGGGAACAGATTGGGGCAATAGTGGTTTTGTGTGGGTGCGTTACAATGACTTCCAAAAAAATTGTATGGAAGCCTACGAAATAGCCGAAAATAGTGTAGCCAATAATGTTGTATCACAGAAAGGAGGTTTAGCAGGAGAAATTGTGTTTAAACAAGAAAGTGGCAAAGTAATGGAAACAGCTTTTCAGACACAAAGCTACAAAATGAAAAATCCGTATTACTCTGGTACAATGTTTCAGTTTTTTGTAACACACAACGAACCTGTCTATCTGTATGTAGTGGGTACAGACCTTACGGGTAAATGTACTTTGCTTTTTCCGTACAACAAAGGCATCAGTCCGTTTTTGAGTTACCGCACAGGCACTGTGGCTTTTCCAGACGAAGACCATTTTGTACGTTTAGACAACCGCAAAGGAACAGACTATATTTGTGCTTTTTTCTCTAAAGCCCCTGTGAAAATAGAGGAAGTAATGGCGAAAATGGAGCAACAAAAAAACCAACCTATTCAAGATAAAGTATATAAGGCGTTGGGAATCAATAAAATAGAGGGTATAGAATACTTTAAATTAGGCGGTAAAACAGGTTTTAAGGTGAATAAATATTTTGCGGTAGGGAGTGTAGTGCCGTTGATAGTGGAGGTGGAGCATAAGTAAATATAGACTTACTATTTTTATTATACTCTTTATTTTTTTAGTTTTTGTTCGTAAATCACTCAATTATTCTATTTTTGTAGCCCAAAACACACTTAATTTTCTTTTAATCGTATGTCATACAGCAAAATAGTAGAACTATTAGGCAGCGAAGCTGACAAGTTCTTGAAACATGAATGTAAAACCATCGACAAGGCTAACTTGCATCTTCCTTCTTCAGACTTCGTGAACAAAATTTTTGTGCAGTCTAACCGCAACTCACAAGTTTTGAGAAGTTTAGGTCAATTATACGGTAGTGGTCGTTTGGCAAATACAGGTTATTTGTCTATTCTGCCAGTTGACCAAGGTATAGAACATACGGCAGGTGCGTCTTTTGCTCCTAACCCTATGTATTTTGACCCAGAAAATATCATCAAATTGGCTATAGAAGGTGGTTGTAATGCTGTGGCAACGACATTTGGTAACTTGGCTATGATGTCAAGAACCTATGCCCACAAAATACCTTTCTTGGTGAAAATCAACCACAATGAGTTATTGACATACCCTAACAAATTTGACCAAGTAATGTACGGTTCTATTCGTGAGGCATGGAATTTGGGTGCTGTGGCGGTAGGTGCAACTATCTACTTCGGTTCTGAAGAATCAACTCGCCAGTTGCAAGAAGTTTCTAAAGCCTTCGAAATGGCACATGAGTTAGGTATGGCTACAGTATTGTGGTGCTACACCAGAAACAATGCCTTCAAAAAAGACGGCAAAGACTACCACAATGCCACTGACTTGTCTTCACAAGCTACACACCTTGGGGTAACTATTCAGGCGGACATTATCAAACAAAAACTTCCAGAAACTAATGGCGGTTTTGAAGCCTTGAAATTCGGTAAGTTCCACCCTAAAATGTACACAGAATTAGCTACTGACCACCCTATCGACTTGACTCGTTACCAAGTGGCAAACTGCTACATGGGTCGTGCAGGTCTAATTAGCTCTGGCGGAGAGTCGGGCAAAAACGACTTGGCTGATGCTATCAAAACGGCAGTAGTAAACAAACGTGCAGGTGGCACAGGCTTGATTTTAGGTCGTAAGGCTTTCCAAAAACCATTTGCAGAAGGCGTACAATTATTGAATGCCGTACAAGATGTTTACTTAACTAAAGAAGTAACTGTTGCGTAAGCTATTGTAAATGAGTTTTTTATAGTAAGTTGTCATCTTTTTAAGAGCTTGCTCTCTTAAAAAAATGACAACTTTTTTGTTGTAAATTGCTGTAGCTACGGACTTTAGTCCGTAGTAAAATATTACGGACTAAAGTCAGTAACTACAGAAAACAAATGTATTTAACTTAGTTTTGAATAGAGTCTTTAAAATTTAGATAAGTCTAAATTTATTTTTATATTTGTCAAAAAATAAATTTGGCAAGCATGAAAAAGCAATTCATTTACATTTCCCTAATTGGTTTTTTATTAATTTTTTGTCAAAAAATTACTGCACAAACCAATGTTACGGCTACTGTCAAAGGTACGGTAAGTAGCTCACAAGGTGTAATACCTTTTGTCAATATTATCTTATTACCTATTCAAAAAGGTACAATTACGGATAGTTTGGGCAATTTTAAGTTTGAAAAAGTGCCTTTGGGTACTTATACGCTGCAAATTTCGGCAGTAGGTTATGATATATTCCAACAAAGTATTTTGGTACAAGAAAAAGATTTTTTACTACCAAAAATTGTATTAAATCCTGCCGAAAATTCTTTGCAAGAGGTGGTGGTTACAGGTACAATGAAAGAAACGACCATTGCAGAAAGTCCTGTACCTATCCAACGGTTTTCGCCAAAGTTTTTTGCTCGCAACCCCACTTCCAATTTTTTTGATGCCCTGCAAACCATTAATGGCGTAAAAACCGAAAATAATTGCGGTGTTTGCAACACAGGCGACATCAGAATTAACGGCATGGAAGGGGCATATTCTATGATTTTGATAGACGGAATGCCCATCATGAGTGCCTTAGCTACGGTGTACGGGTTGAACGGCATTCCCAACGCCCTTATCGACAGAGTGGAGGTCATTAAAGGTGCATCTTCTACTTTGTACGGTTCGGAGGCGGTGGCGGGCTTGCTGAATGTCATCACGAAAAGCCCCGACAAAGCTCCTAATTTTTCGGTAGATATTTTTGGTACTTCTTATAGAGAAATGAATGTAGATGTAGCCAAATCCATTCGTTTAGGTAAAGTTTCATCTTTGTTAAGTGCAAATTATTTTCACTTTGATAATATTTGGGACATTAATAATGATGGTTTTACAGATTTGTCTTTGCAAAAAAGATTTTCGGTTTTTAACAAGTGGAATTTGCAAAGAAAACAGCAAAGACAAGCCAATTTAGCCATTCGTTACTTGTACGAAGACCGTTGGGGCGGACAAACCACTTGGCAACGCCAACACAGAGGCACAGAACAAGTGTACGGAGAAAGTATTTTTACCAGTCGTTTAGAAGTTTTGGGCAATTATCAGTTACCTATTCATCGAGAAAAAATACTATTGCAATATTCCTATAATTATCACGACCAAAACTCTGTCTATGGCTCAATGTGGTATTTGGGTACGCAAC
The DNA here is from genome assembly GCA_947457925.1 of Cytophagales bacterium. Classification (GTDB taxonomy): domain Bacteria; phylum Bacteroidota; class Bacteroidia; order Cytophagales; family Thermoflexibacteraceae; genus JAAFKA01. The sequence goes on along the minus strand of CANGYA010000103.1, from coordinate 3,019 downwards.
AAGTAGCCTTTGGGCAGATGTTATGGGACAAAAAAATTGGTAAAAAGCATGACATTTTAGTCGGTACTACTTTGCGTTATACCTATTATGACGACAATACTCCTGCCACTGCGTCTTTGGACAGCCTGAATCCACATAACCAACCGCAAAAAGTATATTTGCCTGCGGTTTTTGTGCAAGACGAAATTACGCTGCACCCCAAACACAAACTACTCTTGGGAGCAAGGTACGACCACCATTCGCAACATGGCAACGTCTTTTCGCCACGTTTGGCGTACAAATGGACACTGAAAGACGGTACAATTTTGCGGGCAAATGTAGGCAATGGTTTCCGAGTGGTCAATGTTTTTACAGAAGACCATGCAGCTTTGACAGGTGCAAGAAAAGTAGTTTTTAAGAATACTCTACGACCAGAACAGTCTTGGAATTTTACTATTAATTACCAAAAAACTTTTTATACTTCTATAGGCAAAATTGGTATCATGGCAGATGGTTTTTATTCTTATTTTACCAACAGAATTTTACCCGATTATACCACAGATGCCAACAAAATTATCTATGATAACTTAGATGGTTACGCTGTTACAAGAGGTTTAGCATTTAATTTTGACATTGATTTTAAATTTCCTGTGTGTTTAGTGGGTGGAATTACGGTATTAGATGCTTTTCAGGTAGAAAACAACCACAGATTAGAGTTGTTCAAAGCCTCTCCCCTATCTGGCACATTTACAGCAAGTTATGATTTTGAAAAGCCCCAAATTACTATAGATTGGACGGGCAACTTTTACAGTCCTATGTTACTGCCTACACTGCCCAATGATTTTCGTCCTACTCATTCGCCTTGGTACAGTCTTCAAAATATACAAATCACGAAGAAATTTAATAATGGAATAGAAATATATGGTGGTATCAAAAACTTATTCAATTTCTTGCCCGCAAATCCGATTTTACGACCTTTTGACCCATTTGACAGGCAAACAAGCATTGACAATCCCAACGGTTATACATTTGATGCAAGCTATACGTATGCGGTACTGCAAGGGCGGAGAGGATTTTTTGGGGTGCGGTATTTATTGAAGTAGCTGATTTTAATGTCCAATACTCTATAACACAACCGTACATTCGCCTTTAGGCGAATAATTTTTGTTGCCCAAAAGGTAATATTCACCTAAAGGCAAATGTACGGTTGCTTCATAGTATTCACATAAAATCTGTGCTACAAAACTTGAAAAACTCTATTAGAGTTTATGAATAACTCCTTTTTAGCCCTCCCTATGGGGAGGGTTGGGTGGGGCTATAGCAAAAAATTATTCATAAACTCTATTGATGTTGTTTTATCAACTGTTCTAAATAATTCACAGGTACAACCCCCGACTGCCTCCACTTTACCTCACCATTTTTAAATAAAATCAGTGTAGGTACACCTTTAATATTAAAAGCATTGGCAGCTTGCGGGTTTTTATCCACATCTACCTTCACAATGCGGGCAGCATCACCTACTTTGCTCGATAACTCTTCTAACATAGGCGACATCATTTTGCAGGGTCCACACCATTCTGCAAAAAAATCTACTAATACAGGTTTATCTGAATTGATTATTTCTTGAAAAGATGCCATAATTTTTATTGTTTAGTCTTTAATAAGTGATACTATTTGAGTGTATGCCAACTGCCTGCGTTATAGGCTTCTATGCCATATTTTTTTAGGATAGTCGTAGCCGAACCACTTCGCATACCCGAAGCACAACACAGCACTACAGGCTTTTTCCACTGCCTTATTTGCTCGATTTTACCCTCTATACTTGCCAAAGGAATATTTTTTGCTCCATTGATATGCCCTGATGCAAACTCTTGTGGGCTTCTTACATCTACCACTACTGCTCCTTTAGACAAGGCTTCTTGTAGTATAGCTTTTTGGCTACTACCGCCAAATAAAGTTTTCAAAAATCCAAACATCGTATCATTGTTTATTTGTTTTGTAACAAATGAACAAGAACAAATAGTTCATTCACTATGTATTTTTTCCAAAGGTTACTTTCTTTGATAAACCCTTACATAGTCAATCAAAAATTTTTGTGAAGTAACGGTGCTATCCATACCTTTGGCACCGCCCCAGCCTCCGCCCATGGCTAAGTTAAGGATAAGATTTTGCGGTTTAGTAAATGGAAATTCCTTTTCATTCGCATTTTTGTCATAAAGGTAATAAGGCTGTCCATCAACAAATGCCCGAATAGTGCTTGGTGTCCACTCGACAGCGTAAGTGTGAAACTCATCACCAATTTTTTTAATGCTTTTTTCGCTACTGATTTGATTATTGATTTTGAAATAGTAAGCTGGTGTGTGAACAGTGGCATGGGCTATTCCATCACCTTTTTCATTCACCTCATAACCTACACTTTCCAAAATATCAATTTCACCACAATAAGGCCAATCAATTTCGTCGATATAGCTGTCGCCAAGTGTCCAACCTGCTGCCCAATTTCCTTTTTCTTTGGGAACTTTTGCCCTAAACTCTATTTTTCCATACAAGAAACTCACTTTGCCTCTTGTTGTCAATCGGGCAGAAGTCCAAGCCTGTCCCATATCATTTTTGCGTGCCTCAATAAGCAATACACCATTTTCTATACGGGCATTTTCCTGTCTGTTTTGTGTGTAATATTGCAATTCATTGTTGCCCCAGCCCCAGTTGCCAATGTCATAAGTCCATTTGGTAGTATCAATCGTGTTGCTATCAAACTCATCTGACCAGACCAATTCCCAGTCTTTACCCGTAGTGTTTTGTGTAAGAGATTTAGGCGTTGCTTGGTGTTTTGCGAGGAGAGCAAATTGTATTTTATCAAGGTTGATGGGTGCATTTGTATGGATTTTGAAACGGTGTTTTCCTGCTTTAAAAGGGCTTCCGTCCACACTTACGGTTTGTGTTGTTTTTGTTGGTAGGAACACTAAATTGCCTGTAACATTGTAAGTTCTTCCGTCTGGGTTGTCTATGTAATACTCTACCCAAACCGTACAAGTATCGG
>CANGYA010000102.1 GCA_947457925.1 Cytophagales bacterium | reverse complement strand
CAAAAAAATAGAAATAGAGAAATAATTAGTAAATTTTTAATTAGTAAATTTTTAATTAGTAAATTTTTAATTAAAAATTTACTAATTAAAAATTTACTAATTAAAAATTTACTAATTATTTCTCTATTTCTATTTTTTTGTTTTTCATTTCTATCAATCTCACTGGGGCATTAATAGGCAACAAACCTGCACGTAAAACAATGCGTTGTCCTTTGTCGCCCAAGATATAAGACGTAAAACCTGTGCCTAAACCCGACCTTGCCTCACGACTCAACACATATAACATACGGCGGAACGGATACGTTTTGAGGGCAATACTGGACTGATAAGGGTAAAAATCTGGAATATGCACCGTTTTTTTCCAATCTGGCGTAGTCGTTAAAGAGTCGGGTACAACAGCCACTACAGCGTTGTCTTTCATAAAACCCTTCAATTCTTTTTCTTTGGCGGTGCTGTCTGTTATCCAATTAATGCCGATAACACCCATAGAGTTAGGGTGGTTTTTGATGTACTCTATCACTTCGGCATTAGACTTTACGGCAAAAACGTGCTTGCCTAATTCAGTGTCTTTTAAACCCAATTTGTCTTTGAGAAACAACAAATTGCTGGAATTATTATTGTCAAAAACGATACGTACAGAGTCTTTGAGATTGGTTTTGCTTAAATCACTCCATTTTTTGGTTGTACCTACCAATAAATTTTTAACATCTGTTACAGATAAAACAGTGTCTATATTTTTTTTATTTACAATCAAACATACCGCATCTACCGCAATAGGGTATTCTCTGGGTGTGATAGTTTGCTGTTTCATAGCAACTTTTTCGCCTTCTGTGAAAGGTCTTGCAGCTATAGCCATGCGAATACTGTCTTTCAGCAAATCGGCAATTACTTCGCCTTCGGGTTTAAAAACAGTTTTGATAGTGGCTTGTTTGTATAAAATCCCAAATCCTTCTACTTCTGCCCGCAACAAAGGCTCAAAAGATTCATCTACGCCTACCGTTATTTCGCCTGTAGTGGGGGTGTCTAAGGGTTTTCCGTCTTTGGTCGTTTCAGATTTGCACGCCCAAGCCATGCCCGCAGCCAATAACACTGCCAATATATTCTTTGTATTCATGTTTTTACAGCTAAAAATGATTTGCAAACCTAATACATTTTTGCCCCAAAAGTAACAAGTAAATTACCTAAACCTATAAGGTTTCAAAAACCTTATAGGTTTAAACTGAAATTACACTTCGTCATAAGCCCAATCAATACCTGTTTTCATGTCTTTTACGACCAAACCCAATGCCTTGAAGTGTCCACGTAGTACGTCCACTTGTCCGTAGTTTTTGTTGAGTTTAGCCTCTTTGTAAATTTCCAATAAAACAGGCACCATTTGTGCCATTTGCACACTTTCTTCTTCTCTTAGCCCCAATACATTTTCTATAAAGGCTATGAAAGTGGTCAATAAAGTTTCTAAAGTAGCAGCATTGTAGCCGTCCAATTTGATACTTTGGTTGTGTAAACCATTGATTTTCTTCAAGATATTGAACAAGGCAGCTATAGCCATAGCCGTATTGAAATCATCGTCCATGCCTGCGTACACCTCCGCCAATAAAGCATGGGTTTCTTTGGCTATATTTTCATTGGCTTCGGCAGCCAAAGGCAAGGTAGGGACTTGTAACAATAAGTTTTTAGCTACTTTTAAGCCGTTAATCAGTTTCAGATAGCCTTTTTTCGCAGCTTTGAGGGCATCATTCGTAATGTCCATGGTGCTGCGGTAGTGCGTCTGCAACATGAAGAATCGCAGGGTCATAGGGCTGTAGGCTTCTTCTAACAAAGCATGATTGCCTGTAAACAATTCGGCAGGTAAAATAGAATTGCCCACAGATTTACCCATGCGTTGTCCGTTTACGGTAAGCATATTTGTATGTAACCAATAACGAACAGGGTGAGAACCTGTAGCACCTACGGCTTGGGCTATTTCGCACTCGTGGTGTGGGAATTTCAAGTCCATTCCGCCTCCATGAATATCAAAAGTTTCGCCCAAATATTTACGGCTCATCACAGAACACTCTAAGTGCCAACCGGGGAAACCTGCTCCCCAAGGCGAATTCCAACGCATGATGTGTTCGGGATTGGCTTTTTTCCACAAGGCAAAATCGGCAGCAAATCTTTTTTCCTCTTGCCCGTCCAATTCTCTTTGCCCAGCTACCAATTCCTCTACAATTCTTCCCGATAATTCACCGTAATTATATTTTTCTAAATATTTTTTTACATCAAAATACACCGAACCATTTGATTCGTAGGCATAACCATTTTTCAGGATTTGTTGCGTCATTTCTATCTGTTCTACAATATGTCCTGTGGCGGTAGGTTCTATGCTTGGCGAAATGTTGTTGAGTTGGTACATGACTTGGTGGAAACCGTTGGTATAGCGTTGTACGATTTCCATAGGCTCAAGATTTTCTAATTTTGCTTTTTTGGCAATTTTATCTTCGCCCTCGTCTGCATCACTGACCAAATGCCCTACGTCTGTGATATTGCGTACATACCGCACCTTGTACCCCAAATGGTTAAGGTAACGAAACACAATATCGAAACTTGTAAAAGTACGACAATTACCTAAATGCACATCACTATAAACGGTGGGACCACAAACATACATACCCACATGTGGGGCGTTGAGAGGTTGGAAAAGTTCCTTTTGGCGGGTTAGCGTATTATAAATTTTTAGTTGATGGTTTCGCATAAAGGCTGAAAAATTGATTGAAACTTAAAGTTACGATTGATAAATAAAATTTGCAACTATTTTGTAAGTAAACGCATACTTTTTACAAAATCTTGCGGGTTTGTGTCATAGTTGTTATCGCAATAATAGAGAAATTTGAATGTATAATGATGTTTTGCCTATTTTGGGTTGTAGTTTGTTAAACATTTATGGCTATTTCGTGTAAAAATTATTTTTTAGTAGAATACTTGCATTTGTAAGTATTACTTTTAGTTTTGCTGCACATAATCATTACTTACTACAAACTTACTTAATTATGCAAGCTAACTTTACTCATGCTGTTACAGATTGGAAACAAGTTTTAAAGTTTCCAGAACAAATACTTTTAGAGGGAATAGAAAGTGTTTATCAACCGAATATATCGGAGTATTCACCTGTACCAATTAGTGCAGTTGTAAAGCCATATAGTGTAACAGAAGTACAGCAAATAGTAAAGATAGCTAATGAATATGCAATACCACTATATCCGATTAGTACAGGGAAAAACTGGGGACAAGGCTCTAAACAACCTTTACAACCAAATAGTGTAATTGTAGATTTGGCTCACCTGAATACAGTCCGTACAACTAATGAAAAATTTAGGTATGCTGTTATAGAGGCTGGTGTTACACAAAGACAATTAGCCGAAGCATTGGTACACTCTGACTTAATGCTACCAATGACGGGTTCTGGTAATGATACAAGTGTAGTAGGTAATTTGATAGAAAGAGGAGCAACATTTTTTGCACATCGCAATAATTTATTATTAGGAGTAGAAGTAGTTTTGGGTAATGGGGAGTTAGTAAGGACTGGTTTATGGCATTTTTTTGATGATAAAATACCTGTAGAACCATTTATTTATCATGCTGCAGGTGTAGGTGCAAATATTAATGGCTTATTCACACAATCTAATTTTGGAATTGTAACGGCAATGGTTGTGCAGCTACTACCTCGCACAAAAGGAACTATAGTCTATCTTGAAGCCAATGAAAAACAGCTTACACCGTTAATAGACACATTACGTAGCTTAAAAGACGAGGGAATTACTACAGATTTTTTGTTATTGACCAATAAAAATGACCCTCGTACCACCACCGCAGGGCAGTATGTATACACAGGAGATTGGGTGGCTTTTACAACTATCACAGGTAGTTTAGCTATGCAACGTGTTGCTCAGGCTGAAATTAAACAAAGATTGCAAGATATTTGCTATCACTTTTTGTTTATAGAAGACGACACTCCAGATGAAAGTTTATACCATGACTACTTCAGGGTAGTCAGAAAATTATATCAAGGTATGCCGTCTGATTATAGTTTAGAAACTATGGCAGGTATTTTTAGGGTAACACTCCAAGAAAATAACAAAGACATAGATTATTATGACCAAATACCGGGATTTTCGGTAGTGCTGTTGGCTGTGCCTTATGAAAGTAGCACTATTCAGCAAATTATCTCAACGGTCAATTTGGTTTCTACTCGGTTGGGTGTGCAGGCATTTCATAATTTTGCTACATTGAGTAGTACTTCTATGGAGGGGTATTACAGAATGTACTTCAACCGAAAAGATGCAAAACAGGTGGCGGTGGCTCATCAATGGAATACGGAAGTCTGTAAGGCATTGGAACAAATAGGTGTTTTTCCGTATAGGTTGAACCACCAACAAATGAATTATTTTACGGATAGGGAAGGAGATAGTTATTGGCAGTTGTTAGCGGATATAAAAACTGTTGTAGACCCCAAGGGTATCATTAGCCCTAAAAAATATAATAAAAAGTAAATCATTTCTTTTCAACCTATAACTTCTTTTTTACCTATGAAACACCGAGCTAAACGTATTTGGAATCGAGTAAAAAAAGGCTGGGAGTATAAACCAGAGGAGTATTATCATCGAGTAATGGCTATGGTAAATCCTAATAAGGAATTGAAGTGGAAAGAGTTTTTGCATTTGAAGATTCGTGTCCTTCATGCTCTTAATCATGCAGAAATTGCAAGAATATATACATCTGGGCAACAAAATGTATTAAAAGAATTTGGAGTAAAAGGTGTAACTTCGGCAAAAAGAAATACATGGGAAAACCCTAACACTTATTTGTTTTTGGCTGAAGATGCTATAACGGGCGAAATAGGAGCTGGAATGCGTTTAGATGTAGCTGATATGATATATACACTTCCTTTAGAAGATGCTCTTAAGAATATTGTACCCGATTTATCAAAAAGAATACATAAATTTGATAATACTATAGCAGAAGCTTGTGGTTGGTGGGTCAAAAAGGAATTTAGTGAGAGGAGGATACCTAAACATTTACTTGTATCTGCTATTGCTGTTGCTCCAAAATTACGTATTAATGTTATGTTAGGTTTTCCGCATCAAATTACAAAAAAAATTACAGATAGTTTAGGGTTTGAATCTGTTCGCAATCTAGGTGATAATAATGCTAGTTTCTATTATCCTAATGAGCAATATCTATCAACAGTAGTAGAACTTGATACTGTAACATTAAAAACAATGCCTGAGGAAGAAAAATCAAAAGTTCTATTACTACGACAGAACCCTATACAAACTATATTAGTTGAAGTTGGAGGGTATAAAACTCGGTTTGATTTTGACTTACGCCTATTGTAGCATACAATATATGAGTAGTTTGGGTAAGACATTTATTATCAATAGATTAAAGTTAAGTAAGAGTAAATATATAATTAGTAACTTTTTTATTTGAAATAATTAATTTTAAAATATTTTAAATAAAAAAGTTATTAAATACTTTAACTTCATATTTGTGATGATTAAGTAACTAAAATATTAACTAAATAATTTTGTTATTCAAATAGTAAAACTTAATGATTTTATTAACTTATCTTATAATTAATTATATAAATTATAAGATAAATATGTATATGAGTTAAACATTTTCATTGTTTGCTACTAAATAAATTTTAATTTTTGTAAATATTAAATTATGAAAAAGAAAACAGCCATTCTTATTACATTTCTTTACATTATTTCTAACTTCTCTTTAGCTCAAAATATCGTGCTTAAAGAAACTGATAGTATAGTAGATATAGGTAAGGAGGTACTTTTTTTTATTGATTCTACAAATACTTGTAATATTACTCAGGTATTGAATATGCCTAATAATGGCTTTATAAAAAATACTCTTGATGTGCCTAATTTTTCAAATACAAAATCTAGTATTTGGTGTAAATTTACGATAAATGTAAAACAAAAAGCAAATTGGTGGATAGAATTAGGAAACCCTTTGATAGATACAGTAGAATTCTATCAATCTAATGTTAATAGCTATAACCTTCGTAGAACAGGAGCCTTATTACCTTATACTACTCGTGAAGTAAAAACTAATTTATTTTTATTTCAATTAACCACTGATAAGGACACTATAGACAATGTTACTTTTTACTTTAAATTGCGTAGTAATTTTCCAATACAAGTACCATTAAAAATAAGTACATTAAAACCTTTTTTGGAAGAAAAGCATAGAACAGATATTGGGATGGGTTTATATATGGGTATAATGTTTGTTATGGTTTTTTATAATTTATTTATTTGGATAGTTACAAGAGATATAACTTATTTTTATTATATAAATTATGCTCTTTTTATTACACTGCTTTATGTTAATTTTAAAGGATATTCTTTTGAATTCTTGTGGCCTGCTAAGCCCTATCTTAATTATTATGTTCCTTCAATATCTAATATAGCGGCAATTTTTGTAATACTATTTGCTACTAGTTTTTTACATACTAAACAACATTTACCTAAATTTCATAAGTTTAGTTACTTCCTATACTTTGTTTTTTTTGTAAGTTCCTTATTAAATATTTTAGGTAATTATGAAGTAAGTTCAAATCTATCACAACCTTTTACTCTTATAATGGCACTATATTTACTTATTGTAAATATAATTCTACTAAAAAAGGGTATTAAAATAGCTCGTTTTTATTTTCTTGCATGGTCTATTTATCTTACTGGAGTCATTATTTATATTCTTACTCTTAATTCTGTAATACCCACTAATGTTTTTACTAATAATTCTATTTTGTTTGGTTCTGCATTAGAGGTTGTGTTATTATCTTTTGCTTTAGCTGATAAAATCAACGTCCTCAAAAAAGAAAAAGAAGCTACTCAGGCTCAACTTTTATCTTCTTTACAAGAGAATGACCGCATCATACGTGAGCAAAACCGTATCTTGGAAGAAAGAGTAACCGAAAGAACTTTCCAACTCCAAGAAGCTAATGAAGAACTCAACCAAACCGTAGAAGAATTGAATGCTACGAATGAAACCCTCAACCGTATCAATATACAAGTGGCAGACCAAAACAAGGAAATTGAGGCGAAAAACGTAGAGCTAAACGAGGTTTTGCAGGAGTTGAATGCCACCAACGAAGAACTGACTAGTACCAATGATGCCTTAGTGAATGCGAATGAAGAAATAGAATCGCAAAGAGAAGCTGTAGCAAAGGCATACGAAAATATTAAAGTCTTGACTATTATTGGGCAGAAAATCACGCAAACCCTTGACTTGAAGGAAATTATTAAGATGGTTTATGAGAATGTAAATGAACTCATGGACGCATCAGGTTTTGGTTTAGGTGTTTACAATGCAAAATTACAAGAATTGGCTTTTGATGGGTTCATGGAAAAAGGTAAAGAGTTACCCTTCCATTTCCACAGTACCAAAGAAGAAAACTATCTGGCTGTGTGGTGTTTCCGCCGTAAACAAGCTATTTTTATCAATGATGTGGCTACGGAGTTGAAAAACTATATAGATAAAGATATAGATTCTATGAAAATTTCTACAGGAGAAATTCCTCAGTCTTTATTATATATTCCATTGTTGCATGAGGAAGAAGTGATTGGGGTAATTACCGTACAAAGTTTTGAGAAAAATGCGTACACGCAAACCCACTTTGACCTCTTACAAAATTTGGCTTCTTATTGTTCTATTGCCGTAGCTAATGCAAATACCTACCAAGAGTTAGATGCCAAAAATGCGAATATTACTAAGAGTATTGAATATGCACGTACTATTCAGTATGCCGTATTACCAAAACAAACAGATATTGCAGCATCTTTTGCAGACCACTTTATTTTGTATAAACCCAAAGACATTGTTTCTGGTGATTTCTATTGGTATCGCCGTACAGAGCAATTTACTTTCTTTGCGGTGTCTGATTGTACGGGGCATGGTGTACCGGGAGCATTTATGAGTATGATTGGTAATGCTATCTTACAAGATGCCATAGACCGCCAACAAATCTATAGTCCTGCTGCTATTCTGGAGTTTATCCATTTAGAAGTACGTAACTATCTGAAAAAAGATGATAATACTACCTCTGATGGTATGGATATAGCTCTTTGTATGTTTGAAGGTTTAGGTACGGCGACAATTAAAACTACTTTTGCTGCTGCCAAACGCAATATTTATATAGCCTATGCGAATACGCAAACAGTAGAAGAATTGAAGGGGGATAGAACAATGATTGGTACACCAGAAGTCGTGGGTCGTAAGCCCTTCACCAATAAAGCACTTTTGTTGAACAAAGGAGATAAATTGTACCTATTCTCAGACGGCTACGGCGACCAGCCTAATTCAAAACGTAGCCGTTTTGGAACAACAGCTTTCAAGCAAATTATAGATGAAAATTTCCAGTTTAGGATGGAATCACAAAAACAGGTTTTCATAGATAGGCTCAATGCTTTCCAAGAAAAAGAGGAGCAGAGAGATGACATTACGGTAGTAGGTTTGGAGTTGTAAGAGCTAACGTACAGTTAAAATTCTTTTAAAAGATTGGTTATCAAGTTATTGAAAAGAATTGTATTGTAAAAATAGCCTAAACTAATTTGTGCCTACTATTTAGCGGATAGATTAGTTTAAAAAGAAAAAAAGCTATAGGGTTCATCACCCTGTAGCTTTTTTGGTGGTTAAACTATCCAAGTATTTTTAAAATAAGCTAAACAACTTTTTGCACAAAGGTCAGTTTGTGGGCTGCATGGTGTATTTTATCACTAAAACCAGCATCTACGTCTATATAAATCAGTTTACCATCTTTGCCTACAATCGCAAATTTATCAAACATTTCTACTTGCATTGTAATAAAATCATCATGTAGTTGTTTGAGTTCGAGCTGTTGTTGGGTGGGTACAACCATCAAAAAGTTTTTGCCTACCATTTCATTACGTTGGTAGCCTAATAGTTTGAGGTAGGCGGTATTCATACCTACATAAATGCCTTCTTCATTGGTAACGCAAATTCCAATGTTGGTAGCTTCTATGATAGTTTCAAAACTTTCGGGGTTTTGTTCTATGGCATCTTTGATGCGTTGTGTTTCTGCAAGGTTCATCATAATATAAAAGGGGCGTATTTAGTGAATAGTTATTGTTGGGGTATTTGTTGCAACAAAGTCTGTATGTATGCCTCTTTTTCGCCTAATTGAGCTTCGTATTTCTCTCTTATTTTTTTGAGTTGTTCAAAGCCTTTATCTTGTACTATTTTTACTCTTTCTTTCAGTATTTTTTCATTTTCTTCCATGACATTCTTTAACTGTATTTTATCAGAAATATCATAGGCTATTTTAATGATTCTTTGAATCTGCCCCTTATTATCTTTTACAGCATAATAAGTGGATTGTAACCAAAAAATAGCTCCATTTTTTTTATGTCTTTTTTCCTCTTTCTGAATAATATTTTTATTAATAAACCCATGCACAGTAAACGCAAATTCTTCTTTTTCTTCTTCGTCTTTAATTAGGTCTATGTAATTACTAACTTGTAGTTCTTCGTGGGAGTAGCCCGTATAGCTACTGTATAAATCACTGCAACGTACTATTTTACCATCGGGCAATAGTTCTATGACCAACAAGGTGTCTTCTACAGCTTTATTTTGTAATAGCATTTCACTGTTTACTCGTTGTATTTCTTCTTGCGTGGCTTGTATTTTTTCCATATTTTGCCTCAATTCTGCTTCGGCAGACTGTAAGGCTTCGGCTTGTAGCATAGATTCTCGCAATAAGGCTTTGGTTTTGGTGCTTGCCTGAATACTTTGTAGCATCGTGGCTATATTTCTACCTAAACGGTTCAGTAACTCTTTGTATTTGTCTTCAAGAGGTTTGATAAACAGGAGTTCTATTACACCATATACTTTTTCATTGAACATCAAAGGCAACACCATGACTGTTTTTGCACTTATTCTCCCTGCCGATGAAGTTACAGCAAGGTTTTGTGGAGGCAAATTGTCCCAACAAATGTACTCTTTTGATTTTACGGCTTGCCCTATCAGCCCTTCGCCTATCTCAAAAGTTGACTTGTGTAAAGAGTTTACGGTACAAGCATACCCCGCAACGGCTCTTAGTTGGTGATTGTCCAAGTTATAAAAAACACCACGTAAGGCTTGCGATATTTTGGCTACTTCAAAAATAATTGCATCTGCAAATTCTTCTACAGACTTGTCGTATAGATTACGTAAAATATCATCAAATTTGCTTAGTAAGGCATCTATCCACATACGAGCCTCCATCACTTGTTGTTTTTGCAACAGTTGGGCTTGTAATTCGGCTACTTCTTCGGGAGTATAAAATTCTTTCATGGTCATTCACAATAATCGTAAGGCAGTAAAAGGAACAAACTTTGAACTTTGCACCAAGTATAAGTTATTTTGGGTAAATTTTGTCATAAATTTTGTCTTTTTTTAACAAAAGTTATATTAATTAACGTAAGTTGCATAGTACCTAACTGTAGAACGGACTTTAGTCCGTTTTTGAGTTTTTATTGCTAAAAATGAACTAGGTGTCCCTGACTAAAGTCCCATGCTATTCAGCTAAGGAATTACTTTATAGTGCCATAGGCACGAAATAGTTATAGTAGTGCTATTGATTTTCCTCTCAAAGTGCCATAGCAGTTCCACTGCGGGCAAAACATATCGTACCTACGGCACTTCGAGAGAGTTATTACTGTTTTTACTATAAATATGTCGTGCCTACGGCACTTTGAGGGAGTTGGCAATAACTTTTGCTATAAATATTTCGTTCCTAACGGAACTTTAAAGTATGCAACTAATTGATTATTAATTTATTATGAATACTGTATTTTTATTTCCTTAGCTTAATAGCATTGGGCTTTAGTCGGGGACTAATAGTCTGTGAGTCTTTGATTATCAAGATATTACAGACTAAAGTCTGTGGTACATTTATTTTTTCCAATTACTTATTAAAAATAATAGAATACTACAAAAAATAGTATAAAATTGGTAATACTTTAAATTGTTTACAGCATGATGAAAAAATATCAAATTGTATGCTTATTGCTCATCACATTGTGCCTACAAGGAGCTTGGCATAGCCCTAAAAATACGTTATGGGTAAAAAATGCAACGGCTTTAACTTTCAAACACTTTTACATTGTGGCAAGTGAAGACGGTGATGCCGATGACGAGTTTGAAGATGATGGAACAGACCATTGTAAAACTTCTGTAGATGATAATGATAATTTGGACTATTTGTTTACACCTGCCGAAACAATGGAAGTGCAAGTGGGCAAAGGCAAATATGATTTTATGCTACAAGACTTACAAGGCAACAGGTACATCATGCCAGACATACACTATGAAAAGGGTGGGGTAGGGGAGAAAGAAAAAAAGCCTTTGTTAATAGTAATAGAAAAACTTGAAAAGTTAAAAAAGTAGTTTTTGCCTTAACTTTCTGCGTATTTGTTACACCCAAATAGAGTGATTTGCTCCAAAACTTACTATATTTGGGTTTTTATATGGACTATCAGGCAGGTGTAGATAAAATTTACTTCCCCCCTCAATAGCATTGATACTATAAACCGTAATTTTATGCAGGTACAAGTACACGATAAGTTTTTCCGTCCTTTTATCACAGAGCAACAGATTCAAACCCGTATTGCAGCTTTAGGAACACAGCTAGCACAAGACTACTCACAGAAAAATCCCTTGTTTGTGGCTATTCTGAATGGTGCTTTTATGTTTGCTGCCGACTTGTTTCGTTATTGTGATTTTCCCAGTGAAATCTCTTTTATTAAATACAAATCGTACCAAAACACCAAGAGTTCTGGTGAGGTCAATAAACTCATTGGTTTTTCGCAAAGTGTGAAAGGCAGAGATGTAATTATTGTGGAAGATATTATAGATTCTGGGCTTACAATGGCGGAGGTTTTGCAAGATATTCAACAACTACAGCCCAATTCTGTGGAAGTGGTTACGCTATTATTCAAACCAGATGCTTTTCAAGGTGATTTTGAAACGAAATATATTGGTTTTGAAATACCTAATCAGTTTGTCATAGGTTATGGCTTAGATTACAATGAACAAGGGCGAAATCTAAGAGATATTTGTGTCTTAGTTCCGTAATATTTACGTAACATTTTTGTATATTTGACACTAAGTCAAGTACACCTTCATTCTATCTACTTGTTTTACTTCTTATCAAATTATTAGCTTAAAAATGAAAAAACATAATTTACTTTTTTTGCTTGTTGTTGCCTTTTTGCAGTTGTTGGGGCTACAGCATAGCACCTACGCACAAGCCATTTCTACTGAGGGAAAGGAGTTTTATGCAGGGTTTATGCAGATAAATCCATCTGGCACTGTTTCATTGCGTTTTATTATCAGTTCTAAATTGGGAGCTACAGGTACTATCTCCATGCCTCTTAATGCAGCTTTTACTCCTATAAATTTCACAGTTGCTGCTAATGGTATTTATTATAGTCCAGACCCTGGTATAGGTTCTACCAATGCTGCTGCACTTAATGGCACTGCTGAAAATAAAGTATTTTATATTAAATCTGATGATAATGACATTAGTGTTACAGCTGTTCATTTCTCTACAAATAGAACAGAGGCATCTGCTGTATTACCTGTTACGTCTTTGGGTACAAATACTGAGTATTATGTGAATGTGAATCAAGGGGCACAAACTGCTTCGGAATTTATTATGGTTGGTATGGTAGATAACACAAGTATAGATGTAACTATAGGTGCAACAACAACGAATTATAATTTACAGCGTGGGCAACTCATACAAATTAAATCAAGTGCTGGGGGAGATTTGACAGGTACTTTTATTAAAAGTGCAGGCACTTGTAAGCCATTTGCTGTTTTTGCTGGTACAACAAATAGTATAGTGGCGTGTCCAATTACAGCTACTGGCAATAGCTCTTCACAACATACTTTTGAACAACAATATCCTATACATACATGGGGAAAAAATTATATTACTACACCTTATGAAGGATTAGCAGGTTATTGGTTTAGAATTTTAGCTAGTGAAGATAATACTAGTGTAGATATATCAGACAATGCTGGGAGTACCAATACCATAACATTAAATAAAGGAGAAAGTACTTTACAATCAAGTACTAATATTCCTCGCTGTATCACAGCTAATAAACCAGTTTCTGTTATTCAAATTAGCCCTAATTCTGAATGTAGTGGGCGTGGAGATGCATCTTTATTAGTGCTAAATCCATTGAACCAGACAACAACGCAAACTACATTTAATACAATTTTATTAGGCGGTGCAGGTAACCACTATGTCAATGTAATTATGAAAACAGCAGATATTGGTTTATTAAGGTGTAATGGCTTAACAACAGCCCCTAATGGACAACCTCTATTAAACTATTTTGCAACAGTAAATGACTGTAATGATTATTCGTATGCCAAAATACCAATAAGTATCGGAACAAATACGTTAATACAAACAACATTATCTGCTACAAAAGAGTTTGTAGCTTTTGCTTACGGACATAGTGGGGTAGATATTTATTCTTATTCTGTGGGGGCTTCTTTTGAGAATCAAGCCTATAATTTTACTATTGACCCTACCATAGCTAAGGCTTGCGACCCTAACCGTACTTTTAGTTTTGCAGGTTCTGGTATTAACATCGCCTCTTATGAATGGGACTTTGGTGATGGTAACACCGCCACAGGGCAAAATGCTACACACACTTACGCTGCTGCGGGTTTTTATGACGTAAAGATGACCGTAACATTTACTACAGGCGGAACAGGTTGTAATGCTACAGGTACTATTATCAAGCAAGTTAAAATTTATCAAACTTCACCTACCTCTGCCAATATTGGAGGTAACAGAACAGTCTGCCAAAATAGTGCTGTTGTTCAGTTGTCTGCTCCTAATGGACAAGACCAAACGTATGAATGGTTTAAGGACAATTTACCTATAGGGGTTATTACACAAACTCTAAGCATTAACCCAACTACAGCGGGTACAAGTGATTACTATGTGAAAATTACTCGTGGAGGAACTTGTATTGTAAATTCTAATACTGTAACTGTAAATGTTGTTGCACTACCTACTGCCACTATCTCGCCAGCTTCGGGCAATTTGTGTACCGCAGGTGGAGTTACGCTAACAGCCAATGCAGGGGCAGGGCTTACTTATAAATGGGTACGCCGCGTAGGTGCAGTAACAGATACATTGGCTGGCGGCGGCGGTGTGCAAGGCACTACAGCCAATACTTTTGATGCGATTACGGCTGGTATTTATAGTGTAGTAGTCATTAATGCAAATGGCTGTAGAAGTGTATCTACTGAATCTGATATTACGGGACCTCCTGCCATTGCCCTTACCGTTACAAGTGCGGGCAACAAAACCTATTTTTGCAAAGGTTCATTCCTTACGCTGACACTAACCCCTAATCCTACAGGCACTACATACGCCTACCAATGGCAACGCAAAGTAGGGGCTACTTTTACAGATGTTGTAGGGCAAACAGCTATTACGATTGACGCAAATGTGGCGGGTGAGTACAGAGCTATTTTGACTAATACAGCCAATGGTTGTAATTATACTTCGCCTACTTTCACTGTAGAAGAAAAACCATTGCCAAGTACCAAAATTACTTTGACAGGCAACCCTACGGCTACTTCTGCTACTATTTGTACGGGAGATGACATTACTCTCAATGCTCCTATTGCTCCTGTTGGTAGCAATTACACGTACCAGTGGTTTGTGAATGGTGGTGCTACAGTTGTAAGTAATAACCAGAGCTATACTTTGCCCAATATGACGGCAGGGACATTTAATTATACAGTAAAGATTACAGATGTAGCTACGCAATGCGACTCTACTTCTGTTGTTTTTCCTGTAACCATTAATCCTTCTCCAAATACGGTGATAGGTGTGATTGGTGGAACTTTCTTGTGTAGTGGAGCTACAGCCACACTCACCACCCAACCCGTAACGGCAGGAGAAACTTGGACTTACCAATGGTTCAGAGGTACAAATCCTATTGCTGGTGCTACCAACAGCACCTATGCAGCTACAGTTTCAGGGCTTTATACTGTACAAATCACGACCAATAAAGGTTGTGTGCGTACTACATTAAATCCAATGGAAATTACAGTAAACCCTACGCCTAATGCTACAGTTACGGTAAATCCTGTGGGTAAATTAGAGTTTTGTGATACAGATAATACTACTTTGGTGGCTAATCCTACACCCGCAGGGCAAACTTGGACATATAATTGGGATAGAAATGGAGCTGCTCATTTAGTTTCTAATACGGCTTCTCAGTTAGTTGTAACGGAGTCTGGTGATTATAGACTAAGAATTACTACGCCTTTTGGTTGTGCTGATACTTCGGCTGTATTCAACATTATTGTCAATCCAATGCCAGATGTAACCATTACGGCAGACAAAAATCCTTTGTGTCAAGGTGAAACTACTCTACTTCGTGCCAACTTAGCTCCTGTTGGGCAGACTTGGACGTATCAGTGGTTACTGAATGGCAATCCTGTGCCTGCTGCCAACAAAGACACATTGAGAGTAAACACAACAGGAGATTATACTATCAAAATTGTAACAGATAAAAATTGTGAAAAAACTACAGCCACCCCAATAGCTATGGTCGTAAATCCTTTGCCTGTAGTGGCTATTAATGGTGTGGCAGCAAGTTACTGTAGCAATGCAGCCTTAGTCGACTTAGTAGGTAAAGGAACACCTGTAGGCGGTACATTTACACTTACACAAGGTACAGTAACACAAACTGTTACAGCCATAGACCCGCCTAATTTGACGGCAGGGGCTTATACCTTGAGATACACCTATACAAATCCAACGACCAACTGTACAAATTCTGTTACTCAAAACGTCTTTATTAATAATGTTCTCCCCGTTAATATTACGAATTTGAATGATAAGTATTGTATCAATGATGCAGACATTGTTTTGACAGGCAGTGGGGTAGGGGGAACAGGACAGTTTTTTGTCAATGACAATCCTACAACTGTATTTAGCCCATCTAATTTGGGTATTTTAGGGGTCAATCATACGGTAAAATATGTTTATACTTATGGTACAGGTTGCGATTTCGTGATTACTAAAACTGTACAAGTAAATCCTTTGCCTGTAGTCAGTATAACAGGTTTAAGAGAACAATATTGTTTGAATGATAGACCTATTCGGCTTACATCTACACAAACTCCTGCGGGGGGTACGGTGAGTTTCTTGATTAATGGCGTAGCAGCTACACCTACGGCAGCCCCAGAGTTTAACCCAACAACGTTGGGTTCGGGAAATCATGTCGTACAATTAATTTATACAGACCCTAATGGGTGTGAAAATTCTACCACAAAAACGGTAGAAGTATTGAACCCAACTGCACTTACTTTCAATGGTTTGGGAACAAAATATTGTTCGAATGACCCAGAACTTACGTTGAATGCAAGCCCAGCAGGTGGTAAGTTTTATGTGAATGAGGCTTTAGAAACAAAACTGCGTCCACAAGTATTAGGTGCGGGTGTGCATAAAGTACAGTATATTTTCACAGCAGCAGGTGTGGCAGCTTGTACAGATACAATTACAAGAAGTGTAACTATTGTAGCACCTGTAAAAGCCTTTTATACCAGCCCACCTAAAAAAGACTATTGTGTAACAGATGCAGATGTTTTACTACAACCGCAGCCTGTAGGAGCAAAAGTATATATAGACGGTGTATTAGCACCAGCTTCGCCAACTATAGCCAATGCATATATTTTTAGTCCTTCTACTTTAGGCGTAAAAGCTGCACCTTATAGGGTTTGGGCTATTTTTGAAGATGCGAATTTGTGTAAAGATACATTGAAAAGTGAGGTAGCAGTAAATCCTTTACCTGTAGTAACAATGACAGGGGTCAATGCAGAATACTGTTTGAATGACAATGCGTTTACACCTATCGTAAATCCTGCGGGGGGTATTTTCAAAATCAATGGTAACGTAGTGCCAAGTCCTATCAATCCAAGAACTTTGGGCGTAGGTACATTTACATTGGTATATGAATACAAAGATTCGAAGTCTTGTATGCAAACGGCACAACGTACATTTATAGTAAAACCATTGCCAACGGTTGATATTACCAACACCTTAGCAACGACATATTGTACTCAAGATGCTCCTTTCTTCTTAAATGCTACGCCTTTGGGTGGTACATTTACGATTACGGGCAGCCCTTCGGCTACAGGCATTTTGAACCCTGCAAATAATTCTGTTACTTTCAATCCAAGCCTTTTGGGCGTACAAGCAAAAGTTACGATTATTTATACT
>CANGYA010000101.1 GCA_947457925.1 Cytophagales bacterium | reverse complement strand
GCTTATAGGCATATTCTACGGGACTCCAACGCCAAAATTTGGATTCTATCCCAAACTGAAAACCGTGTGTATGCCCTGCAAACATCATATCTATATTAGGGTATTGGGTGCGAACTTCTGCGTCCCAATGTGTAGGGTCATGTGAAAGTAAGAATTTCACAGGATAGTTTTCTGCACCTGTATAGGCTTTAGCCAAATCTCCTCTGTTTTGGCGGACAAAAGACGAGGCAGCTTGTTTGTTTTTATTATCTCCACCACCAAATACATTACGCATAGCACTAATATATTCTACACCAATCAAAGCTATTTTTTCGCCATCTTTTTCTAAGGTTGTATGTTCATTGAGTAGCAAACGCCAACCCATATCAGCTTGTAGTTTTTTGAGGTATTCTAAATTTTTGGCTTTTTCTTCTGAAGGTTCAAAGCCTAATGCGTAATCGCCGTAGTCGTGGTTGCCTAAAATAGAAAATACGCCCATTTTTGCCTCTAATTGCTTGAAAATATCTATATATTTTTCTAATTCATGGGCAAAATTATTGACCAAATCTCCTGTAAAGAAAATCACATCGGGTTTTTCATCTAAAATCATTTGTATTCCTCTTTCTACGGCTGTTTTATTAAAAAAGCTACCCGTATGAATATCCGAAATTTGTACGATTTTAAGCCCTTCAAAAGAGTTAGGTAGATTTTTGAGAGCTATTTTGTGTCTGTGTATGCGGTAATCATGCGCCCCCGATACAATGCCATACAACAAACCCGTAAATGGAACAGCCGAAAAACCCAACGCCAGTTTCATCAAAAAATCTGAACGACTGATGCCATTGGAAGCATAAGGCGAAGCAGTAATTTTTTGCCAAACCCACTGAATGAGGCGGCTGATGTCATCAAAAACTAAGAAAGGAATGAGAAATAACTTAAATAAATAGAGCATGAACACCCATGTAGAAAAGAATTGGCGAAGAGTGTCTGTAACAAAGGCAGGGCGAAAAATAAAATATGCGATGCCTAAAGCAAATGTTAAACCCGTAAGCCCCCAATATGTACTATACACCCACGTTTTGTAGCTTCTTTCACTGAATAAAGCCTTGAAAACTTGAAAAGCATAAAAATCTATTCCAAAAATAATAAGAATAGTAATCAATAGTCTGGTCATAAAAAAATAAAGATTTTAAGGTAGTAAAAAACTAACCAATAAAACTTACAAAAAGTTTATTAGTTTTGCAGCAACACTTAAACACTATTTTCATTACGTTATGATACAACGAATTCAATCTATTTTCTTGTTCTTAATTGGGATTTGCATGGTGGTCATGCTCTTTGTGCCTATTTGGACAAAAGAAAATGCAGCAACGCAAGAAATTGCCAAACTAACAGCATTACAGCTTACTTACCAAAAACAAACACAAACCATTAGCCAAGTGCCTACGTTTTATGTGGGAATTTTAGCTGTTTTGGCAATGGTGCTTGCCTACGTTTCATTGTTCAGTTTCAAAAATAGAATGTTACAAATCAAATTGAATTGGGCTAATTCTTTGATTATGATTAGTTTGTTAGGAGTTTGTACGTATTTGTCGGTGGTACAAGGAGAAAGTATGGTAGCAACTGCCACCAAAGGCAACTACGGCATAGGGCTTTTTCTCCCAGCTATTGCCCTTATTCTCAATTCCTTAGCCAATAGATTTATTTGGAAAGATGAAAAATTAGTCAAATCTATTGACAGATTGCGGTAGTATTTGCACCTAAAAACTTGATAATCAGAATTATCCGATACTTTAAAATTGTCGGATAATTCACAAATTTATATAACTAATTAACATAAGTTACGTAGTGTACCCTTAGTAGGCTGTTCATAATTTATTCATTTCTTCCCCAAGTTTTTGATGATTTTTTACCTCAAAAAAATACGGCTTGCAACTTATTTTATTTGTATTTCTTACAAAAATTTTGTGTCTTCTATTATGAAAAGTAATTGTAGTTAAATAATTGATTTTCAATATACTATAACTTTATTTTTACGCTTACTTACACAATAAATTAAACTTGAAAACTCTTAAAATAAACCACAATACGCATAAGTCCGTAGTTATTTTTGACATAGAAAAATGACCAAAAACTATACGAAGAAAATTAGAAATTATGAACAGCCTGCCCTAAAGGGTGTGGTACATTTATAATAAATTATGCCAATTTATAGATTAGATGATGAATGGACAGGGTTTCCGCCTCCAGAAGAAACAGATGAGTCGGGAATTTTAGCTGTTGGTGGCGACCTTAGCCCCGAAAGGTTGTTAAATGCCTATTTAGTAGGTGTTTTTCCTTGGTTTGAACCCAATGAAATGCCTTTGTGGTGGTGTCCAGACCCTCGTTGCGTTTTATTTCCCGAAAAAATTAAGGTGAGTAAAAGTATGCAACAGGTTTTGCGTAGCCAAAAAATGCAAGTTACAGTGAATCAAGACTTTTTGAATGTCATCAAAAATTGTAAAAGTATCTTTCGCCCTACGCAGGCAACTACATGGATTTCAGAGGATATTATCCAGTCCTACGACCAACTGCACCAATTAGGCTATGCTCATTCCATAGAAGTTTGGCAAGACGGAGAATTGGTGGGTGGTTTATATGGTTTAATTTTGGGAAAATGCTTTTTTGGAGAGTCTATGTTCTCGAAAGTGTCTAATGCCTCCAAAGTGGCTTTTATTACATTGGCTCGTCATTTAACAAAACTCAACTTTGAAATTATTGATTGTCAGGTACATAACGACCATTTAGAAAGTATGGGAGCAGAACTTATTAGCCGAACAGATTTTTTGGCTATTATCCGCAAGAGCATTAAAGAGCCACTAAAATTCGATTTGGCTAAATCCATGAAAATGTAAAATATGCTTTGATTCAAATAAAAAACTATGTAAGAAATGTAGTATTTACGCATAATTTATTATATTTGTTAGCACCTAATTTTTTAGCTATATGAAAAAATGCACTATATTCTTAGTAAGTTTATGCTTATTAACTGGTTTTGTGGCTTGTACACCAAAAACAGAAACCTCTACCACAGACAATACCGCAAGTGCTGTTATAGATACTACCGCCAAAACAGACGAGGTAGAAGCCTCATTTTCAGACATTAAGCACTTTGCAGAATATACAGAGGATTTTCAAAACTTAGTCATTAGCTTAGATGGTTTGTTTCGTGGTGTAGATATTGACATGAGCAAAGATGACGTGAAAAAATTAGAATTGGCAAAATTGGTGAAAGAAACAAGTGATGTTTTGAGCTACAAAGCAGAATTAGGTAAAAACGAATATGCAGATATTACCTACAAATTTAAGGCAGGTAAACTCAATGGCGTTTTTGCAGTGGTTACTGTAAGCAGTTTAGATGATTACGGTGCTTTAAACGCCGAATTGATAGACTATTACAATGGGAAATTAGGCGGAATGGAAATGGTAGGCGACCAAGAAACTTGGAAAACATCTACAGGGCATAGTGTTACAGTACAAGATGTGATGAAAGACAAGACCTACACCATAGAAATAGAGGTAAAATAAACACAAAACCTATAAGATTATTGCAATCTTATAGGTTTAATTCAATAATTTATAGCATACAATGACTTTCCAAGTAACTATTTTAGGTTCAAGTGCTGCCATGCCCGCCTTTGACCGTAACCAAACCGCACAAGTAGTAAACTACAATGATGAAAACCTCTTTTTGTTGGATTGTGGCGAAGGCACTCAACTACAAATAGCCAAGTACAAAATCAAACCGCATAAAATCAATCATATTTTTATCAGTCATTTGCACGGCGACCACTGGTTAGGGCTTATAGGGCTGTTGTGTTCTATGAATATGCAGCAACGCACTGCCGATTTGCACCTCTACGCCCCCTATAACTTGCTTGAAATGCTTACGCTGCATTTTCGCTACTCTTATACGGTTTTGCGTTACCATATTCATTTTCACGCCTTAGAGGACAAAGACCACCAAATTATTTGGCAAGATGACAAATTGAGTGTAACGGCTTTGCCCATGTTACATAGTTTGCCTTGTTGGGGCTTTATTTTTGAAGAAAAACCTAAGCCGAAAAGTATCATCAAAGAAAAATTGCCCGCAGATTTACCCATAGAACAGATTTTGCAACTGAAAGCTGGCGAAGATGTGCCTTACAAAGAAGGTGTTTTGAAAAACGAAGATTATACCTTGCCGCCGCCCAAGCCTAAAAAATACGTATTTTGTTCGGATACCGTTTATAACGAGGCTATTTTGCCGTTTATTGTCAATACAGATTTATTGTATCACGAAGCATCTTTTGAAGCAAGTATGCAAGAAATAGCTGCCGAAAAAATGCACAGTACCACTCACGAGGCTGCTCTTATTGCCCAAAAAGCTGATGTGAAACGGCTATTAATTGGTCATTTCTCTGCACGTTATAGAGAAATAGCACCTTTACAAAAAGAAGCACAAGAAATTTTCCCAAATACCTCTTTGGCGATTGAAGGCGAAACTTTTGAAGTGTAAACATTCAACTAATTTTTTCTGTAGCTACGGACTTCAGTCTGTAGGTTATATAAGGAAAGTTACCTTCAGGTAATTTGCAACACTTTAAAGAAACAATACCACAATCCTATAATAAGTTGCCTAAAGGCAACTTTCCTATTTTGGGGTTTTATACGGACTAAAGTCCAATACTATTAAGCCAAGAAAGTGAAATAAAATTGTAAATAAATAATTGATTATCAGTTAGTTATTTATAAAAGTGCCGTTAGCAATTCCATTGTGGGCAACGACATATTTATAGTAAAAATAGTAACAACTCTCTCAAAGTGCCGTAGGCACGATATGTTTCGTGCCTACGGCACTTTGAGAGGAGAATAAATAGCACTACTATAACTATTTCGTGCCTATGGCACTATAAAGTAATTCCTTAGTTTAATAGTATTGGACTAAAGTCCGTAGCTACAGATTTTTTGAAGGTTTACAAATAGTTTACACAACTCATTTTTTAGTAAATTAATTCATTGATTATCAATAAGTTGATAAAGTGGTACGCCTAAATTATGAAATGCACCGCCTTGTTTTGAATTGGTACGGCTTTTTCAAAATGTTTTTGCAACTTTGGTACATCAAAATAAGCAAGGCTTTTGAACACACCACTTGCGACACTCTTAGTTACTATCGAGAAAATTACTTTACTTAATTCAGTGTTCAAAAGTCTTTATTTTGGCAACACAACCTATTTCTTAAAACGTATCACCTTACCAACTCAACATTATGAAATCTTTGACTAAAATAGCAAAGGCTTTGGCTGCTTTTGCCGTAGGTACTGCATTGACAGTAAATACCGCAGACGCACAACAAGTAGTATTACAAGGTTTTTGGTGGGACTACCACAACAACAACTATCCGAACCAATGGGCAAATTATTTGGCGGATTTAGCACCAAGATTGAAAGCAATGGGTATCAACGCAGTTTGGATACCTCCAACGATAAAAAACAGTAATCAAGGCAACGGTTATTCTCCTTTTGACCACTACGATTTAGGGGATAAGTTCCAAAAAAATATAGTACGCACCCGTAACGGTAACAAAGATGAATTGTTGCGTATGGTGGCGGTACTAAAAGCAAATGGTATTGATGTTATTCAAGATATTGTATTGAACCACACAGATGGTGCAGGTTCGGCAACAGGTGCAGGTGGACAAGACCCAGCAGCTATGGACGATGGCACAACACAACGCTATAAAAACTTTCGTTATGTAAGCTATTCTTCGCCTGCGACAGACGAAACAGCTACAAATTATTTGGCTCGCAGAGGTCGTTTTTCTAAAAATTGGCAAAATTTCTATCCAAATCCTGCGAATACTTCCACTACAGGTGATTGGAATGCGGTTTTTTGGGGTCCAGATATTGCTTATGATGCAAATTCTTACGGACAAAGTTCTAACGCAACTTTTAATCCCGCACAAGGCACAAATCATATGCGAGATAACATGCGTAATTGGTTAGTTTGGTACAAAAAACAAGTAGGTTTTGATGGTTTACGTATAGATGCCGTAAAGCATTTTCCACATTGGGCAATGGAAGATTTTTTGTGGAATCTACAAAATAATGCAGGTTGGGCAAGTGGTTCAGAAAGAATGTTTGCAGTTGGCGAATGGGTAGGCGGTAAAAATGACCTCGATGCTTGGGCAAACAACGTACAAAACAGAGCAGGAACTTTTGATTTTAGTTTGCGTCAAGGCTTATTAAATATGGTGAATGGTGGCGGTTTCTTTGACATAGGAAGTTTGCCATCTTTGCAACAAAATAATAGAGTTTTCTTACAAGGTGGGCAATGGGTACATAGAACAGTTCCTTTTGTGAATAATCACGATACTTTCCGCCCTATTTTGAATGCTACAACAGGAAATTATGCAGGTTGGAACACAGGCAGTCAATTAGCACCAAATATTGACCCTTTTAGTCCTTGGTTATCAGCTTCTTATGCTGTAGCAATGGCGGTAGATGGTTCTCCTCAAATTTTCTTTGAAGACTTATTTAATGTAGGTGGAACAGGCAAAAGATGGACACACTCTCCTACTTCGGCTGCTGATTTACCAGTAAGAGATGATTTAGTGAACTTAATTTGGTGTCATCAAAATTTAAGATTTAAAGAAGGTGTTTACAAAGTTCGTTTCCAAGCACAAGACCATTTGGTCATAGAAAGAAGTGGTAGAGCTATAATTTCTGTGAATGATAATTTGAATGCTTGGCAAAACAACACCGTACAAACAGATTTTGCACAAGGTACAGTATTAAGAGATTACAGTGGTGCAA
Source organism: Cytophagales bacterium (assembly GCA_947457925.1). Taxonomy (GTDB): domain Bacteria; phylum Bacteroidota; class Bacteroidia; order Cytophagales; family Thermoflexibacteraceae; genus JAAFKA01. The sequence continues at coordinate 10,529 of CANGYA010000101.1, read as the reverse complement.
ACGGTACTGCAACGGTAACTGTAGGTGCTGGTGGTTGGGTGGCTATCAATACGCCTCCTTGCAACGGTACGGCAAATGGTGGTCGCAGAGGTTATGCGGTTTGGGCTCCTGCCAATGCCGTTACAAATTTCTCTTTGCCTGCGAAAACAACTACGCAAGAGTGGGAAATGGATAACGATTTAGGCGACAGCCACGCAAGCTCTTTGCGTCAAGGTGGTCAAACAATGGCGAACAATAATAGTGATGCGAATGCCCGTAGAGTAGGTGCTATTTTTGTGCAAAGTGGACGCCCTATTAACTACACTGTAACAAGAGGTAACACTGCACACCAAGTTGTATTACAGTTGTTTACGGCTACAGGTACTACGCCTATTCACAGTTTCACGACTACAGGCACTACGGCAGCTACAGCAGGCACTTACACACCAAACTTTACGGGTTGGGTAAGAATGAGAGTAAGAAATTCATTAGCTACTTCGCCAGCACAAAAATTGTGGGTAAGAACTACGTACACTGCCCCTGCAACGGCGAATACATTGTCTAATCCTACGCCTGCGGCAAGAGAAGAATTTGGTGGTGAAGACCCCGCAGAAATAGCCCGCATAACGACAAGTGAGGAGTTGATTTTGTACCCTAACCCTACGGTAGCTAATGACATTAATGTAATGTTGAACAGCGAAGAAGAAAGAAATGTAACGGTGCAAATGATTGATTTACAAGGTCGTGAGGTGCATAACGAAACGGTTACGTTGTATAGAGGGACAAATGATTTGAGATTAAAAGTTGCTAATCGTATGGAAAGTGGTTTGTATGTGGTGCGTATCCTTGAACTCAACCTTACGAAAAAGGTAACGATAAAATAAATAAAACATTGAGGGGCAAAGCAGTTTTGCCTCTCAATACAAGAGGCAGAATAAAACATAGTCGTTTTGTTGTGTGATTTATTGGTTAAGTGGAAGAAAGGATAAGTTCATTGGACTTATCCTTTTTTGTTTTGTTGATAGGTAAATGTAAATGTAAATGTAAAGTTAAGCAACTCATTTATCACTCTCAGTAGTAAATTTTGGTTCTACTAAGATTTATGCGTGAATATTTGAGTGTTAAAATTTTTACTCTATTAATTAGTTCATTATCAATAACTTAAATATTTACTAAGTTCTTGTATTTTTAAAATCCGTATAAATCCTAGTAGAACCATTTTTAGAACCAACCACCCCTAATCATGGGGCAATAAGATACCCCTCATTACACCAGAAATTCAGGCAGCAGCAAGCAAGCATTTACAAAGATTATTTGCCAATCCTAATAACCAACCATTCGTTTTGAAGGCGGACATAAAGTAAAACGAGAAGTAATACAGCAAATTGCAGTATGCTAACAGAAAGACTTGGAAAATTATTTTTAATCTTGTATCATTGAAATTCTAATTCATAGTCTTATAGCTATATGCGTTTTGTATTGCTTTCTGTATCTCAATTTGTGTTTTGGAACAGCCTATTTATTTGGTTGTTAGCTTTTCCCATAATAAGTTGTTATGGACAAAAATCTGTGGCAAATACAGAAAATACCAAAACTTTTAAGGTCGTTTTAGACGCAGGGCATGGCGGTTATGACCCCGGTAGCGAAGGCAAAACAGCTAACTGCAAAGATGAGAAACATTTGACTTTAGAAATTGTCAAAAAATTGGGGCAGCAAATCAAGGCTCGTATGCCCGAAATAGAAGTGGTTTATACACGCAGACATGACGTATATTTGAAGTTAGAAGACAGAGTGGGCATAGCCGAAGAAGAAGATGCAGATGTGTTTTTGAGTATTCACTGCAATTCTAACCCTAAAAAAATTATTTATGGTACGCAAATGCACATTCACAGCAACGCAGCCCACAGCAGCAAAAAATTAGCTCACCATTTAGACAAAGCCTTTCAGAATGTAGCAGACCGCAAGAGTTTGGGCATTTTCACAACCAAAGACAGAGGTTTTCCCCTATTTGTGCTACAAAATACGGAAATGCCCAGCGTATTGATAGAAACAGGCTTTTTGAGCAACCCCGAAGAAGAAATTTTTTTAAACTCACCAGATGGTCAAACTAAGATTGTAGAGGCTATTTTACATGGTTTGACGAGTTATTTTAGAGCTAAAAACCACAAAGTAACCTTGTTACCTGTGGAATCTGAAGCAGACGAGAGGGCAATGGCGAAAGCCAATAGCAAGGCAGTCAAAAAATTGGTAGCAGACATAGAAGAAGCCACCAAACGGCTTGAAAAAGTAAAGCAAGAGGCAGAAAAAGAAGAAGCCGAAAGTAAAAAGAAATATAAAATTGTGTATCGAGTACAAATTTCATCTTCTATTGCAGCCATTCCGTCTACACATTGGGACTTTGAACAACTGAAAAAGAAGAAGATACCTGTAGAGGAGTTGGTAACAGAAGGCGATGCCAGAGGCAGACGGTATCGTTACTTTGCAGGCAAAACAGAAAGTTTGGAACAAGCCCAACAACTTTTACAAGAAGTAAAAAAATACAATTTTAAAGATGCCTTTATTACAAGTTTTGAACAAGAAATTAAGTAGTATTGCTACAACTATTTACAGTCGTAAATAAACCACAGAAATATCATCTCTTTGTTTTTCAGCTTCTTGGTGTTGAGCCAATAATGCTAATAAAGTTTGCTGTTGTTCTTGTGGAGTCAAATGTGCCAAATCTTGCAAAACATCTTTCAACCGAGCCGAGCCGAACCTTTCTCTTTTCAGATTATTTTGGTCTGCAAAACCGTCTGTAAAAAAATAATATTGCACGTCTTCCTCAAAAGTAAATATCTGATTTGTAAATTCGCCTTGCTTCCCTCTCCCTCCCAAATATAATTTATCACTGTTTATTGCGTACAATTCTCTTTGATAACTATAATACATTTGTGATTTTGCCCCTGCATACACTAACTGTTTATTTGTACTGTCTGGTGTTTTTTCAAAATATGCCACACTAATATCCATTCCGTCCCTATTATCACTTGTGTTTTGTTTCAAAATGCGTTGCAATGCAGCATTCAAGTTGCGTAAAATACGTGCAGGGTCATTGTAAATATGTTTGGTATGCACAATTTCATTCAATAAGGTAGAACCCAACATGCTCATAAAAGCACCCGGTACACCATGCCCCGTACAATCTGCCAACGCAAAAACTGTTTGATTTTCATTGATTTGAGCAAACCAATAAAAGTCCCCAGAAACCACATCACGAGGTTTGTAAATCACAAAAGCATCTTGGAAAAACACTAAAAAATCTTGTAAACTTGGCAGTATAATTCCCTGAATATTAGACGCATAAGCTATACTTTGGTCTAATTGTTCGGTAGTAATTTTTAATTGTTGGTAGGTACTTTCTAACTCTTGTTTTTGTCTGCCCAAATTTTCATTCAATATCATCAATTCCTCTTGTTGTTGGTGCATTTCCTCATTTACTTGGTTCAACTCATCATTAGCTATTTTTATTTCAATTTTTTGCTTTTCTAACAGTAAATTAGATTTTTTCTTCATGTAATAAGAACGGTACGCCAAAAAAGCCACAATAACCATAAGAGCCAAAGCCACAATGACAGCATTACGAACCGTTTTTGTTGTTCAATTTCGGCTGCGTGTGAAAGTTCTTGTTTTTGTTGAGCCAATTTTTGCTGTTCTTCTTTAAAAGCAAACTCTTTTTGCATGGTAGCCCTAATACTTTTTTCATTTTGAAGACTATCTGCCATTTGTTTATGCAATACATGACTGCTATAAGCTGTTTTGTCATCTCCCAACAAATGAGCTATTTCGCTATGCTCCAAAGAAGCAGCATAAATGAAATTGATATTTTTTAGCTCTTTTGATAATTGCAAGGCTTTTGAGGCATAATCCAATGCTTTTGTAAATTCCTTTTGGTTTTTATGCCATTTTGCCAAGTTAGTATAACTAAGGGCTGTTCTATTGTCGTTATTAATTTCCGAACAAAGTTGTAAAGCTCTTGCTAAATAAGGATATGCTTTCCCATAATCGTAGAGAGCCATGTAAGAATTGGCTATTTGGTTACAAGCATAAATCATATCAGATTTGTCGGCATTTTTTTCAGCGACTACAATATTGCGGAGTTGGTAAGAAAGTGCTTTGGAATGTTGTTTTTGTAAACGATAAATCTCTGAAATATTAAAATTTGAATAAAAAATACCTTTATTGTCTTTGATTTCTTCGTTATATACCAAACTTTTTTCGGCATATTGCAATGCTTTGTCATAATCTCCTTGTTCCAAATACGCATCAGCCAAATTATTCATTACGTAGGCGATACCTTTTTTGTCTTTGAGTGTTTCAAACTCTTTAAGGGCATATTGGCAATATTCTATAGCTAAGGGCGTATTTGCCACGTTTTTACAGATAGCAGCAATACTGTTATAGGTCAATGCCAAGCCTTTGGTATCAGCTACTTTGGCTGCATTGTCTGCACTTAATTTCAGGAATTTCAGTGCCTCATCATGCTTGCCTTTGTTTCTGTAACAAACCCCCACTACCCTACTGGCTCTACCAATACCTTTGATATAATTCTTTTTGAGCTAACAGCAATGCCGTAGTTGCATATTGCAAAGAAGAATCAGGCATATCATAACGCAATTCATTCGCTAATTCGGCAAGCGTAAGGATATAAACAGTATCTTGTGCTGGGTGTGTCCGCAAAATACTCATTAAACTGTCTTTTGTGCCTTGAGCAAATAAAATGTGGTTGATATGAAAGAAGTAGCAAAAAAGTAATAGTAAGATGTTTCTCACAAAAAGTGTATTTGATATAACAAATTACAGATAAAAAAATCAAAAAGCAATAGGAAAGGGAGGAAATATTAACTTGTGTCTTTTGTATAAATAATGTAAGTTACGTAGTGTGTTAGTTTAGCCCCACCCCCGACCCCTCCCCATAGGGAGGGGAGCTTGTAAGTAATTGATTTTCAAGCTCCCTCCCCTGCGGGGGAGGGTTGGGGGGCATTTAAAGCACTACGCAAGTTACGTTAAATATAAAAACGGTAGTGCCACACAAGTAATGCTGACTACATTAAAACTAACATTTCTCAAAAAAATGTTAGTTTTGAACATTACATCTATGGCACTACCATAAAAACAATACCTCTTAATAAAGGCTTTATTAAGAGGTATTTGTGTATTAAGCATCTACTTGCACTGTTTCTGTTGTATTCGTATTTTTCTTAGTTTTGGCAAACATAGTCCTAAAAACCATGTCCCAAAATGTAGTACTTACCCCAAAACCATTGTCAGGCTCACGATAATGGTGGTACATGTGGTGGTTTTTAAGGTCTATCCAAAATTTGCTGGTAAAAGTAGCATGATGTAGAGCATAGTGGGTCATGTCATAAAACAAATAACCACTTACTAAACCTACAAAAAACGGACATACATAGGCACTCCCTAACAAATATTCAAACGTATAATAAAATAAAAACGCCAAAGGAATACTTACAGAAGGCACCATCACTAACCGTTTAGAATCGTTGGGGTAGTCGTGATGAACACCATGAAAAATAAAACTAATGCGTTTTCCCAACTCAGTAGTTGGGTGATAGTGGAAAATAAACCTGTGCATCAGGTACTCCGTAAGTGTCCAAATAAAAAGCCCAAACGGAACAAATAACAAAAACTCCCACCACGCTACATTCACAATAGCAAAAGAACGGTAAATAAAATACAAGACCACAGGCACAAATAACCACAAAGGCACACTGTAATGCACTTTGGAGAACATTTCTAAAAAACTGCTCCGAAACATACGGGCAGATTCGTCTTTGTTAGAAACGAAAAATTTTTGACTCATATTTCTCTCTATTAATTAAGTAAACAGATGACATTATTGGGCGGAAACTATTGCTATTGCAAACATTTCAAAGCCTCCTCCTACCAAAACATTGGCGAAATTAAGCAATATTTTTAAGGATAACAAAGTGTTTTAGTACGCATTTTGCTACTCATTTTAAAAATGAATAAAAAGCTAAAAATCTTACATCAAAAAAAATCTATCTTGCTTGCTTAAATGTAAGATTTTCTTTTTATTTGTAAAAAATAAGCAAAAAACACAAGCACTTTCTCTACTACTAAGTAATATTGATGTATTATGGCTAAGCTCAAAAATATAATTAAACAGTTATCACTGCCCGACTACGAGGCTATTCATAGGCTATTATTAGAAAGTAATGCCGATAAATCTGCCCATTTACTCAAAGCTATGCGGGAAAAACAACTCTCTGATAACAAAATCATGGAAGAGTTGGAGGTAAACAGCAATGCGTACTATACGCTGCGGTCAAGGCTCAACCAAAAGATAGAAGAATACTTGCTGCAACAAATGGAAAGCCCACGCACAGATTTGTTGAAAAAAGTAGCTAATATCAACGAAATAATTTTTACGAAAAAAAGAGCAATTTCGGTAGCTACTTTGAAAAAGTTGGAAAAAGAATTACTCGATTACGACTTGCAAAACGAACTGACTGTAGTCTATAAAACCCTCAAAAAGCTGCACGTACATTCTCCCGACCATTTTACCTATTCACAAGCCTATAATAAGCACGTAGGATTTATGTTGGTAGTGGATAAAATGGAAGATATGTTGGCAGAGTATTTCAAGAAGTTTGGCTACTACTCTTTGTCTGGAGATGAAACAGATAAAATGGGGCTAACGTTTATGCACACAGAAATGCTCAATTCGTGCCGTCTGTACGACTCCCGCCGTTTGTATATTTACCAAAACTGTGCAAGTATTTTCCACAGATTATTCGTAGAAGAAGACAGAATGGAGGACGAAAATGAGGCTATTGAAGATATTTTACGGAATATCGACGAGATTTTTGACTCTTACAAATTGGACTCTATTTATTATCATTTGGAATTAGTTTTTGACTTTTTGAAGTTAGAATACTATAACCACCACAAAGTTTACAAAAAGGCAGAAAAGCATTTTGAAGATGTAAACGAACATACAGGTATGTTATTGGCTAATTACAGCTTGTTTACGTACCCTGCACAGTTCTTGAACAGCAAAATAGAAAGAGCCTTGCGTTTGGGCAACGAACATACGTTATATGAAGAAAACATTGGCGTTTTTGAGGAATTTGAACACGACCCAGATGACACTCCAAAATACATCAACTATGTAATGTATCGGGCTATTTGTTGCTATTATGCAGAAAAATATCAGGAGGCTATCAAGTGGATTAATATGTTGATGAATGACCTTACATTAAAGAAATTCCCATTTGCTGCCTTAGAAATCAAATCTGTTTTGGCTTTGCAGTATTGTTTGTTAAATGAACAAGACTTGTTCAACCAAGTAATGAACAGTATTCAACGCCAACTAAGAATTTTGGGTAAAGATACTTGTGAGCATATTCATAATTTCTGTAAAATCCTGAAAATTGCGGTGAGTGATGCCAAAAAAGAGAAAGCACAAAAAATAAAGTCTTATGTTTCTCGTGCAGACGACCATTCTCGCAAGTTGTTCAGCCCGACAAAATATATTAAAATAGACGAAAAACTATTGAACAAATTGTGTGCTTTGTAAATAAGTAAATCCTAATCAAAAAAACTTTCCAAGTTTATAAACTTGGAAAGTTTTTTAAATCCCTTTTTTGCTTGCTTTTATCCATCTATCAGGCAAATGCCCTTGTAAAGCCTCTTGATAATCTTTGTAACTGCATGGCACAATTTTATGGCTTTCATAAGGCTGCTGCACTGCCGTTAAAGGCACTTCTAACCACCATTTTTCAGACAAATTACTTTTATAGAAAGTAATACTTTCGCCTGTTTTTTCAAAGGGAACAGCATATTTGGTATGGTAAGAGTTGGCTATCGGCAATTCATTTTTACGACTGTAAAATCCCTCGATAAAATACCAAATCATAGCGGCTATCGTAAAAGCCGTTTGTTGGTTACTGTCGTTTTGTGGATAATAACCGTAAATACCCAATGACGACAATTTATCGTTACAACCCGCATACCACGCAATTTGACAAGCCTCCTCACCCGATAACCCAAAGGGAAAAGCATTGAAAGCCACTTGCCCTTGCGTTTGGCGTAAGGCTGCCGTATCAAAGCTCAACATATCGGCTTGGCGTATGTAAGGTTCTACTTCCGTAAAATCATTTCGCATTTCGCCAATGCTTAGGGCTTCATAGTTAAAGTTTTTGAGTAAATTAACTTGTTGATAATCATTTAGATAAGATTGATAAGCCAAATGGGTGTAGCCAAATAGATAATTAGGTTCGTGCAAAAAAAGTGTGTGCGTATGCGAATTAGCAGCTTGGGTACTCTGCGAATCCATATCTAAGAGGGCATCTATATTCAAGACCTCTATCAATTTTTCTGTGTCCTGATACGCCATATATTGGGCAAGAGTCAAGTCATGTGAACCACCAATGATAATAGGTAATACATTGTTTTTCAATAACATAGCTACCACTTCGCTAAGGCGTAAGTAAGTTTGTTCCAAACTCTCCCCTATTCGCAAATTGCCAATGTCCACTACATTATAAATGTGAGATTGGCGGTGCAGTTTGTAGAGATGTTGCCGAATCAAATCGGCTGCGTTGTTATGTGTGGCAGGCTGCCCGCCTCTGTATTCGCCAACGCCCAATAAAGCAATATGTGCCTTTTTCCATTTGGGCATATTGTCAATATTTGCACTGATAGCCTGTAAAAAATAAGATTCATTGTCTATATTTTTTACTATATCGGGGGAAATGCTATCAAAAAAGAGTTTTAAATCCATTGGAAGGTAATAAATATTTTATAACTTATTGAAAAGCAGTTATTTAATATTTTTTGCAACTATACAATCAATATAAAAAATAATTGCAAAATTATTAAATAATTATTTTATTGTACTTTAACTATTTATTTGTAATTATAACTTACTCAATAAATTATCATATTCTGTGTGCGTACCAATAAAAAACCATATAATTTCTCCATTATCTACTACTCCTACACTTCTGTAACTATCTGTGATACGAACTGAATAGACATTTCCACGAATTTTTTTGAATTGTAAACTTGGATGAAGTGGATTAACTTTCCATAACTCATATTTTTCACGAGCTAATTCTTGAATAGATAATGGTAATTGGTAGAACATCTCCCAAAAATCATCTGTTGTAAAAGACTTCATTAATAATCCAATGGTTTAGTGTTTCCTTTGCGATGAGTTTGCAGGGCTTTTGCTGCCAAAATATCTAATTTTTGTAATTTAGCTTCATCTGTTAAAAGTTTTTCCCACTGTAAATTGTCTATATTTTCAGTGCTATCTGTTTCAATCGTAATAGCTTGTAAACCTAAACGTTGTGCTAAGGATAACAAAAAGGCTACATCTTGGTCTGAAATATGGGTAAAAGCTACTGTTTTCATAAGTTTAAGCTGTTTTTTTAGCTATACGCAAAATTACTTATTTCTGTTTTTTTAACAAGGTATTGATTTTTAATCTAAGTTTTATTTTGGCATCTGCCCAAACTAAAACTACCTTGGCTATTGACAAAAGATAACATCTTTCTAACCAGACTTTTGCAAAAATTCCCAAAAAGTTTTTACCTTTGATAAAGTCATTGGCGGTTGCTTTGCAATTTTGTCAATGGATTTGTGCATACCCACTAAATTTTTGTAAAAAATGCTTTCACGTTTATTGGCAAATGTAGTCAGCGGTGCTGCTGTAGGATATATCACCAACGACTTGGCTATCAAGATGTTGTTTGAAAAAAAGTTTGGTTTAGGCGGTGTCATCATAGACACACGAGACCAATTTGTGGAGAAAATTAGCCAATTAGTAGAAAGGGAGATTATCAACCACCAAACTTTGGGGGCAGAATTGTATGAAAAAGAGGAAGATTTTCAGGCAGCATTGCACAAAACAGTGTCAGAGTTTTTGGGTGTGTACCTTTTTGGAAAAGTTTCGCCAAGTTTTCAGGTCGGAGATGTGCCGTATATTCGCCTCACTACAGACTATTTGAAGCACCAAACCAAGCATACTTTGTCTGATACCTTGCCTTTGTTGATAGATTTTACAAGCAATAAGATTTATTTGCAAGATATTTTTTCAGAAAAACAAGTAGCCCATCTCACCATACAAGTCAGTAAAATATTGACACAAATCTTAAAAGACGAAGATTTGTTAATGACTACTTTGTTGCAATTTTACAAAGATTTTCGTGAAGTGCCTTTTAATCAATTAGTTACCGAAGATTTTTGGCAGCAAATTACCAATAATACCGCCAACCTTTCGGCAGATTTACACATTGTTCTCAAACAGAAATTTGATAAACAAATCGACAAACTCATTAGAGATATTATTTATTTGTTGCAAACAGACGACCTCATAGAACAACTTTCCAGAGAAGTTTCCCAAAAGAAAATACATGAACTCTTAGGATTGCATTATACCAATGCCCTTTCAGAAGAATTTTTGAAACGTATCAATGATATTGTTTCTTCGCCAGAAGGCAATGAATTACTACACAATTTTG
>CANGYA010000100.1 GCA_947457925.1 Cytophagales bacterium | reverse complement strand
TTTTTTGCTCCTGATGAAGTAATAGACTATAAACAAGCTAAAAAATGGTACAATGAAGCCATAGAAAAAGACCCAACTAACAAAGAGGCACATTTAGGACTTTTTAAAATTTATACTGTTGGCGGATATGGCTTGGAAAAAGAAGAAGAATTAGCTAAGCAGCACTTTAGAAGGGCATTGGAGCTACATAACCGTACTATTCCAATAAACTTTCCTGATAATACGAATGTAGATTTAGTAGATTTTTATAGTGCCTTAGAAAAAGCCCAAGTAGGCAGTGCTGAAGATATGTTAGATTTGGCTCGTTTGTATTATCATTATGAAATAAGTTTCAGAGAGGCTATGGCGTGGGCAGAAAAAGCAAAGGCACAAAATAGCAAAGATGCTGCTTATTTGATAGACAGTTGGAATTTTGCTAAGAGTCAATCCAAAGACATAAATAACCTTATCGAAATTCAGAATAGTCATGCTGCATTAGGAAGTTCTATGGCTATTTTGGCGTACTTGAACAGTACCAAAGGGAAAAAAATAGTATCAGTAGAAGATGTTACAAACATGACAGAAGAACTATTGAAAAGCCCTAATATCGAACTTAAAACCAAAACAATGGCATTATTAAGTTACCATTTCGAGGGCAAACGCAGCATCATGTTATTAAGGCAAATTAGTGAAACAGTACCGAATGAAAAAAGAGCTTTGTTTTTTTGCGAAGAGCCTCTACAAGCATTGGTGCATTTTGACGTAGAAACAAAAATACTAAGTAACTTGTTTGGTGTGGCAGCCAAATACAGTGATATGCAATATTTGGCTTTTTCCAAGGATGAGTACATGAACAATTACGAAGGTAAAATAGACCAATTAGTAAAAATACGCCATGCTATTTTTGATGCATCTAACCAAAATTTTATGTCTAAGGAAAATCTATTGGCTTATGATAATCAACTGAAAAACAAGGCGTTGGAAATTGTAGGACGTATAGATAATATTTCAAAATTTGTAGCTTTTAAACAAGTGTTAGCCGTTGATAGTTGGTTAAAAACTATTATGGCAGATTTACAACCTGTCATAGACAAAAAAATGCAAGAGTTAGGTGTTACAAATGATAACCTCAACTTCTATTACGAAAAGTTCTTGATGGAAGAAAAACAGTTTAAAACCTTAGAGGAAGGTAAACGGTATTATTACCGCATCAAATCATCGGACTTAGACAGTATGCAACGTGAAAAACTGTTGAGCCTATTTAAAAGTAAATTGCTAAATGATGTTTTTGGTAGTAATCGTGATGCAGAAACCATAGAAAAGTTGCGAGTAGCTTCTAACACACAAGGCTGGTTGCTGCCCGAAGTACAACAAAGATACTTGGCATTGGTAGATGAAAAGAACGAAGCTTTTATGGGAATTGTAGATAGAAATGAGATTCGTTATCACTTTTCTGTTACCAGAGATGAAAAAGACCTGAATAAGTACAAAATAGAGATTAGAGGGGTTAAAAACGAAGAAGCCCATTTAGTCTATTCGGGTTTGGCTACGGTGCAAGACCTACGAGAAAAAAGTAAAGAGGTACGTTGTAAAGTCTTTTTTGTGATTAATGAAAGTGGGGCTTCGTGGCGTACTTTTATGGGCGACTTTTTGGAAACCTCTTTTATGCAAAACGAGGAGTACATTAAGTACAAAGCACAAGGTAAAATGGCAAGTTGTGCGGATAAAAGCCACCAAGTTCCGCCAGACGACATAGCCAAAGCTATGGTACAATATGATTTTTCGGTACAAAATGCTCTGAAAACATCTATCAAAGTAATGATTTTGGAGTTTAATAAGGTGTTATTGCCTTTGTAAGTAATAAGCCTATTTGTCGGACAACTCAAAAGTTGTCCGACAAATAGGCTTATTACTTTTTATTCTTACGATTCTTCTTTACCTTACTTTCTACGGCGGCAGGCGTTGGAGGTGTTGCCGTTATATTGTCTGTGGCACGTCTGTAACGAAACCAAAATATAAAACCTGTTGAAAACATAAAAATCCAATAGCTTGCTTTAATACCCACATACATAGTTTGGTGAATACCAATTAGAAAAAAAGCCACACCCAAAGCCAAAATAATTGTATCTACTAAACCTATTTTCATTGTCGTAAATGTTAAATTTTAAAACCCTGACTACTTTTTCTTTCTTGCCCTATTTCTTACCCTAAATAGCCGTACCAATTTAGGCACATAATCTTCCTCTGTTTCTACAAACAAATAGTTAGCTCCATTCTGAATACACATTTTCTCTAATTCAAGCATTTTTTGGTTGAAACGACCCGTAACTTGATTGCGAAAAATAGGCGAAGACGAATTTACCCAGATGGTTTCTTTGGTTTCTTTGTCCAATAAAGGGACAATACCCACATTCGGTAGCTGCATTTCTCTACGACTCGCCAACTGAATCACAATAAGGTCGTGTTTACGTGCTAATGCTTTGAGGTCATGCTCATAATTTTCATCTACAAAATCCGAAATCAAAACGACCACATTTTTACGTTTCAAAATCGTGAGGCTTGTATGAATAGCTGCCCGCAAACTTGTTTTCGTGGCTTTTGGTGCTAACTGCGTCATAGCTCCAATCACACCTACTGCGTGTTTGATGCCCTTGTGTGGTTTGATGTATTTTTCCCGTTGGTTAGAATAGCACAAAAGCCCCACCGAACTTCCCTCTTTGAGGGCAGAAATGGTCAAAACCCCACAAATTTCTCTGGCAATATCTATCTTTTGTTGCCCTTCATTGCCTATGTATTGCGAGCCACTTACGTCTAAAATGAAAAAAATATTTTGTTCTTTCTCCTCCTTAAATGTCTTAATATACGTGCCGTCTCCCTTTGCACTTACGTTCCAGTCTATAGTTCTTACGTCATCTCCGTATTGATAAGTACGCACATCGTCAAACTCCAAACCAGAGCCTTTGAATACCGAGTGGAAGTCGCCTTGCATTTGTGTATTTACAGCCTTGCGAATCCGCAACTCATATTTTCTTAGCTTGTAAAAAAGTTCTTTCATCATAAGACTTTGGTCGTTTTGGTTGGGCGAATATACAATGAAAAACAGATGTGCTAAAATCTTGAAGCCTTTTTAGTATAGAAGGCATACTGAAATAGTGTAACTAGTAGTAAGGTAAGTAAAGTGCTGGCAATGATTTTGACAAAAGTAAAACTTAATAAATGAAAATTTCCATTTTCTAATAAAAACAGCCAAGTATGGTGCAACAAGACCAACAAAGACGCATACGTAGCAAACCAAGAAAAGCCCATGATATTGAGGCGAGGCTGCATCCAAGTTTCATAACCACCACCGGGGGCAGTCCAGTCTAAAACGTATTGTCGCATATAACCCACAAACACACAAGCCGAAGTGTGTATGCCTATAGTTCCATAGAAAATATCAATCACAAAGCCTACAAAAAAACCTAATAGCATGGTACTAATAGCCGACCACTCTTTTTCTAATAGTAATAGAATAGATATATAAATAAAACAAAAAGAAATATCGAATAATACTAAATTTCTTAGAAAGAAAACTTGTAAAAATATATACGTAATAATACTTAGCACTTGCCCTAATAGATTGTTATTCATAAGACTTTAATTTTCAATGAAATTTTTGATACCAACAAGCCTATAAATTTAAAAGACACTCTAAACAAGTAAGAGTGCCTTTTAAGGTGTATTTTCTAATAGAAATTAGCCTCTAACCACTTTATTTACTACCTCTACTAATGAGTCAAAATTAAGAGGTTTTTGGATAAACTCTGTAAAACCCATTGCCTTAAACTCTTCCGCAGAATAGTTTTTAGCATTACCAGTAACGGCAATCACAGGGATATTCGCCTTTTTCTCATTTTCCATTGCACGAATGGCTTTGATACACTTGAAACCGTCCATGATAGGCATCGTGATGTCCAACAAAACGGCATCATAATCACGTTTTGTCAATTCTTCTAATGCTTCCTGACCATTCTTCGCTAATACTACTTGGTATTGTTGAAATTCCAATACTTTTCTTGTGATGTTTTGGATAACTGAGCTGTCCTCCGTAACTAATATTTTTTCTGCCGCCATCTTAAAAAATTTAAGTTTTATTAGTGATACTAAAATAGTTGTATAAACAAGTTTTTGAGCAAATTTAATTCTAAATTTGCTAACTTGCACACTTTTAGCTAATTATTTTTCTTAAAACATACAAAAATTAGGATTTTGTTTTTTGAGTGGAGTTTGTAACTTTGCCTTCAATATCTCACATAGCTGTTATCAAAGGTGGAAAAAATAAAATTAGAAATACTGGGGTTATCTGCCAGCCAAGCTCAATCCAACTCTTTTGCCCTTGTATTGGGTGAAGAAGGGCATCGCCGCCGCCGTTTGCCCGTCATTATTGGTATGTTTGAGGCTCAAGCCATAGCCATTGAAATAGAAAAGATTGTATCTCACCGCCCCATGACGCATGACCTTTTTAGGTCTTTTGGGCAGGCTTTTGAATATGCAGTAGAGGAAATCATTATAGCCGAACTCAAAGAAGGCGTTTTCTTTGCCAAAATTATTTGCTCAAGTAGCAAAGGATTTAAAAAAATAGAGATAGATGCACGACCTTCAGATGCCATTGCCATAGGTTTGCGGTTCAATGCACCCATTTATACCTATGAAAGTGTACTTTCGGAAGCAGGTATAGACATGGGAGAGGAAGAAATGGCTGCCCCAACTACCAAAGAAACGCCAGCTACCAAAAACATTAAAGCAGCCGAGCCAAGCATAGACGAAATGAGCCAAGAAGACTTACAAAAACTATTGGACAAGGCATTGGCTGACGAAGACTACGAAAAGGCTGCCCAAATCCGAGATGAAATGAACAAAAAGAAATAAAAATAGCCCTTACAAGGGCTATTTTGCTCCTTAAACAACATTTTTTCTATAACAGAAATAGTTTTTGATAAAATATTGCTTAAATATTTGGAAAGTTGCTTTAGACACACTACCTTTGCAACGCAATTTACACCCCAACAAAATGCTCTGTTCGTCTAGGGGTTAGGACATCGCCCTTTCACGGCGGTAACACGGGTTCGAATCCCGTACAGAGTACAAAGCTCACTTGTTCGCAAGTGGGCTTTTTTTATGTACTTACGAAAATATTTATTGTAAGCAACTCCGCCTTTAACCCATTTTGTTTTTCGGTAGTCCTAAAAAATGTTTTAAACAAGTACGATAAAGATGACATCTTTCAAAAAGATGTCATCTTTATCGTACTTGTTTAAAACTATCCTTATTTTTGTTTTATTATCTTTAAATTATTGATAATCAATGACTTGATTAAATTTATTTTTTTGTTGCGAAATTGTTTTTTTCTACGTGAAAAGCCCCTTAAATTTTGTGTAGTTCCGTAAAAAAGAAGTATATTTGTATGATAATTTGATTTTTAATAAGCTACCATAACGCATGAAAAATAACGAGGCAATAGTGGAAGAAGTAGTAACAACTGCCCCCAATGGCAATGCAAGTGATTATTCTGCCGACAATATTCAGGTATTAGAAGGTTTAGAGGCTGTCCGCAAACGTCCCGCCATGTACATTGGCGATATAGGGGTAAAAGGCTTACACCACCTCATTTGGGAAGTAGTGGACAACTCTGTGGACGAGGCTTTGGCAGGACACTGCGATACCATCAGCGTAACAATCAACGAAAACAACTCAATTACGGTTTTAGATAATGGGCGAGGTATCCCTGTGGGTATTCACCATAAAGAAAAAAAATCTGCCTTAGAGGTCGTATTAACGGTACTCCACGCAGGGGGAAAATTTGACAAAGATACTTACAAAGTGTCGGGTGGTTTGCATGGGGTTGGGGTGTCTTGCGTAAATGCACTTTCTACGCACCTCAAAGTAAGAGTTTTTAGAGAGGGCAAAATTCACCAACAAGAATACAATATTGGTAATCCATTATACCCTGTGAAAGTTGTAGGCGAAACAGATTACAGAGGTACAGAGGTTACGTTTTTACCAGACGCAAGTATTTTCACGACTACAGTTTTTAAATATGAAACCGTAGCCAATCGTCTTAGAGAATTGTCGTATTTGAATGCAGGTATTCGCATCAAACTAACGGATTTGCGTGAAAAAGACGAAAATGGCAATCCTTTGCAAGATGAATTTTATTCGGAAGGTGGTTTGCGGGAGTTCGTAGAATATTTGGACTCTACTCGTACCAAAATTATTCCTACGCCAATTTATGTAGAAAAAACTACGGGAGATGTGCCTGTACAAGTGGCTATTTTGTATAACGACTCTTATACAGAAAATATTTGCTCGTATGTAAACAATATCAATACGATAGAAGGCGGGACTCACGTAGCTGGTTTCCGTAGGGCTTTGACTCGTACTATCAAGTCGTATGCAGACCGCAGTGGTTTGTTGGAAAAAGCAAAAGTAGAAGTAAGTGGAGATGATTTTAGAGAAGGACTTACCGCCATTATTTCGGTGAAAGTAGCCGAACCGCAATTTGAGGGGCAAACCAAAACCAAATTAGGCAATAGTGATGTGATGGGTGCGGTGGACACTTGTGTAGGCGAAATTTTGAATACATATTTAGAAGAAAACCCCAAAGAAGCCAAAGGCATTATCAACAAAGTGATTTTGGCTGCACAGGCTCGTGTGGCTGCTCGCAAAGCTCGTGAAATGGTGCAACGCAAAAACGTAATGGGTGGCGGTGGCTTACCGGGTAAATTGGCGGACTGTGTGGAAAGAGATGCGTCTTTGTGTGAATTGTACCTTGTGGAAGGAGATTCCGCGGGAGGCTCGGCGAAGCAAGGCAGAGATAGAAACTTCCAAGCTATTTTACCACTAAGAGGTAAAATTTTGAATGTGGAGAAGGCACAAGAACACAAGATTTATGACAATGAAGAAATCAAGAACATGATTACGGCTTTGGGTGTAACTTTTGGCAAAGACGAGGACAATAGAGCCTTGAATATAGACAAGTTGCGTTACCACAAAATCATTATCATGACCGATGCCGATGTGGACGGTAGCCACATTAGAACACTGATTTTGACTTTCTTCTTCCGTTACATGAAAGACCTGATAGAAAAAGGGTACATCTACATAGCTCAACCGCCGTTATATTTGGTAAAAAAGGGCAAAACGGAAAAATATTGTTGGACAGAAACAGAAAGAGACCGTATTGTCATGGAGTTGGCAGATGGTAAAGAAGAACACAACGTACATATTCAACGGTACAAAGGTTTGGGTGAGATGAACCCCGAGCAGTTGTGGGAAACGACCATGAAACCAGATAACCGTACTCTTAAACAAGTTACGATAGAGTCTGCTGCCGAAGCCGACCATTTGTTCTCTATGCTCATGGGAGATGAAGTGCCTCCTCGCAAAGAGTTTATAGAGAAAAATGCGAAGTATGCGAAGATAGATATTTAATTTAAAATGGTATTTTAATTTTGTGCCGTTAGGTACTGTTTATTCATAAAACAATAGACAGCACCTAACGGCACAATTCGTTTAACTTAGACAAGTTACATTTTGAAATACATCATTTTTTTACTATTTTGCTTTTAAATTATTGTTATTATGGAAATTATAGCCCCTATCATAGACAGTCCGCCAGTAGTATTGCCCGAAGAAGAAGAGGTACATACAGTTGCTATGCCGTTTCCCTTAGTGATAGACTTGTCGGCATTAACCAAGAGGATTACAGACAAGCATCTTATCAAATTGAGCAAGAAAAATCCCCATTTAAACTTCGAAACTCGTGGACTGACACAACTTATTATTACTATGCCTACACATTCAGAAACAAGTATTTACAACTCTCAAATCTTAATAGAATTAGGTATTTGGAACAAAACCTCAAAAGCTGGAGTTACTGCCGACTCTAATGGCGGTTTTCGTATGCCTCTCACGCAGTCTGTTCTTTCGCCAGATGTTACATTTATCAAACAAAGTTTGCTGGAAACGATAGACAAAGATGCAGACGGGTTTTATATCATTGCTCCTACATTTGTGATAGAATTGATGTCTGATAGTGATAGATTGAAGCCCGCCAAAGAAAAAATGATAGAATATATGCAAAATGGTGTAGAGTTGGCGTGGCTGATACAGCCCAAAAAACGGAGAACTTTTGTGTATCGCCAAAAAGATTATGCTCAAAATATAGCCCCAACAGAACAGGGTTTTGATGTGGTGCTGTCTGGTGAAGATATTTTGCCCGATTTTTTGTTGGATTTAAGGGAGATTTTTGGGTAGTATAAAGATAAAAGGGAACACTGTATTCACAAAACACATTGATAAGACACTGATTTGAAGATAATTATAATTTGATATAAAGTTAGGCAAAAAAAAATCCCCACAAACGTATGAAAACTTTTGTAGGGATATAAATTTTAAGAAATTTTGTTTGTTTAGGCTTCCATTGCCTCTTTTTTCTCGTAACGTTTTCTTTCGTTTTCGTCCAAATAGATTTTACGCATACGAATACTCTTAGGCGTAACTTCTACATACTCGTCTTTTTGGATATATTCTAAGGCTTCTTCCAAAGAGAAAATTCTTTTTGGAACAATCTTTACGTTTTCGTCAGAACCTGAAGCTCGCATATTGGTTAATTTTTTCGTAGCCGTAATGTTAATCACCAAATCAACAGGACGGTTATGTTCGCCAATTACTTGTCCCATGTATATTTCTTCACCCGGTTCTACAAAGAAATTACCTCTATCTTGCATTTTGTCAATAGAGTAAGCTGTACCCGAACCTTGTTCTTTAGAAATCAAAGAACCACTGATACGTTCAGGAATTGAACCTTTGAATTTCTCGTAACCTTGGAAACGGTGCGTCATAATAGCTTCCCCGAAAGTAGCTGTCAAGACATTGCTACGCAAACCAATCAAACCACGTGCAGGAATGTTAAATTCTAAGTGTTGCAAGTCGCCTTTTGGCTCCATAATCGTTAATTCACCTTTGCGTTGTGTAACTAACTCAATTACTTTACCTGCCGTTGCTTCTGGTACATCTACTACTAAATGCTCCATTGGCTCGTATCTTTCGCCGTCTATATCTTTGTAAACAACTTGTGGCTGACCAACTTGTAATTCGTAGCCTTCTCTACGCATTGTTTCAATCAAAACAGACAAGTGAAGGATACCACGACCATACACCAAGAAAGAATCTTCTCTGTCTGTAGGTTGTACTCTCAACGCCAAGTTTTTCTCTGTTTCTTTGATTAACCTATCTCTTAAGTGTCTTGAAGTTACATACTTTCCTTCTTTGCCGTAGAATGGAGAGTTGTTAATCGTAAACAACATATTCATTGTAGGCTCATCTACCGAAATACGTGTTAATGGTTCTGGGTTTTCTGCATCTGCAAATGTATCACCAATCTCGAAGTCTTCTATACCTACTACCGCACAAATTTCGCCAGCTTTCACTTCAGCTACTTTCACTCTGCCCAAACCTTCGAACACGAACAATTCTTTGATTTTTACTTTTGGCATTGTGCCATCTTTTTTACACAAGGTAACAACGCTATTTTCTTTCAATGTACCACGATAAACTCTACCAATAGAAATACGACCTACGAAAGAAGAATAATCTAAAGAAGTTACCTGCATTTGTACCGTACCATCTACGAATGGTGCTGGAGGAATTTGCTCTAACACCTTATCTAACAATGGGAAAATAGTATCTGTTTTCTGTTTCCAATCTAAGCTCATCCAGCCTTGTTTAGAAGAACCGTACAAGGTTGTAAAATCTAATTGGTCTTGCGTAGCACCCAAGTTGAACATCAAATCAAATACAGATTCATGTACTTCATCAGGACGGCAGTTTTCTTTGTCCACTTTGTTAATTACTAAGATAGGTTTTAAGCCCAAACCCAATGCTTTGCCTAATACAAAACGAGTTTGAGGCATTGTACCTTCAAAGGCATCTACCAACAACAATACACCATCAGCCATTTTCAACACCCTTTCTACTTCACCGCCAAAGTCTGCGTGTCCTGGGGTATCTATGATATTGATTTTCACCCCTTTGTAACGTACAGACACGTTTTTTGCCAAAATTGTAATCCCACGTTCTCTTTCCAAATCGTTGTTGTCCAAAATCAATTCACCTGTTTGTTGGTGTTCTTTGAACACTTGGCAGGCATGAATGATTTTATCTACTAATGTCGTCTTTCCATGGTCGACGTGGGCAATAATGGCAATGTTTCTTATGCTTTCCATACACTCTTTTAAATTTGAGGCTGCAAAGGTAAGCAAAATACTTGTAAATGAATAGCATCTTGCGTTTTTTCTATATGAATTGTTTGTGAATTTGTAGCTCTGGTATAAATGCCTGCTTGTAGCTTTGTTTTTTACAAGACATTCTGTGTACCTTTGCAGCCTAAAAAAAATCTTATGCAGCCTTTTTATAAATCTTTTCTTATTTTTTGTGTGATTGTACTTTGGGTTTTATTGACGTTGAAATTCTTTACAAATATTCCCATTTTTAATTTTACTTGGGTGCTTTTTGCCTATTTTGTAGCTCTTACTTTGTTAAGCTACAAAGTCCTTAATAGTGGTGTAAACAAAGAGGCAATGGATTTTTATAATGCAAGCATGGCTTCTACGACTATTCGTTTATTTATCTCGGCAGGGGTCTTGTTTTTTTATTACTTGAATTTTGGGTATGAAAATGTGAACTTTACGATTGTATTTTTCGCCTTGTACTTTGCTTTTACTGCCTTTGAAATCAAAGAGATTTTGCAAAAGGTGAATCAGAAGTAGTGAGCAGTTAAG
Source organism: Cytophagales bacterium (assembly GCA_947457925.1). Taxonomy (GTDB): domain Bacteria; phylum Bacteroidota; class Bacteroidia; order Cytophagales; family Thermoflexibacteraceae; genus JAAFKA01. The sequence goes on along the minus strand of CANGYA010000100.1, from coordinate 6,583 downwards.
AGCTAACGCACAATTATTAATTAGTAAATTTTTAATCAAAAATTATTTTAAGTTGTTGATTATCAAGTTATTGATAAGTTTTTTACTCTAAAAAATAACCTAAACTAATTATAGGCAACTACTTAATAAAATATATTGTGGAAAATTCATATTTTCATGTAAAAACATTTTAATAACCTCTACAATATAACAACTCTAAGTAGCTTTTAACCCTTGTTGGTGGTGGCATTGTCAAAGGTTTTATTATTTTTACTAAAACTATTCCTATTTTGTATGGGGTTGCAAACTTTATACAAAATAAGGAATAAGATAATACCAATTATAGATTAGATACAGTCCAAAGATGTCATCTTTTTAAGAGTGTAAAACCTTGCAATTCTACTGTTTTTACAAAAGATGACATCTTTACGCATTGAACTAAATACTACTTATAATTGGTATAAAATAAAAATATATTTGCTTTTAGGCGAATACATTGACTAATAAACTCACTTGCATACGTACTGCCTAATCACGACTACCCATGAACGAATTGCATTATACCCTCAAAAACAACGAAGCCATAACCCTTAGTAGTATCCCTACGTTGCCTTACAAAAAATTTGCCCAACACGTTAGTGATTTATTAGACCAGCCCTACCGCCGTTGTGTCTTGTATTATGGGTTCCCCTTGGGTACAAAACTGAAATTCCTTTGTGGCATTGCCGATGATGCCAAACACATTATAGATGTGTGTTCTTACGAACTGAACATGAAGGATAGGCACGAATTACCGTCTTTGACAGAAAAACACTATGCCATGCACATTTACGAAAGAGAAATTGCAGAAAATTGGCAGGTAAATTTTGCAGGACACCCTTGGCTAAAACCTGTGCGGTATGCCCACAACCGCAGCGACAAGAAAAAAAATATTGCCAATTATCCTTTTTACCAAATTACTTCAGACCAACTACACGAAGTTGGTGTAGGACCTATTCATGCAGGCGTAATAGAACCGGGGCATTTTCGGTTTATTTGTAATGGTGAAAAAGTATTGCATTTGGAAATACAGTTAGGTTTTCAGCACAGAGGCATAGAGCAACTGATGATAGACAAAAAACACTTGTTGCAACGCACAACTTTAGCCGAAAATATAGCTGGCGATACCACAGTGGGGCATACCTTGGCGTTTGTGAGTTTAATGGAAACATTGGGAAATATCAAAGTGGCAGAAAGGTTGCATTTAGAAAGAGCAACGGCATTGGAGTTAGAAAGGGTGGCTATTCACGTTGGCGACCTTAGTGCCATGTTCACAGATATTGCCTACCAATTAGGGGCTGCCGTTTTGGGGGCTTTGCGTACTCCTGTCATCAATTATGCCCAATGGTGGTGTGGCAACCGTTTTGCTAAATCTTTGATTCGGGTAGGAGGTAGCCATTACCCAATGCACGACAAATTGATAGAAAGATTAAATAATTTGTTGAATGATTTTATTCCTAAATTTCAAGAAATGAACCTATTGGCGTTTAATATGCCTTCTGTTTTAAGCCGTTTCGAGAATATAGGCACTATTACTGCCAAACAAGCCCAATTGATAGGGGCAGTGGGTATGCCTGCACGTATTTGCGGTTTGCCAAGAGATATACGGTATTCGCACCCTTTTGCAGCCTTCAAAGAAATTCCTTATAAACCTGCTACCGTACAAACAGGTGATGTGTACGCAAGAGGATTATTGCGTAAAATAGAAATAGAAAAATCAATACTATTGTTACAAACTTTTACGCAAGACATAGCGAAGTTACCACCTGCACCCAAACCCCGAATGGAAGTGGAACTGCAAGCCCAAAGTTTTGCTATCTCGATGACAGAAGGTTGGCGTGGCGAAATTGTCCATTCGGCAGTTACAGACGAAAATGGTGAGTTAGCTCATTACAAAGTTAAAGACCCTTCTTTTCATAATTGGTTGGCGTTGGCTCTTGCCCTGCGTAACCAAGAAATTTCCGATTTCCCAATTAACAACAAGAGTTTTGATTTGTCTTATTGTGGTTTTGATTTGTAGGTAAAACGTGAAGTAGTGTTATTGTATGGCCACAAGCACACAAGCTCACAAGTTTTTTCGTAAGCCAAGTGTGCTTGTGTTTTTGTTATGCAAGCATAGTTTTTTAGTGATTAAAAGGCTAAAATCTTACTTTTGTACGTACAAGGGTAAAATAGTTTTGGAAAATAAAAAAATAACTGTTCTTTTGTTTTTGTATCAAAATATGCTAAATTACATAAATCAATAAGACTATAGCATGACACCACTATTCACAGACAACGGTAACGACATAGACATAGCAGATGTACGCAAACTTACAGACCTCGTAAAGCAACGCTATGGCTACGATTTTAAAGATTACGCTATGTCTTCTTTCCGAAGACGTATCAAAAGAGTATTAGAGTTATACAAACTAAAAAGTGTGGATAAGCTCATTGCTATTTTAGATTCTAATACAGACTTTTTCGAAGAATTTATTTCTGAAATCACAGTAAACGTAACAGAGATGTTTCGTGACCCAACCTTTTGGAAAATCCTCAAAGAACAAATCATTCCAAACATTTTATTGAGCCACGATAAAATCAGTATTTGGCACGCAGGCTGCTCGTCTGGCGAAGAAGTTTATTCTATGAGCATTGTGTTGCAAGAAATGGGTATTTTGGACAAAGCCCGTATCGTTGCCACAGACTTAGACACTGCCATTATCAAAAAAGCCCAGTCAGGTACATACTCTATGAAAAACATGGACGTAAACCGCAAAAACTACCAACGGTACATGGGCGTACATAGTCTTGACGATTACTTCAAGGAAGTAAATGGCGAGGCAGTCATGGACAAGGCGTTGATGCAAAATGTATCTTTCCGCCGTCATGATTTGGTACAAGGGGCTGTTTTCTCTAAATTTGACCTCGTTTTGTGCAGAAATGTGATGATTTATTTTAACCAAACCCTCCAAAATAATGTTTTGAATAGATTACACGAAAGTTTATTCAAGTACGGCTATTTGGCGATTGGTTCAAAAGAATCGTTGATTTGGTGTGAAATTGCCAACAAGTTTATTGTGGTGAATAATGAAGAGAAAATTTATAAGAAAATTAAAGACTAATTACCTATCACTTCATAACTACTGCACCTCATAACTCCCTACATTTTGCCCAGACAACTATTTTTGGTGATACAAAACCGAAAATATAACGAAAAAGTATTGACATCATGAATTTTAATCTACCCGATAACAAGTACAAGGCTATAGTGATTGGTGGCTCGGCAGGCAGTTTCCAGTTAGTAACACGCATATTGGCGACTGTTTCTAAGGATTTTGCTTTGCCCATTTTCTTGTGTTTGCATAGACTCAAGCACGTAAGAAATGGCTTTGTAGAGGCTTTGTGTATCAAAAGTAACAAACCTGTGGTAGAGCCTTATGACAAAGAACCTATCAAAAGAGGTATGGTGTATCTTGCCCCTGCCAACTACCATCTGTGTATAGAATTGGGCAATACGATAGCCCTTTCCTCAGAAGATTTGGTGAATAACTCAAGACCTGCCATAGACCATACTTTCGAAACGGCTGCTTATGTTTACAAAGACAAGTTGATTGGTATTTTATTATCTGGTGCAAATAAAGATGGGGCTTTGGGCATGAAAAAAATTAAAGAGGCTGGCGGTTTGACAGTCGTGCAATCTCCAGAAGACAGTTTGATTAATGCTATGCCTTCGGCAGCTATAGCTGCTACAAACATAGACTATGTAATGCCGATAGACGGAATTATAGACTTTTTGATAGAATTGGATAGAAGCTATAAAATGGCAAATATTTAGTATGAAAAAAGTATTGATTATTACGTATTATTTTCCCCCTTGTGGGGGAATAGGCGTATTGCGTTGCCTAAAATTGGCGAAGTACCTGCGTGAGTTTGGTTGGGAGCCAATCATTTACACCGCCAAAGATGCACATTATCCCTCTTTTGACGAGAGCAACAACAAAGATATTCCTGAAAATATAACCATTCTTAGGCAGCCTATTTTTGAACCCTACACTTTTTATAAAAAATTTACGAAACAAGCCCCTACAGCCAATGCCAATAATGCCTTGGTAGCTACAGACCAACCCAGAGATTGGAAACACAAGCTGTCTGTGTGGATACGTAGCAACTTTTTTATTCCCGATGCTCGTGCTTTTTGGATACAACCCTCCGTAAAATATTTAGTACAGTGGCTCAAAGAAAACCCCGTTGATGCGATACTTTCTGATGGGCCTCCGCATACTAATACGTTGATAGCTTGTTATGTAAGCCAAGCCACAGGCATTCCTTGGTTAATGGACTTTCAAGACCCTTGGACGCAAGTAGATTATTACCAACGGTTGAGCCTGACGACATGGGCAGACCGTAAACACCACCGTTTGGAACAGTTGGCTCTGCAAACAGCCCACAAAACGACTATTGTTAGCCCACAATGGAAGAAAGATTTGGAACAGATTGGTGGTAAAAATGTAGATGTGTGGTATTGGGGTTATGACGAGGCGGATTTTGCCAATGTGAGCAGCCAACCTGACCAAAAACTCACTATCACACACGCAGGACTTTTGGGAGATGACAGAAACCCCCTTGTGCTTTTTGAGGTGGTAGCAGAGTTGTGCAAAGAGTTAGGAAAATCTTTTGAGGAAGTCATTGAAATTCAACTCATTGGACAAGTAGATACTTTGGTAGTACAAAGTTACCAGCAGGCAGGCATTGAAAAAGTAGTTCGGCTGATTCCGCAAGTGAATAGGGACAAGGCTTTGCAATATGTCCTAAATTCACAAATTTTATTGCTATTATTGAACCAAGCTCACAATGCGATGGGACGTATTCCGGGCAAATTGTTTGAGTATTTGGCAGCTCAAAGACCTATTATCTGTTTAGGTTTACCCCAAAGTGATGTAGATAGGATTTTGCAAAGCACCCAAGCAGGACAAACTTTTACTTATACAGACGAAGAAAATTTGAAGTTGGCTTTGAAAAACTATTATGAAGTTTTTAGGTCAAAAGGCAGTATTACCCAACAAAATAAGTCTTTGGAGGCTTACACACACCGCAATTTGACTAAAAAAGTGGCGGGTTGGTTAGATGAAATAAGTAAAAAGACAAAATAGAACTTATTAACATCTATAGCATAGACTTTAGTCTGTGCTTTTAATATATTGATAATCAAGTAATTATCACACAGACTACAGTCTGTAATACAAAACCTTAATAACCTCTAATAAATGATTATTTTTTTCGTAATTACTTAGGTACGATTGTCAAGGTCGGGACGGGGCTGCCTAAGCCACATTGCCAACGTGCCTAAATAATTACCTATCCACTTCGCCCATGACTAAATCCAAAGAACCTAAAACGGCTATAAGGTCGGCTACTAAACAGCCTTTGGAAATGGCAGGTAATACAGACAAATTGCTGAAACAAGCAGAACGGACTTTTACCCGATACGGCACATCACTGTTGGGCGTGCTGCGAAAATAAAAGCCTAATTCACCTTTGGGGCTTTCGCCTCGTACATACAAATCTTGTTGTTTGGCGGTGCGTAGTTTTTTGGGTATTTGGGCTTGTGGGTTAAACTCTTTGCTGCGTTTCCATTCGCCTTGTAGTTTATCCAAACACTGTTCTATGATACGGATACTTTCCCAACATTCCAAGATACGCACTTCCGTTCTGTCCCAGCAGTCGCCTACAGTTCCCATTTTGCCTTTGCCCGTAGGCACTTCAAAGTCCAATTCAGGATAGACGCTGTAGCCGTCTATTTTGCGTAGGTCGTATTGTAAGCCCGAAGCTCGCAACATAGCCCCCGTTACTCCGTAGTTAATGGCGGTGGTCAAAGGCAATACACCAATATTAGCGGTGCGTTGCACAAAAATTGTGTTGTCTATCAATACAGTTTGTAATTCTTTGAGTTTGGGTTTGAGGTACTTCATCAATTCTCTACATTTTTCCTCAAAACCTACAGGCAGGTCATAGTACAAACCGCCTACCCAAATGTAGTTATACAACATTCTTGCCCCACAAGTCCATTCCAAGAGCCTCAAAATATATTCTCTGTCCCGCATCAACCATAAAAACGGCGTGAAAACGCCAATGTCAATGGCATACGTACCTACCGCCACAAAGTGCGAGGCTAAACGGTTCAGTTCTGCTACTAATACTCTGATGTACTCTATTCTTTTGTGTAATTTCCCTTCTAAACCCAATAGTTTTTCTACACCCATGACATAGATTTGTTCGCAATTCATGGCAGCTACATAGTCCAGCCTGTCCACATACGGAATGATTTGGTTGTAGGCTAAGGCTTCTGCGTGTTTTTCGAAACAACGGTGCAAATAACCAATATGAGGCACTACATCTTTTACTACCTCGCCGTCTGTGAGGACTTCTAATCGCAAAACACCATGTGTAGAGGGGTGTTGAGGTCCCATGTTAATAATCATTTCGCCTTCGCCCAACTGTTCTATGTGGTAACGAGTAGGTTCAGAGGCTTGTAGGTGCGTAGGTGCGTATTGGTATTGAATAGTTTTTTTAGGGGTTTCCACAA
>CANGYA010000099.1 GCA_947457925.1 Cytophagales bacterium | reverse complement strand
GTCGTGCCTTAAAATGTTATACGATTGTCAAGGTCTTCGACCATTGCCAACGTATTTTAAACCGTTGGCAATGGTCGAAGACCTTGACAATCGGTGCAAGAGGTATAACAATTCATAGCACGACCCTAACATCTTTGCATATAAATTAGACTAACGCACCACCGTAATCCCCTGCTGTTTTTTAGTAACCAACAAAGTCCCCAAATCCAAATATTTCATCGTCAGTATGTATGTACCTGTGGGGAGTTCTATGCCTTTGTGTGTACCGTCCCAAGTTACAAATCCTTGTTCATCGGGTAGGAGAGAGGCAAAAATTTCTGTTCCCCATTGGTCATATATTTGTACTTCCAAATCCTTAAATCTCTTGCCCCAAATCTTTAAGACATCATTTAAACCGTCTTTGTTGGGAGAAAATGCTGTAGGTGCATAAATAACCGCCGCACAGTTATTTTCTACCGTAATACCACCTTTTAATTGGCACTGTTCGTATTGTGCGACCACTTCATAGTCGCCAGCTTTGTTTGTTTGCAAAGTTTCGCCTGTGCCTACCACAGCACCGCCATATAACCACTGAAAAGTAGCTTGTTTATTGTCCTTTGTCGTTGTAGAGGCGGTAAGGGTAGCTGTTTGCCCATCATCAAAGCAAACCAATTCTTTTTGTAATACCTGCACAGTTGCTATATTCAAAGTAATTGTAGTGTCTTTACTGTGTGTAATCCCCGTTGAACTTCTTGCATTTAAGGTTACGGTTTGTTGTCCATTATCCAATAAAAAAGTCTGTGTGGCTTGTGTCGTTTTTTTCTGAAAAATTGGCTTACCTTTTTTATCTTTTACTATCCATTCATAGTCAAAACTTGCATTTTGGCAAGAATTAGCCATAGCTTCTATAGTAAGTTGGTTGCAAACTAAGGTGTTTTTCGTTTTTAATGTTACATTGTCTTTAATAGCCAATGAAATACTTTTTCTTTCTGTATTACCAGACGGACTTTTGACTGTCAAATTAACTTGGTAATTACCTGCTGCCAACAAAGGACTTTGTGTTTTTTCGCCTGTCAAGGTATGCAAAATTTGTCCTTTTTGGGTGATAATTTCCCACGTATGCGAAAGAACTTCGCCACTACAAGACTTCGAACTACTCTGAAATGCAACAATCCCACACTCAATTTCTTTAACGGTGAACTCTATATTAATTACTTCGCCCAACACAGCCGTACCTCCAAAGTTTAACTTAAAGGCAGCTCCACCCACTCTACTTGCATTATCTACAAGTAAATAGTACGTTTCACCTGCCTTTACCTCTAAGGCTGCACATTTATTAGAACCAGTACCCGGTCCTTGCGAATTAAACGAGCTATTAGTAGCTAAACCTGTTTCGCCAGCTTCAGCTGCGGTATTACAACGCACAGGGCTGCCTAAGGCATCACAATCTGTGTTTGCCCCCCAAATACCGAAGTCATAATCATTTTTTGGATTGTCTGGAATTAGCACAAAAGTTAGAGAACCTCCTTGTGCTATCTTTATTTTATACCAAGCCGATTGGTGTTCGCCACCACCGTCAGTAAAACAACCACCGTTGTTCAAGGGGTTGGCAAAATCATTAATACCACGTCCCTGTGGATTGTAGGTAAGTTGGAGGTTGCCACAAACGGGCAAAGCAGCACTACAATCTGTACCTTGAGCAAAAAGTTGAGAGGCATACAATAAAGCCCCGAAAGTAATTAATATGCTTTTCATAAAACAAAAAATACAGGCTTCAAGAACCTGTGTTTAAAAATTAAGTAGAATAAAAGAGGGTTAAGTGCTAAGGCACAATTATTAATTAAGTGTACCGTACCCTTTAGGGTGCAAGGTCAATAATATAATTTTTAAAATTTTTAAACGTAACTATAAAAATAATTATATAAAAATACATTAAACTAAACTCAAACTTACCTTGTACCCTGAAGGATACAGTACATTTTGTACCACGCAACTTGCGTTAATTAATAGATTTTATTTATTGCGGGCTATCGTAAACTCTACTAATTGCTGCAAAGAAGTTCTGTAGGTGCTATCTGGGAAATTGCCCAACATTTTCATTGCTTCATCATAATAGGTATTCATCTTTTCGGCTGCATATTCCAAGCCCCCATGCTGTTTGACATAGCCTATAACTTCTTGTACTTTTTTAGGATTTTCACTTTCATTTTTTACAATATTAATGATTTTTCTACGCAAACTATTCTCTACATTGTTTAGTGTATAAATCAAGGGCAGCGTCATTTTCTTTTCTTTAATGTCAATACCCAAAGGTTTACCAATTTCTTCTGTGCCATAATCAAACAAATCATCTTTCATTTGGAAGGCAATACCTATCAATTCACCAAATTTTTGCATCATACTAATCTGTTCGGCACTTGCCCCAGACGATGCAGCCCCCACACCGCAGCAAGCAGCTATCAAAGTAGCCGTTTTTTGGCGAATAATCTCTAAATATACGTCTTCGGTAATATCCAAAGCCCTTGCTTTTTCTATTTGCAGCAATTCACCTTCACTCATTTCTCTTACTGCCGTAGATACAATTCGCAAGAGTTCGAAATCACCGTTGTCAATCGCCAATAACAAGCCTCTTGACAGCAAATAGTCGCCTACCAATACCGCCACCTTGTTTTTCCACAAAGCATTGATAGAAAAAAAGCCTCGCCTGTAGTCTGCGTCATCTACCACGTCATCATGTACTAATGTAGCCGTATGTAGCAATTCTATCAAAGCAGCCCCTCTGTGTGTAGCTTCGCCAATCTTACCGCAAACACCTGCCGTTAGGAACACAAACATAGGACGCATCTGTTTACCCTTACTCTTGACGATATACGTCATGATTTTGTCTAAGAGCAAAATTTTGGTGCGAACAGAGTTTTTGAATTTCTTTTCAAATACTGCCATTTCAGCAGCAATAGGGGCTTGTATCGTGTTGAGGTCGAGTTTCAAAACAGCAAAGGTTAATGACTATGGGTTGCAAAAATACAGCAAAAAAGAATATTTGAAAGTGAGATATTATTAAGGTTTTGTAACATAGACTTTAGTCGGGGACACCGAGTCTGTGTAGTAATTAGTTGATTAGCAATATATTACAAGCACAGACTGAAGTCTATGCTACAGACCTTGATAATATCTATTTCATAATTATTTTTACAAAAAAACTTTCTAAGTTACTGTAACTTAGAAAGTTTGTAGTATAAAAGATTAGTAGTTTTTTTCTAAAGCATCTTGCAATTTCTTCAAGATACGTTGTTTAGTTTTGATTTTGTTAATCAAATTGATGTGGTCAGCAGTCATTGGCGGTTGTTCCATACCAATTTTGTACTTATTACGAGCAGCATTCATTTCATTTAACATTACCTCGTCTTCTTTGATAGAGTCTTTCAAGGTTCTAATCTTGATTTTCAACTGTTCAAAACGGGTTTTTTGCACAAAATTATCATGCTTAGACTTTACGGTTTTTAGCAAGAAATGGTATTCGAAAATTTCGTTACAAGCTATTTTGAATTTTGTATTTAGGTCTTTTTCTTGAATAGCATCGGGGACTTTGGCTATGTTCTTCCATAGACCTTGTATGCGTTTCACCTCGTCCAAACGTGCCGTTTCCACATTCTCCAACATACTTTCGACCTTTGCCACTAAATCTTGTTTTTGTTCAAGTGGCGTTTTAGGTTTTTCTTGTCTTCTCTTTTGGCGGTTGTAGTAGCCTGTTAGCTCATATTTGAAGGATTTGAGCAAACGAACAAAAACTTTGCTGGCTATTTTACCCACATTTCTCCATTCTTCTTGCATTTCCCTCACACGACTCGTGGCATCTATGTCCAAAGAGTTGATTTGACGTAATTCATTGATAAGATTCGTATATTTACTTCTGCGTTCTTCAAAAATCTTGTTGAAAGCATCTAAGAATGTGCCTCTTTCTTTAAAGAACTCCTCTATTTTTTGGTTAAACTGCAAATTCAATTCATCATCATATTCGTTGGGAGTGCTGCCTGTTTTTATCCACTTCATTTTCAGGTCTTTCAGTTGCAGTGTAGATTCAGCCCATTGTCCATGATGTTGGAAGGTACGCATAGCCGTATAAATCTTATCTACATCTTGTAACAAGGCACGTTTGATGTCTAAATTTTTGCCTCTATTGACCAAAATGTATCCCCTAATTTCCTCCTCTAATGCGTCTAATTTCCCAAACAGTTCGGGAAAATCTCCTAAGCCATTGAAAGTAGCCAAATACTCTCTCATGTGTAGGAGTTTCATTAAATAAGAACCTTTGTTTTGCGAGGTTTCTACGCCATGCACCAATTCGGCTACTTTTAGGCGAGCCAACTCAAAACGGCGTGTGAAGTAGTCTATACTGACTTCGTCTGATTCTCTAACAAAGCCTATTTCTCTTTCAGGAAAGTCCATGTAAGCATACAAATAGACCTTCCCATCTTTGGCATACCCGTAAGGGCTTAGCTGATTGTTCATTGTGATTGTTGTGGTTGTTGTGATAATCGATTCTTGTTCAATACAAAAATTATGAAAAATTACTAATTTGTGTACTAAAATCGAATTTTTTTTGAAATTATAGCTAACTTCAGCTATAAAATTTACGGTTTTACCTGCAAAATTATAACTTTTTTGCAAATCTACGCCACTCGCCACTGTATTTTTATTCATTTAACAGCTTGTAAGATTTGTAGCATAAAATTTGATAACAAAAAGATGTACTTTATATTTTTTGAAAGCAAAAAGTACCTACTACTTACACAACTTGCCTCCAATACTCTACTTAACCTTTTAAGCCTCATGTTGTTGCGTTGTTGCTATATATTTTTTTTGCTATTGCATAGCATAATTTACGGTCTGCAAGCCCAAAACCAAGAACAGTTGGATAGTCTGTTCTTTGCTTTGGACGGTGTGCAGGCTGATACGCAAAAAGTGGCTCTTTTGAACCAAATTGCCCTCTCGTATCAAGGCTCAATGCCCACCGTAGCCCACCAATACGCACAACAAGCCCTTACGATTGCAGAAAAGCAACAGTACCGACAAGGCATAGCAGATGCATATTTGTGTTTGGCGGGTTGTTATTATTTTCAGGGCAATATTTTGAAAGATTCTGAATATTTGCTCAAAGCCCTGCCGTTGTACCAACAATTAGCGGATAGTGCCAAAATAGCCAAAGTATTGGGTTATTTGGGTACGGTCTATGAAAAACAAGGCGACATAGAAAAACAGTTGGAATACCTACACAAAGCCCTTAAAATAGCCAAAACGGTAGGAGATGAGCAGTTTGTGGCTACGGTCATGAGCAACGGCTTGGGCGAGGCGTACATGAAAAACGGCAATTTGACAAAGGCTCTGTTGTACCACCAAGAGGCGTTGAACATTCGTGAAAAAATACAAGACCATTGGGGACTTGCCAATTCGTTTTGGAGAATAGGTTTGGTGTACATGGCTGAAAAGAAGTATGATGACAGCCAGTATTATTTTTCTAAAAGTCTTGATTTAAGTAAAAAAGTAGCCGACTTGAACGGATTAGCTACTACTTACCTTACGTTTGGAGATTTATTTTTGGAACAAAAGCAATATAAAAAAGCACAAATGTATTATGATAGCAGCCTGCAAGTTGCCGAAGAAGGGCAACTTCCGCCTGCCATTCAGGAGGCATATAACCGCCTTGCCAAAGTCTATATGTCTTTGGAAAACTACCAATTAGCCTATGAGTGCCTCTCTACAAGCACAAATATCAAAGATTCTTTGGAAAATTCTGCATCTAAGAAAAAAATAGCCGAGTTGCAAGCAGCCTTTGAAATGCAAGAACAGCAACGCAAACAAGACAAAGAACAAGCCGAAAGAGAAAGAAAAAATGCTTTGCAGTATTCGGGCATTTTATTTTTTACGCTATTGCTTTTTGTGTTGGTATTTATCTTTGGTCGGTTCAATGTGGCGAGTAGTTTTGTAGAAAAACTCTTGTTCTTTTCATTTCTCTTGTTCTTCGAGTTTGTGTTGCTACTTACAGACCCTTATATCACGAAATTTACGCAAAATGAGCCTTTGTTTATCTTATTTGCCAATGCGTTGTTGGCTTTGTTGATAGTGCCTTTGCACCAATATTTGGAAGGCAGACTCAAAAACAAGTGGTTTGGTAGAAATAGCTACACCAATGCCCCCAATAATAATGATGCCCGTACAAGTTCTTTGGAAATGCCACAAGAAACTATGTAATTGCCCCAACAATTTTTTTAAAATAACATTGTAGCATAGACTTCAGTCTGTGCTATTAAGCTAAGCAAATCAAATAACCCCGTTAGGGGTGTGATATTTGTAGAAAAAGATAACGGTAACTCCACCTGAACCCCGTAGGGGTGTCATCAGATTTTACCCCTACGGGGCTTTGTGTAGTAGCCCCATCTTTTCTACAAAGATTTCAGCCCTAAAGGGCTTATTTAGAGCTCCCTTAGCTTAATAGCATCGAACTTCAGTCTGTGCATTAGGGCAAAATATACCGAAAAGTAAGGTTAAAACGGCTGCGTTGTATTTTCGGTTCTTTGGGTACGGCGTGTTGCCAATGGTGTTGTGTTGTGCCTTTCATGATTAACAAAGTGCCGTTTGTAAGGTGAATTTCCAGCTTTTGGGAGTTGTCTGCCTTGTTCCGCATCAAAAAACGGCGAGTAGCTCCAAAATTGATAGAGGCTATCACAGGGTTTTTGCCCAATTCTTTTTCGTCATCTGCGTGCCAACCCATGCTGTCTTGTCCGTTTCTGTACCAATTCATCAGCACACTATTGAACGGCGTTTTTGCAAAATATTCTACCTTTTCTTTGATAAACAATAACCCTTCATTCCATGCTTTGGGCTGTAATGTAAGCCCCGAATAGGTGTATTGGGCGTGGGCATCGCCGTACCATGCCGACAGACGAGGCACTAACATTTCTTTTCCGAATAATTTGATTTGGTCTTGTTGCCAAGCTATGTTTTTCCAAAAAATTTGTGCAAGAGTGTCTGCATGAAGTTGTTGATGCCAATGTATGGGGAAACTGGGGAAGGTATTATTGGCAGTGAAATAGGCTATGAGTTCCAAAGAAGTTTCATCATTAAAGATGGCTTCTTTGTAAAACAACTTGCCACCCTGCGGTAAATAGACGTGATACCCCTCTAATTCGGTGTCGTATTGATAACCATAGTCGGCTTTTGCAGGCAAACTGAAAGGCGGTAGGCGGTGCGAAAGTAACATCTTGTTGGAATGGTTTGGATTAGTGTTTTGCTAAATAACTCTCCCAATAACTCCGAAGTTTTGCATGAAAAGTTAGCCCTTTAAAGGTTTCGCAATCTTTGTCGGTAGCTACTAAAACAGCTTTACCTTTTTTGTATTGGTAATGTTCTATTTCGTTGCAATTACAACCTACTTTGGCTACAAAAACCAACTCTGTGCCTACAATTTGGAATAATTGAGCCACCCAACAATCTCCTCCACAACCACAAGAATAGTGAGCATAATAATATAACTTACCTTTGTGTTGCAAATGACCGTCCCAATAACCCAAATTTTCTACGCCTTTTACTCTTGTAAAAGATTGTTGATGAGCTATATACAAATTATTTTGTTCATTTCGAGAGCCTCCATCACTACCCACTATCAATACATCAGGCTTTTGGTCTTGGTTAAAATCTTTGATAAGGATATGCTGTAAGTGATAAGAGTACAAAGGAATACTATCTTCTTTGTAAACAAGTTCCCATTGCGTTATTTTCCTGTAAATCCGTAATTGTATTGCATTAATTTCGTCATACATTACAACACCAATTTTTTCTTTGGTGTTATAAGAAGTATCTACATAAGCTAAAAGATGAATGTAAGCCGTTGTATCTGTGTAGTATCGTTGATTGCCAATTAGTAATTTACTTTCTACTTTTTCTAAAAAATCTTTGTAAAATTCTGCTGTTTTTTGGGCGTAAAGCAGATTAGTTACAAAAAATAGACAGATAAAATAGGGTAAGACTTTTTTAAAGAAATGTATCATGGCAAAGAGTAAAATTTTAATTAAGTTATTTTCTATTTTGCAAATAAGTTTGCCAATATACACCTAAACCATTGGCAAGTTTTGTGCCTTCTTCATTGCAATCTTTTTCGGTAGCTACTACAACGGGTTGCCCAGCTTGGTATTCGTAGTATTGTATTTTTTCGCAGTTACAGCCTACTTCTGCCTTAAAAATGAGTTGTGAGCCTACAATTTGGAATAACTGTGAAGTCCAACAACCTCCACTACAACCACAATAGTATCTTGTGTAGTAATATAATTCGCCATTGGCTCTTAAACTACTTTCCCAATAGCTTAAATACTCTATACCTTTTACTCTTGTAAAAGATTGTAGATGAGCTACATACAAGTTATTTTGTTCTTCCCTATTACCACCATCACTGCCCTCAACAAATATGTCAATGGCTTGGTCTTGGTTAAAATCTTTAAAAACTACGTTATTAGTACGATAAGGATAAAGAGGAATGCTGTCCTCTTGGTAAACAGCCTGCCACGTTGCTTTTTTCCTGAAAACTATCATACTTGTTTTATCTGGCGTATGGTGCATAACAACGCCCAACTGTCCAGAAACCTCTTTGTTAAGGGTATCTATGTCAGCAGATAAGTAAATATCTTTGTCTATAAGATGTGCCTTACCTATTTCCAATTTTTTATTTTCCACTTTTTCTAAAAAATCTTTGTAAAATTCATCTGTTTTTTGGGCGTGGAGTAGGGTAGTGGTAATGAAGAAAAGAGCAAAGAAGGATACAATTTGTTTAAGGAGTTGCATAAAGTATAATTGTAGTTTTACAAAGATGTTTATTTTTTGCTAGAAACTGTTTGAATTAACTCCGTAGGAGTAAAATATTTATAGAAAATGGAATTTAATGAATTAAAAGAACTCCGTAGGACAATTTCATTGCGGGTTTATATGCCACTCCTACGGAGTTCTTTTAATCTAATTATTTTAGACTTTCTATAAATATGCCATTCCTACGGAATTAAAAAATTAGCTCAAACACCTTCTTATATTCTCAAACTCTCAATATAACTTGTAAGCACCTGCATTTATCAGTGATTAATTTTAAAAAGCTAAAAAAAACAGCTAACTGTTTACTGCTAACTGTTCACTGTAAAAACAGCCCAACCAATTTTAGCAGACTATATATTGCTATGCGAAAAAAATACATATCTTGCAATCATACAAATACTATCATTCATGGACAGAACAGTTGCCCCAAAAATTCACCCCATTAAACCCTTCGATTTGGTACAACCCCACACCACCGCCTTGCCCAACGGTTTGCGTTGGCATCACATACAGGCGGGGGTACAGCCTGTAGTGGCTATTCAGTTTATTTTTAAGGCAGGAGCTTGGTATGCACCCACTAAGGCAGTGGCTACCCTTGCAGCCCGTATGCTCAACGAAGGCACAAAACACCGCACCGCCGAACAAATAGCTGCCCAAATAGACCAGTTCGGGGCTTTTATAGAAGTGTCGGCAGGTGCAGACTATGCCATTTTGGAGTTGTATTGCCTAACAAAATACTTGCAGCCGATGATGGCACTGCTCAAAGATTTGGTTACAGAGGCTACTTTCCCCGAAAAAGAACTACAAAAAGTTAAAAATATTTTGGCACAAGGTATTCGGATTAACAACGAGAAAAGTGCCAATGTAGCTTCTTCTACTTTCAAGGCTGCACTCATTGGCGAAAACCACCCTTACGGTGCAGACACCGCCGCCGAACAAATAGAAAATACACCTTTGGAAACCTTAGTAGAGTTTTTCCAAACGTATTATTTACATCAACCTTTCCAAGTGATTACGGCAGGTCATCTATCAGACAAAGAACATGAACATTTAGAGCAAGATTTAGCCCATTTTGCTATCAAAGCTACGCCTATTAAAGCTACACAAGCATTTGATATTCAGGCGGTTGGTAAGAAAATTTATATAGAAAAACCAGATGCCGTACAAACCTCTGTAAAAGTGGGCAAACCAATGATTAACCGCAAACACCCCGATTATTCGGCGTTTAGGGTGCTAAATACCGTAGTAGGTGGTTATTTTGGTTCAAGGCTCATGGCGAATATTCGTGAAGAAAAAGGCTATACTTATGGTATTCATTCGTCTGTGGTGGCACATTACAACGCAGCGTATTGGGTAATAAGTGCTGACGTGAAAAAAGACTCAAGAGAACACACCGTTGAGGAGATTTTTAAGGAAATAGAGTTACTGAAACGCCACAAAGTACCCCAAGAGGAGCTGAAAATGGTAAAAAATTATTTGAAGGGCAGTTTTGTAAACAACCTGAACACGCCTTTTGCCATTGCAGACCACTACCGCAATATTTTCATGTATGACCTCCCCGCAGACTACTACCAAAACTACATAGACCAAGTAGAAAGTGTTACGGCAACCCGTCTGCAAGAATTAGCCAATCAATATTTGAGTGGAGAGTATTTGGTGGTTATGGTAGGGTAATTTTTAACTAATAATTAACGTAAGTTGCGTAGTGCTTTAAATGCCCCCACCACACCCTTCCAACTCAGTTGCTCCCCCGCAGGGGAGGGAGCTTGAAAATCAATTACTTACAAGCTCCCCTCCCTATGGGGAGCAACTGACTTGGAAGGGTGTGGGTGGGGCTAAACTAACACTACGCAATTTACGTTAATTAGTAAATTGTTAATTAAAAATTACAAAAAGATAAATATTTATTATTTTCTTAATGAACTTCTGTTCTTGTACTTCACTTATAAGTAATTACAAAAAATTGTAAACTACGTTTTATTGTTTTCTATTACTTATAAATAATTTTTGTTATGGATTGCTAACACAATATGTCATTTTTCAAAAAAATGATATATTGTGTTAATTATTAATTAGTTGTAAGTAAGAGTAACTAATTAATTGATAATATTGTACCACAGACTTTAGTCTGTGAGTCTTTGATTATCAAGATATTACAGACTATGCGTCCCCGACTAAAGTCTGTGGTACATTTATTTTTTCCAATTACTTATTTTTAATTAAAAATTTACTAATTACTAATTGTACATTATCTCTTAACCCTATTTATTTGCAATGAAAGACTACATACACTTACACTTTATTATCTTGCTTTGGGGCTTTACGGCAGTAGTGGGCAAAATCACGACTATGCCTGCTATGGAATTGGTATTGTACCGCAGTATCATTGCCGTTATTGGCTTAACTATCTTGATGTTTTGGTACAAACAACAATTTCAGATAGGTACAAAGGCTATTTTGGCTATGGTGGCTACAGGTAGTCTAACAGCCCTCCACTGGATTTTATTTTTCGGTTCTGCCAAAGTTTCCACAATTTCAGTGTGTTTGGCGGGCATTTCTACTACTTCGCTGTGGACATCTATTATAGAACCTATAGTTATGCGGCGGGCTGTTCGGTGGTACGAAGTCCTCTTGGGGCTTATCATCATTGCAGGGTTGTACCTTATTTTTCGTTTTCAGTTCAATTACATTGTCGGCTTGTTGATGGCGGTAGCCTCTGCGGTTTTTGTGTCTATGTTTTCGGTTATTAACGGCAAATTAGCCTCACGTTACCACCACATTACCATTTCTTTGTACGAAATGCTGGGGGCTGCCCTCTGTACGGCTATTTTTCTACCTTTTTATTTACAAAGTAGCTGGGCAGAATCTTCCGAAATATACCTATTGGGCTTTGCCGAAAAAGATTGGGGAAATTGGGTAGGGGTTTTCTTTTTGGGTGTTGTGTGTACGGTCTATGCTTACGCTGCTTGTGTGGAAATTATGCAAAGAGTTTCGCCTTTTGCCGTAAACTTGTCTGTAAACATGGAGCCTGTGTATGGTATAATCATTGCGGCGGTGTGGTTTGGCGAATACAACAAAATGACGGCAGGATTTTATGGTGGGGCAGGTATTATTTTGCTATCTGTTTTTGCATATCCTTTGCTCAAAAGTTTAGATAAAAAATGGGCTGCCAAGCAAGCATCAGCTTAAAGATGTAATGCCAAAGTTGTAATCTTTTGAAAAGATTACAACTTTTTTTACCCATGTAGCATCAATTACTTATTTTTCACAGACTAAAGTCTATGTTACAATTTAGCTCTATTTTAACGCAAGTCTTTGGCTGCAATTTCTTTTGTCCATTTCACTTCGCCTTTGGAGTTAATAATAGACACTTTTAATACTCTTTCTTTGGTAGCACCTGTTACTTCAAAAATCGCAAAGTTTTTTTCTGTTACTAAAGTATTGGCAACAGCTAAGGCGTTATTTTCTTCGGGGTGGGGTGCGTGTACGCCAGAGGTAAACGGAGAAACCGTAAAGTCATAAATAGGATACACTTTATCACTTTCTTTCAACATACTTAGGACAGTGTGATGACGGTCGCCTGTCAAAAATACCACTCCTCTAATTTTATTTTCACGAATTTTTGTTAATAGTTTCGTTTTTTCCTCTGCACAAGTGCTGTAGTTTTCGAACATGGCTGCGGTGTTCAAGGCTTGTACCCCCATCACGATAAACTTAAAAGTAGCTCTGCTCTCTGCCAATGCGTCTAATAGCCACTCTATTTGTTGCTCACCTAATAACTCTTTTGAGGTGTCGATACGGTCATTAGGACTTTTAAAATAACGGTTGTCTAAGATAAAAAACTCTACGTCTGCCCATGCTGCTTTGCCAGAAATGCCCTTGCCGTCTGTGCCTACGCCATAGTTCGGATTGCCCCAAAATATCTTGAAGATATTAGTTGCCTCGTCTTTGTAAATAAAACTTCTGTCGGCATCATTAGGACCGTAATCGTGGTCGTCCCAAGTAGCCAAATGGTGTGTAGCACCTAACAAGGGCTGCATTTCGGGCAAAGACCTTGTATGTGTGTAACGTGCAAGCATACCACTATAAGAGTCATAATCTACCTCTCGCAAATACGTATTATCACCACCCCACACCATTAAGTCGGGTTTTTGTTTGGTTATTTCTGTGAATATTTCGTGGTCGCCACCATAAGGCGTACCGGGACGGTCATAAGGAGGTTGATTCACATAGTTGCAACTGCCAAATGCAAATTTAAAATTAGGTGGGTCTGTACGGTATTGCCATAAAGTTTGTGTTTGGAACTCCAAAGGGTAAGGTCTTTCGGCTTTTTTGCCGTTGATAAATACTTCGTATTCATATTTTGTACTTGGCGTAAGGTCTGTAGCTGTGATACGTGCCGTAAAACCTTCTGTTTTTTTAGTAACTACTTTGTCTGTTTTGGCACGGCTTTGTGGTTTACCTTTTTCCCAGTATTCAAAATGAACAGTAGCTTCTGATTTGGTTTGTACCCATAAAAAAACTTCTCGCATGGCAGAATAACCCAACATAGGTCCCGACTGTAACAAGGTAGTTTGAGCAAATGCACTACTTGTTATGTAAAATAAAAGTGTGAAAAGAAACGCAATTCGCATGATGTCAATGAGTTAGTAAATAAATTGTATGAAAACGATAATGATTTGGTGAGTGTAAAAATATTTTGCAAGATAGGAAATATTGAAAGAAGGTGGAGAAGTGAAGCAGAAAATCTATTACTTACTTTAGATTTCTTTTGCCTCAAATTAGCCTATCATTTACTTTGTAAAAGCAAATGCTAAGATTTGGTATAAACAAGTCCGTAGCTATTACTACTATCGTAAATATTTAAAAATGTATTAGCAACAAAAAACTTTTAAAACAAGCATACTTTTAAAAATAAAAAATTATATTTACCCGTCTTTTTGTAGCATAGACTTTAGTCTGTGCATACACAGGCTTAGGCAGCCCCGCTAAAGCCTTGCTACTGTTTTACGATTGAAAAATTATGAAAACCAATCCACAAATTCATTTAGAACCTTTGCAGGGTGTTTACCGCCGTTTGTCTGTTACCCGTATTGCGATGGATACTTTCAAAACGCAGTTGTCGTTGTTGTTAGACAGTATCAACGACAAAGAAACAGAGGAGTTTCATAAGAATTTGGTAATTCAGTTTTTGCAAGAAACCTACTACAAATCCAAGCACTTCGTTAATACCAAAGGGCGAAATGATTTGGTGATACACAATGGCGAAACTGCCAAAAGCCCTGTGGGGGTTATCATAGAAGCTAAAAAAACTACGAATAGTGCCGAAATGCCTACTTTACAAAACCTGAATGTAAAGGCTTTTCACGAGCTAATTTTGTATTATTTAAGAGAAAGAATTACGCATAAAAACTTAGAAATCAGGCATTTGATTATAACAAATGTTTATGAATGGTTTGTGTTTGATGTGCAGGAAATAGATAGACTATTTGCCCAAAATAAGACGTTGGTGCAGCAGTTTCAGGATTTTGAGGCGGGGAGATTGGCAGACAGCCGAACAGAGTTTTTTTACAAACAAATAGCCGAGCCTTTTGTGGCGAATTTGCAAGAGGAATTGACTTTTGTGTATTGCAACCTCAAAAATTATAGGGAATTGGCACGCCAAAACAACCCCGATGAGGACAAAAAGCTATTGGATTTATACAGATTGTTTACCCCCGAATTTTTGTTGAAACTGCCCTTTGTGAATGATAGTAATACGTTGGATAGGGGGTTTTACTTTGAGTTATTGCACATTATGGGGCTAATAGAAGTGCAAGAAGGCGGAAAAAAATTGATACAACGTAAAGCCAAAGGAGAAAGGAATACGGGAAGTATTTTAGAAGAAACTATTTTGCGGATAGAAAGCCTACAAAAATTAGACAGACTGCCTACTATAGAAAATTTTGGGGCAACTCGTGAAGAACAACTTTTTAGCGTAGCATTAGAACTGACTATTACTTGGATAAATCGTATTTTATTTCTGAAATTATTAGAGGCACAATTACTGTCGTATCACAAAGGAAATAAGGCGTATGCTTTTTTGGCTGCCGAAAATTTGCGTTGTGCAAGTGGTTTAGATGTTTTGTTTTTTGAAGTGTTGGCAAAGCAACCCGAAAACCGTCACCCCGACACACAAAAGTTATACGAAAAAATCCCTTATCTTAATTCTTCGCTGTTTGAAATTACAGAATTGGAACATCAAACGGTATTGATTGGTAATTTGCATACAGACAAAATTTTGCCTTTATACCCTCAAACCGTATTGAAAGACTACAAAGGGCGTAAACAAACAGAAGGTTTGCGTACTTTAGATTATTTGTTTGCGTTTTTAGATGCGTATGATTTTGGAGCAGAAGGTAAGGGCGAAATTCAAGAAGATAACAAGCCTTTGATTACGGCTTCGGTATTGGGCTTAGTTTTCGAGAAAATCAATGGTTATCAAGATGGTTCTTTCTTTACCCCGGGCTTTATCACTATGTATATGTGTAGGGAAACTATTAGGCGGGCTGTGGTGCAGAAATTTAACGAGGTAAAACAGTGGAATTGTGAAACGATAGAAGATATAGCTGAAAAAATTAAAGATAGGCAAGATGCAGAGAAAATTGTAAATAGTCTGAAAATTTGCGACCCTGCGGTGGGTTCTGGACACTTTTTAGTATCTGCCCTTAATGAAATGCTTGTAATTAAGCATGAATTAGGGATTTTGATGGACAAAAATGGGAGAACTTTGTCGAGGTATGCAATAACGGTAGAAAATGATGAATTGAAAATATTAGATGATGACCAAGATGTATTTATTTATTTACGTAACCTACCTGAAAGTAGGAGGGTGCAAGAAACTATTTTTCGACAAAAACAAATTATCATAGAAAATTGCTTGTTTGGGGTGGATATTAACCCTAATTCGGTGAAAATCTGTCGGTTGCGATTGTGGATTGAGCTGTTGAAAAATGCGTATTATACTGAAGAAAGTGGGTACAAACATCTGGAAACCCTGCCTAATATTGACATTAATATCAAAACAGGCAATAGTTTAATCTCCAAACTGCAACTCAACGACAGCCTCAACCAATTTACCCCTGCCCAACGCCAAACTATTCGGCGGTTGATGCCCGACTACAAGAAACAGGTGAGTTTGTATAAAGGAGCTACAGACAAAGACAAAAAACGTGGGATTGTGGCTTTGTTAGACGGTTATAGACAAACATTTTTGAAAATGTTTAACCCGAATGACGCAGACTACCAAGCCTACAAAACCTTAGAGAATAAGTGGGTTACGGAACAGTTGTCTTTGCACCAAACGGAGGAAGTTTTAGAAAAATTGCAGGCTGAAATGGAAGCAGCCAAAGCCAAGTGGGACGCAAAAACGGAAGTGTATCGGAGGTCTTTTGAGTGGCGTTTTGAGTTTCCTGAAGTCTTAGATGATGAGGGGAATTTTGTGGGCTTTGATGTGGTGGTGGGAAATCCGCCGTATATCCAACATAGATTATTGGCACATCTTAGTTCTTACTTAAGAGGTTATCAAATTTATTCAGGCACAGCAGATTTAAGTTGTTACTTTTTTGAGCATGGTTTGAAATTATTGAAAGCAAAGGGGCATCTATGCTTAATTACTTCTAATAAATTTTTCAATACGGAATATGGAAAAAATCTTAGAAAGTTTGTTGGAAGTTATAATATTTCCCTAATCACAAACTTTGAACAAGTACCTGTATTTGATGCAGCCCTTGTTTCAAGTGCAATATTATTGTTATCTAATGAAAGTCCTGTTGATAGTACCTTTGACTACTTACCTTTCTTTAAAAGAAAAATAGAAAAAGTAGATGAAATATATGCAGAGATAAGTCAAAAGATTGTTTTTAAAAGAGAAGAACTACATAAAGAGGCTTGGTTATTCAATGATAACCTTTCTGTAGATATTGTCCAAAAAATTGTCCAAAAAGGTAGATTGATAGCTGATATACCTGACATAAAAATTAGACGAGGGATTACTACTGGATTTGATGAGGCTTTTCTTATTTCAGATGCTGTAAAAGATAACTTTATTGCACAAGAACCACAATTAGGAGAAATAATCAAGCCTTTGTTAAGAGGAAAAGATATTACTAAGTATTTAATCAAGCCTCAAGGTTTGAGCTTATTATTTGTTCCTTGGCATTTTCCATTACATACAGATAGTTCCATAAATGGCAGTTCTTTGGAAGCAGAACAATTATTAAAAACAGACTATCCTATTCTATTTCAGCATCTTAACCACTTCAAAAAACAATTAAGTGAGAGAAATAAGGCTGAAACAGGAGTAAGATATGAATGGTACGCATTACAAAGAACTGCTAATACTTACTATGAGGATTTTGATAAAGAAAAAATTACTTGGGGTTTAATTACAGGTACTTGGGGGTTTGCTTTAGATACAGATAAATATTTTTTAACAAGTGCTTCTTTCTTTTTAACATCTACTACAATTTCTTTGAAATTTTTAATAGCATTATTAAACTCAAAACTCTACCAATATTATTTTATCAAAGTTGGAGAATATACAGCAGGAGGGGCTTATGTTCTCAAAAAGACTTCAGTAGAGAAGTTTGTAATACCTTCCTTAGAAGAAGAACAACAGCAGCCTTTTATTCAGTTGGTTGAGAAAATTTTACTTGCTAAGGCTAATAATTTAGCTACTCAAAAATTTGAAACAGAAATCGACCACTTAATTTACAAGTTGTACGACTTAACACCCGAAGAAATAAAAATAGTGGAAAATGGAACAAAGTAAACCCGAAGAATTTATTTGGTTATATGAGCAAGTGTTGGCAGCTAATCCGCAGTACCGTAAGCAGTTAGGTGCTTTTTATACGCCTAAATTTGTGGTAAACTACATGGTAGAAACTACCTTGCAAAAGGCAATGGAAGGTAAAACTTGGGAGGAAATTCAAACGATAAGGGTAATAGATACTTCTTGTGGGGGAGGTTGCTTTTTGGTAGGTGTTTATAATTTTTTCTTGGCTTGCTACCAACAACAAAAAGGTGATAAGTTTTTAACATTGGCAGAAAGAAGAACTATTTTGTTTCGCCATGTTTTTGGTGTAGATATAGACGAGGAGGCAGTGGTAATCTGTAAAAAAGTTTTGTTATTGTTATGCTATGATAACCAAATGATTAGCAAAATTGATAGTTCAGATTTGGATTGGAATATCAAATGTGGTAATTCTCTCATCTCCAAACTACAGCTCAACGACAGCCTCAACCAATTTACCCCTGCCCAACGCCAAACTATTCGGCGGTTGATGCCTGACTACAAGAAACAGGTGAGTTTGTATAAAGGAGCTACAGACAAAGACAAAAAACGTGGGATTGTGGCTTTGTTAGACGGTTATAGACAAACATTTTT
>CANGYA010000098.1 GCA_947457925.1 Cytophagales bacterium | reverse complement strand
TTGATGCTGTTTCGGTTTTTAAAAGAGGTGAGTCTTTTTTGAAACAGCATTTTATTTCCCTTACACGATTTCTTGATTTAATCCAGTTTTTAAATGTGCAGATAAAAGGCAAGCTACCTTACGATATTCATTTTGTCCAGTAATATTATTTGAGTAATACAACGAGTGTTTAGGTTTGTGGTAAAACACAACAAGTTTTAAAACGCAATTTGTAATAAATGCTGTATCTAGTATGATAACATCTATAAAAATTAACGGCTTTAAAGCATTTCATCAATTTGAGATGGAGTTTGCACCATTTACAATTATTGCAGGGCTTAACGCATCTGGCAAAAGCAATTTGTTTGATGCGTTGATGTTGTTGTCATCTGTGGCTACTTCCGATAATCTCAAAAAGTCTTTTAAAGAACAAAGAGGAGAGTTTTTAGAACTTTTTACCCAATATGGAGAAAATAGTTATGCAGATACGATGAGTTTTTGTGTAGAAATGTTGGTAGGAAAAACTGTAAAAGACGCATGGGGAAATACCGCCACTTTAAAATATACTCGTCTGCGATATGAGCTTACTATTCGTAGAATAACCAATCAGTCGGGCATAGAAGATTTAATTATTACCTCTGAACATCTGGAAAACCTTAAACATGACGAAGATACATGGATAAGGAAAATGTTGCCTAAAAACTATATGACAGATTGGCGACCCAAAGTCGATACAGGTAAACGAGGTTTGCCCTATTTATTTACAGAGAAACAAGCTGAAATAGATACAGTAGTAGCCCCACAAGATGGTACAACAGGGCGGAAACGCCGTTTTCCTCTTACAAATTCTACTCGAACAGTTTTAAGTAGTTTTGATACAGTGGACTTCCCCCATATTTTAGCTGCTAAAGAGGAGATGAAAAGTTGGAAATTTTTGCAAATGAACCCTGATGAACTTCGACAGCCTACCAGCAAAAGTACGGGTGATGATGTGATTTTGCCTAATGGTCGTAACTTGGCAGCAGCACTGTACCGCATCAAGCAAACAGATAGCTACTTACTAAAAGAAATTACGAGGACGTTGCAACGGTTCTTGCCTAATTTTGTAGGTGTAGATGTGATAGATGATAAAGAAAATAAGCAATATTTAATCAAGCTAAAAGACAAACATCAAAGAGAATATACATCAAGAGTTCTTTCGGAAGGAACATTGCGAATTTTGGCATTGTGTATTATGCAATTTGATGATAAACACACAGGCTTATTGTGTTTTGAAGAACCAGAAAATGGTGTTCACCCTTCACGTATCAAAGATATGCTTGCTTTGCTTAAGGACTTGACCGTAAATTTTGAGGATATACATTCACCCTTACGGCAGGTCATTATTAATACACATTCATCAACATTGGTTAGCAACCTCACAGATACACACAAAGATACTGTTTTGTGGTTAGCTCAAATGAAAAATCAAATCATTACTTTGTATAATCCTGATAAAGAAAGAGTAGAGGTGCTAACAACTGTAATGCTACCTGTAGATAAAACTATGCAACTAACTATCTCTGAACAAGATAAGAAATGGACTTTGCACGCAGTTCAAGAATATTTACACAAAGAAAATAATTTGCAGTAATATGGGGCTAAAACAATTATATATTGGATTATTTACAGAAGGAATTACAGATGAAGCCTTTTTATCTTCAGTAGTTGAACGTACTTTTGCAAAGATTATTCGTGAAGAAACAAATGTGGATATAGAAATTTGTCTTTTTACGATTAAAATAGACAAATCTGGCTTAAATTTCAAGGAACAAGTCTTAGAAGCCTCTAAAATGGGACTTGCAGAATATGGTATTTCTATTTTGTGTGTGCATACAGACGCAGACGACACCACCGCAACGCAAAGCTATACAACGAAAATAAACCCTGCAAAAGTAGCTCTAACAACAGCAAATCCCCAAATGTATTGTAATATTATGGTGGCGATAGTACCTATTCAAGAAATGGAGGCATGGTTATTAGCAGACAAGTTGTTGCTTAAAGAAGAAATAGGAACAGATGAATCGGATAATCAACTTGGTATTCATAAGCACCCCGAAAAAATTAGTAATCCCAAAGAGGTGATTGAAAGTGCTATTAGAATAGATAGGCAAAGCCTCACAAAGAAAAGACGTAGAGAATTAAAAATAGCAGATTTATATTTGCCTATAGGACAGCAAATTTCATTGGAAAAACTAATGGAATTACAATCTTTTCAAGATTTTCAGCACAATATCCGTGAGGCTTTAAAAGAACTTAACTTGTTATATTAACTTTGGCTAAAATCCTTGCAAGCTAATTATGGCATTAAACTGGAACGAAATTAAAGAACGTGCAATCAGATTCTCCAAAGAGTGGGAAGGCACAAGCAACGAAGAGGCTGACGCAAAACCATTTTTGGTCGACTTTTTCGGTGTCTTTGGCATTAATAATAGGCGGTTTTCGTCTTTTGAGTACAGAGTGAAGAAACTCAACGACAAAGACGGCTACATAGATTTGCTTTGGAAAGGGGTGATTTTGGTGGAGATGAAAAGCAAAGGCAAAAACCTTGACAAAGCCTACCAACAAGCCAAAGCATATTTACATGGATTGCAAGACTATGAATTGCCAAAGGCTATTCTTGTTTCGGACTTTGAATATTTTAGATTGTACGACCTCGAAGAAACTGAAGATGGCAAAGCACCAGAAGACAATTATGTGCTGTTTACTCTTAAAGACCTTGTAAAAAATGTCAAGTATTTTGGCTTTATGATGGGGTATAACAAGAAAGTCTATAAGGAACAAGACCCCGCCAACCGAAAAGCTGCGGAGTTGATGGGCAAATTGCACGACAGATTAGAAGAAATTGGTTATACAGGACATTCTTTGGAGGTGTACTTAGTCCGTATTTTGTTCTGTTTGTTTGCAGAAGACACTGATATTTTTGAGAAACAGCAACTACAAGACTACATAGAACAACGCACCAACCCAGACGGCAGTGATTTGGCTGCTAAACTGCAAGAGTTGTTTCAGGTACTGAATACGCCCAAAGAAAAACGGTTTAAGAACATAGACGAACAACTCAACGAGTTTCCGTACATCAACGGCAGGCTGTTTGAGGAACTACTACCTACCGCAAGTTTTGACGGCAATATGCGGAAAGAACTACTCAACTGTTGTTATTTTGACTGGAGTAGGATTTCGCCCGCCATTTTTGGTTCTATGTTTCAGAGTGTGATGAACCCCACAGAAAGACGCAATTTAGGGGCTCACTACACCAGCGAAGCCAATATTTTGAAGGTCATCAAACCTTTGTTTTTAGATGATTTATGGGCGGAGTTTGAAAGCATAAAACACGACTTCAATAGCCTGATTACCTTTCACAACAAAATTTCTACGTTGCAGTTTCTTGACCCCGCCTGTGGTTGTGGCAATTTCTTGATAATCACCTACCGAGAACTGCGAATTTTAGAGTTTCATGTACTCTCGACCTTAGATAAGGTCAATTTGAGAGTGAACCAAATGCAGTTTATTAATATTTCTTTGTTTTTCAAGGTAAATGTCGACCAGTTTTATGGTATAGAATATGAGGAGTTTCCTGCCCGAATTGCCGAAGTAGCTATGTGGCTCATAGACCACCAAATGAATTTGTTTTGTAGTATAGAAACAGGAAAACCGTTGTTGAGGATACCTTTAGTAAAATCTGCTATGATTAAAAATGCTGATGCCTTAGAAACAGATTGGAACAGTTTGTTAGTGCCTAAACCACCTATAGAAATTTCGGCAGAGGAGGCAGACATTATCATTCGGGTACAAGAACCTACGGTAAAATACGGAAAAGTCAATTTGAAAGTAGAGCATTACAAGATAGTAGATGAATTTGCAGAAATTAAAGCTGATACAAAATTTGACTACATCATTGGCAATCCGCCGTTTATTGGTTCAAAAATCATGAAACAAGCACAACGCAACCAAATTACAAGGCAGTTTTATAACATAGAAGGTAGTGGTGTGTTGGACTACGTAACAGGTTGGTACATAAAGGCAGCCAAGTACATACAAGGTACACAAACAAAAGTGGCTTTTGTTTCTACTAATTCAATCGTACAAGGAGAACAAACCGCCATACTTTGGGGCTATTTGATGAAAAAATACGGCATAAAAATTCATTTTGCACACCGCACTTTTAAGTGGAGCAACGAGGCAAAAGGCAATGCGGCGGTGTATTGTGTCATTATTGGTTTTGCCAATTTTGATACAGACAACAAACGAATTTTTGACTATGAAAATATCAAAGGAGATGCACACGAAGTTAAGGCAAAAAATATCAATCCGTATTTGGTTGATGCAAGAGATGTTTTGATAGAAAAAAGAAGTAACCCAATTTGTAATGTGCCTAAAATGAGTTTTGGTAATATGCCCTTAGACGGCGGACACCTATTGTTATCAGATGAAGAAAAAGAAGAATTTTTACGCAAAGAACCCAAAGCCGAAAAGTTTATATTGCCGTTAATTTCGGCTCATGAATTTCTGAATAATAAAAAAAGGTGGTGTTTGTGGTTAGTTGGTGAAGACCCCGAAAATATCAAAAGAAACTACCCCGAAGTGTCTAAAAGAGTGCATGCGGTATATAAGTTTCGCCTTGATAGCGTAGCCCCTTCCACGCAAAAATTTGCAGCAACACCTACTTTGTTTAGAGATAGAAATAGACCAGCTACTTTTATTGTTGTACCAAGAGTATCATCTGAAACAAGAAGATATATTCCAATGGGTTTTTTTGATGAAAACTCTATCGTTAGTGATACTTGTATGGCAATACCAGAAGGTACAAAATATCATTTTGGAATACTCATGTCTAAAATGCACTTGGCTTGGGTAAAAACTGTTTGTGGTAGGTTAAAAAGTGATTTTCGTTATTCCAAAGATATTGTTTACAACAATTATCCTTTTCCTGAAAACCCCAGCGACAAGCAAATCAAAGCCATAGAAACGGCAGTCGAAAAGGTTTTAGCAGCAAGGTTGTTATATCCTAAAAGTTCTTTGGGGGCTTTATATGACGAATTATTTATGCCCATAGAATTAGTGAAAGCCCACAACGCCTTAGACAAAGCCGTAGATTTGGCGTACAGACCGCAGCCCTTCACTTCGGAGGCAAACCGCATGGAGTTGCTGTTCGGCTTGTACGAAAAATATACTGCCGATTTATTCACCAAAGAAAGACCGAAAAAGGGGAGGAAAAAGTAAAACTGTAGGTGCGGACTTCAGTCCGCACACCAGTACATTTGCCTTCAGGCGAATATACAACGTAAGTTGCGTAGTGCATCAAATGCCCCACCCCCGACCCCTCCCCGCAGGGAGGGGAGTTTATAGCTATCTGATTATCAAGCTCCCCTCCCTATGGGGAGGGGTCGGGGGTGGGGCATTTGATGCAAAATGCAACTCAGGTTATACAGTTTGCTTGAAGGCTATTTTTCCAATATCCCTATTTTCAGGTATTACTTGACTATTCCGTTTTTTTTGCCAATTTTGTAGCCAAAAAGCCTCTTATTTTTTTCTATCATATCTTTATGCAAATCATCTTTTGGGTTGCTTTGTTTTTCTGTATTCAGACACACCTTGCTGCACAGACGCAGGCGGTTGATAGTCTGAAAGATTTATTGAAAAAACCGCAAATAGATAGAGTAAAAATTAAGATTTACAACCAAATAGCCCACCTAAGCCGCAACACCAACCTTGCAGACTCGAAAATTTATGCCGAACAAGCCCAAGAATTAGCCGAAAGTGTGAAGGACAAAGACGGAGAAGCCGAAGCCTTAGCCATTTTGGGTTTGTTGTATTACAGACAAGGCTTGCACGAATTGGCTGCCGAATATTATTTACGTTCTCTGAATATTTATGAAGGGCTTAAAAATACAAAAATGATAGCCTACCGATACAATGACGTGGCGAATGTGTATGTAGAACAAGAATTGTATGACGAGGCTCTGAATTTTTACCAAAAATCATTGGAAACTAAGCAACAATTAGCCGACAAAGAAGGCATTGCCACGACTTTGAAAAACATAGCCAATATGTATATTTTCAAAGACCAACATAACGAAGCCAAAAAATATTTGAATCAGGCATTGGTGTATGCTAAGGCATCGAACAGTTATAAGCTAAAAGCCGATATTTTGACTTTTTATGGCGAGGTGTTTTTGTCTGAAAACAATTATGCCAAAGCCGAACAGTTTTTTAACCAAGCCCTCACGTACCGAGAAAATATACACGATTTTTTCAGCTTGCCCAGAGTCTATAATGGTTTGGGACAACTGTATATGCTAAGAGGCGAAGTGCAAAAAGCCGAAAAGTATTTTAAATCAGGCATTACGGTAGCAGA
This sequence comes from Cytophagales bacterium, assembly GCA_947457925.1. Classification (GTDB taxonomy): domain Bacteria; phylum Bacteroidota; class Bacteroidia; order Cytophagales; family Thermoflexibacteraceae; genus JAAFKA01. The sequence continues at coordinate 12,048 of CANGYA010000098.1, read as the reverse complement.
AAAGTACAATATTCGGTATGAGCTACAAAAATTGCTCAAAAATTTAGCAGAAGTTTATCGGTTAGAAAACAACTACAAAACAGCCTACGAATGTGAGAAAAGGGCTTTGTTGATAAAAGATACCTTAGTGTCTAAGTCCAATAAAGAACGAATGACCATGATGCAAGCCTTTTTTGAGGCAGAACGGCAGCGTAGTGCCATAGAACTTTTGACCAAAGACCACCAAATACAAGAAGACCAACTGGCACAACAAAAACTTATTTTGTGGCTAATAGGCTTGGCGGTGCTTTTTTTGTTGGTGTTGGCGGTGGTATTGGGTATTTCTTTACGCCACAAAAAACACAATGAAAAACTATTACAAGACCAAAAGAAAGAAATAGAGAAACAACACAAGATTTTAGAAGAAAAAAACTTTGATATTATGGCAAGTATAGAGTACGCCAAACGGATTCAACAAGCCATTTTGCCTTTGGAAAGCCAACTGCGAGAGATACTACCCGAAAGTTTTATTTTGTTCAAACCCAGAGATATAGTTTCAGGGGATTTTTATTGGTTTGCCGAAGTGAAAAGCCAACAAATGGAGGGCAGGGACAAAGAATATGACTTAATTGGCGAAAAACTGTCTATTCGTTTCTCGAATGAAGCTGACGATACACAGGAAGAAAACCGCCACAGTGCCGTCATAGAAAAAACGACTAAAGCAGCCTTTGACCCTCTATTAGCTACTAATTTTTACCACCTCACGCCCAAAGTGATTGTAGCAGCTATAGACTGTACGGGGCATGGCGTACCGGGTGCTTTTATGTCTATGATTGGCAATGATTTGTTGAATGAGATAGTCCGAGAAAAAAATATTCACCAGCCCAGCCTCATTTTGGCAGAGCTGCACAAGGGCGTAAGGCACGTACTACGCCAAGAAGATACAAAAAACCGAGATGGTATGGACGCAGTGGTGGTGTGTATAGATAAACAGCACGAAGTTGTGGAGTTTGCAGGGGCAATGAACCCACTTTATATTTTACGGAATGAACAGTCTTTGGTGTGGCACGAACAAAACTACCAACCCACAGCCACTGAAACACCCTTGCCTGTTTTTACGGAAATAAAAGGGGATAAACTGCCGATTGGCGGGCAGGTAGATTTAGAAGAAAGAGTTTACACCAATCACATTATCTCTTTGGCTATAGACCAACACCACATTCCTACTACGCTGTACCTCTGCACAGACGGCTACCAAGACCAATTTGGCGGAGAAAAAAACAAAAAGTTTTTGGTGAAAAGACTACGTCAATATCTCAAAGAAATTTATACAAAGACACTACCCGAACAAAAATGGTCGTTGGAAAGAAAGTTTGAGGAGTGGAAAGGAGAAAACGGGCAGACTGATGACGTTTTGATGATTGGGATTAAAGTCTAATGCCCAGTAATGTTATATAAGTCAAAAGTTGTAATCTTTCTAAAAGATTACAACTTTAAAGATAGTTTTAATGAAAATCCGAGCCTGTTAATTCTTCTTCTAATTTGTCGGCTACTTCGGCTACTTCTCTTAGCATTACCTCCATTTGAGCCTCCGTCAGAAAGTCATAATGGGCAGACGCAGCAGCTTGTAACATACCACCGTACAACACAAAACGGCTGTAAGAACACCATTCTTGGTTATATGACAGTATTTTTTTGTAGTCTATGTTGGGCAGTTGTTCTGTATCTACCACTTTGGAAATAAACTCCACAATCTTTGCCCCGTCCCTCTCTACAAAATATGCCGAAACTTGCTGTTTACGGTCATCACTAATTTGGCAAGTAATGATAAAATGTGTAGGCGAATATTCCATGAAAGGGCTGTTGGTGCGTTTGGCGTAGTGTTGTAAAAATTTCTTGAAGTTTTCCATGTTGTTTTAGTTATATTAAAAGGTGAGAACTTAAAAAAATAGTGGCTATAATTTTTTTTCCCCAAAGTAGTAAGTTGCTTGTAAGATTGCAAGTTATTTGTGCAGATTTTTCTATGGTTGATGTTTTAGATAAAAAATATCTTGTCGTGAGGGGTTGTTTTAATAATGGAATTAAATTTTATGGTGGGTGCTTGTAAATCATTCTTATTTTATTGGAATGGCACAAAAAACGCCTACCATCACTACAAGAGATTGTGAAAGTTGTGTATTTTTGTAAAAACCATTTACTCACAACAACAAATATGTATAGCATTTCAAAAGTCCCCTACCCTATCAATGAACCTGTAAAAGGGTATTTGCCTAACTCTCCCGAAAAAAAAGCCTTGAAAGCTATGTTGGCAGAACTTCGGAGCAAAGAAATTGATATTCCTATGTATATTGGCGGTGAAAAAGTGTTTACCGACCACAAACAAAGATTAGCCCCTCCCCACGACCACCAGCATACATTGGGCTACTATTCAGAAGGTGATGCCAGCCATGTAGAGCAAGCCATTCGTGCAGCCTTAGGAGCTAAAGACGCATGGGCAGCGATGGAGTGGGAACACAGAGCCAGCATTTTCTTGAAGGCAGCCGACCTATTAGCCACCAAATACAGAGCTAAAATCAATGCAGCAACGATGTTGGGGCAGTCTAAAACGGCTCACCAAGCCGAAATTGACTCTGCTTGTGAAATGATAGACTTTTTGCGTTTCAATGTCTATTTCATGTCGCAAATTTACGCCATGCAGCCCGAATCTTCGGCAGGTATGTGGAACAGAACAGAGCATCGCCCCTTAGAAGGTTTCGTGTTTGCCCTTACTCCGTTCAATTTTACGGCTATTGCAGGCAATTTACCTACTGCCCCCGCCATGATGGGCAACACTGTAGTTTGGAAACCGTCTAACACACAAATTTATGCAGCCAACGTATTGATGGAAGTATTCCAAGAGGCTGGCGTACCTGATGGGGTCATCAATTTGGTGTATGTGGAAGGGGCTACGGCTGGAGATGTGATTTTCAAACACCCTGCCTTTGCAGGTATCCACTTCACAGGTAGCACAGGCGTATTCAACCGTATTTGGAAGACCATTGGCGAAAACATAGGTATTTACAAAACGTACCCAAGAATTGTAGGCGAAACAGGCGGAAAAGACTTTGTGTTGGCACATAAATCTGCCGATGCTAAGGCGTTGGCGGTGGCATTGGTGCGTGGTGCTTTTGAGTACCAAGGACAAAAATGTTCGGCTGCTTCTCGTGCCTACATTCCTGCAAACTTGTGGGAAGAAGTGAAAAACTACATGGTAGCCGACTTGCAGACTATTCGTATGGGTGGCGTAGAAGATTTCCGCAACTTTATGGGGGCTGTTATTGACGAAAAATCTTTTGATAAATTAGCTGCCTACATAGACAATGCGAAAAAATCGCAAGGTGTAGAGGTTGTTTTTGGAGGTACTTACGACAAATCTAAGGGTTATTTCATTACGCCTACGGTTTTGAAAGTAGAAGACCCACAATATACGACCATGTGCGAGGAACTTTTTGGTCCCGTCCTTACGATTTATGTCTATCACCCCGAACATTTCGAGGAGGCTTTGTATTTGGTAGATAACACTTCGCCTTATGCCTTGACAGGAGCTATTTTCTCACAAGACCGTTATGCAGTAGAATTGGCTACGCACAAACTTCGCCACGCAGCAGGCAATTTCTACATCAACGACAAGCCTACAGGTGCGGTAGTAGGGCAACAGCCTTTTGGCGGTAGTCGTGCTTCGGGTACAAACGACAAGGCTGGTTCTATTTTCAACCTATTGCGTTGGGTAAGCCAACGGACTATTAAAGAAACTTTTGTTCCGCCTGTAGATTACCGTTATGGTTTTTTGGAGGAAGAATAAGTAAAGCATCCCTCTTAATCTTTTGATTAAGAGGGATGCTTTTATTGGTTTACAGAGTGCATTACCCCAATTAATCCAAAATACATTTTCACTGAATGTGTGGGCTGAAAAGCCCCTACTACAGTTTTAATAATTTATCCACGCCTTCCGCAACGCCAGTTGTTGTGGCGAAGGGGCTGTACCAAGTTGCAAAACGTGAAACTCGTCTTCGGTTTTCATACGTGCTTTGGCTTTTAGTTTTACTTTTTTGCCGTTTCTTTCTACCACTATCCTTACGTCATCTCCCACTTTGGCGGTTTTTTTGTAGTTTGCCACTATTTCTGTTAGGTTATCAGGCGTAACTTTTTGTTTATTCAACTCCAAAATCACATCTCCCGTTTGGTAGGCAAATTCTTCTCCCATCTCGTCCATTTCGCTAATATCTGCCACCTCTATACGCCCCGAAGGATTAACACCCAAAGACACACTGCCCAAAGACATTTCGTTGGAAGTACGGCGAGGAATGTACGTAATGCCCACCTGCCCCAACAGTTCAGACAAAGGCAAAGGCTTATTGCCTTCTACGTAATCTTTAAAAAACTCACGCAGTTCTGGATAGGTCAAGGCTGCAATTTTATCAAACAATTCTTCATCTTTAAAAGCCTTTTCTTTGCCGTATTCTTTGGAAAGTGCAAAAACAAGTTCTTGTAGTCCCTTTTGTCCCTTCGAAAGTTGGCGAAGTTTCAGGTCTAAACACAAGGCTATCAAAGCTCCTTTTTCATACACATTGCCGTATTGGTCTTTGTAGGTGTCCAAACACTTGGCACTCAATTCTGTAAAAGGAATTTTTTTGTAACTCTCCGCATTCATTATTTTGCCTCGCATACTTGCCAAATAATCGTCTATACTTATCACGCCTTGTTTCATCTGCACATGCCCCGCAAAATATTCTACAACACCTTCATACAACCACAAATGTTTAGACATTTTGGGCTGAATAAAGTCAAAATCATGAATTTCCTCCGAATGAATACTCAATGGCGTTACGATATGAAAAAACTCATGAGCTGCTATATCTCGTATCGTTTGGGCAATATTTGCAGGGTTCATTTCAGGCAAAAAGTACAAAGAAGAATAAGAATGTTCTAATGCCCCATAAGCCCCCGATGCACTCATGCCTTTGAACAAATAAATGATAAAAGCATACTTTTCAATCGGCAGTTTTCCGCCCAAATATTCCTTTTGAGCCTCCAAAATATCTTTGATGTTTTGAGCCACAAACTTAGATTCTACCAAACCCGTAGGCGAATACACTGCTACCAAAATCTCTGCTCCGCCTACATTCATTACCGTTGTGTCGGGTTTGCTATACATCATCGGGGCATCTACCAACTCCATGAAATTATTGATTTTGTACTGGTCGGTTTTAGCATCAGAAAAAGTCGTTTTCAAGGACGTAGCCCCATAAAAACCTTCGGGTTTGCTAATATTTACCGTATAGTTGAGGCGTTTGAGGTCTTGGAAATAGCCAAAAAAACCATGTGTATTCAACACAAAGTTTTTACCTTCTTCTATATTCGTGCCTGCTGGCTCAAAAACCACATTCGTTTGTGGGCTGTCATACGTATCTTCTACTTGGTACGTAATTTTATAGAGTTTTTTTGCCCCAATAATTCGCCAAGTGTTGTCATCTATTTTCAAGGCACTTAGGTTGCCACCCTTCTCGTCTTGTGCCTGAAAGTTCTTCACAAAACGACCAAAATCATAAATACTGTATGTACCCGGTACTATTTTAGGCAAATAAAACAGCACTTCTTCTTTGTCTTTTAAATGTGCTTGTGGCACTAACAACTCCACAGTTAGTTGGTCATCTTTTACTTTCGTGAGGTCTATAAAATATTGGTAATCTTGGCTCAATACTTTTGGCGGTGCTGCCACTACCACAGGCGGAGCTGTTACAGTTTTGGCAGGAGGCGTAGCCGTTTTAGCTACTTTCTTTTTTTGAGCATATAAATCATTTGTGCAAAACAGTACACAAAGACAAATCAATGGTACAATTTGGGTAGTTTTCAACATAAAATAGAGTGTTAGTAGTAAAGTAAAGGTAAACAAAGAATGATAGAATAGGTAAATATCTATTAGTTTTTTTGGTTTAGGCAATGTTTTTCAAGTTTCCCTATTAGCCCCCCTACCCTACTTCAAAAAATGCTTGTAATAATAGTGTAATATCTATAGATAAATATTTTAAAAAAATATCTATCTATCAAATATTGAAAAAATCATACAGTATTAAAATTATATTGTCTTTTTTTCATATTATTGCAGCAAAATAATCATTTAGTCATGCGGTTTGCTACATTATTACCTACCTCTCTTTTGGCTCTTACCCACTACGTTTGTTTTGCCCAAGATACATTGGGTATTTACAAGAGTTCTGTGCAAGAAATTTTGCAGAACAAGCCCAAAGAAAGCCTCATAGCCGAAGTAAGTACAGCTTCTCAACAAAAAGAATCTATTTTGGACTCTCCTGTGCCTATCACAGTCATTACTACAGACATGATAAAGGCTTGTACGTGTACCAATATCAAAGACTTGCTTACCTTGTACGTACCTAACATGACAGCCGTAGAAGACCAAAACGAAATGAATGTAGCTATGCGTGGGGTTTATGCGTCTTCTCAACAAAAAATCCTATTTTTATTGAACGGACATCGCCTAAATTCAAGGTCGTATTCGGCAGCTAATCCAGATTTTAGCCACTCTTTGGACAAGATAGAACGGATAGAAATATTACGAGGGGCAGCTTCTTCTTTGTATGGCAACGTGGCATTGGTAGCTGTTATCAATATCATTACCAAAAATACAGATAAAATCTCTATGGCAAATGCCTCTATAGGCATAGGCAATAACGGGCAGCAACGCTATAACCTGTTGTTTACCAATAAAATAGGCAACAGCAAACTCATGATGTGGGGCAACCTGTATGCAGCCGATGGCGAAAGACGCAACATCAAGAAAGAAGACGACTACGCCAGAGTACCACAAGACGGCAGTGCTATTTTGGGTGGTAATAAAGATAAACCTTCGTATGACGTAGGCTTAAATTATGCGTATAAAAACCTTGCGGTATTGGTTAATTTACGCAATACGCACTACGTAGAACCTTTTTCAGGGGGTGGTATCACAGGCGAAGTCTATAATTATGACAAGTACCGTAGTTTTTTTGGCATCAAACCGGGTTTCAATGAAACTTCGGGACAGTTACGCCTCAATTATGACATTCCACTGAACTCACACTTAGTCATCAACACCCAAAACTACATAGACAATACGGACATCGATGCGTACATAGCCTCTGCACCTGCCACAGGTGGAGCAAGTTTGGTAGCATGGAGAGAGTTTGACATAGGTAACATTACACAAATTGCCCATAATTACAACTTTTTTTTGGGCAAAGGGAGTTGGTTGGCAGGCGTACAAACAGACTACGTAAATATTTACGATAGTTTTTGGTTATTAGCCAATAATTTTGAGTTCACAAGCATCAACGACAACACCAAACAACGCCTATTGGAAATAGGTTCTGAAACTATTTTTTCGGGTTTTGGGCAAGTCAAACAAGAATTAGGCAAAAATTGGTTGGTCAATATTGGTATGCGTTATGACTTCAAACGCAGGCACAGAGGCGAAGTCGCAGCCCTTAGCCCTCGTTTAGCCCTTATTTACAAACCCAGCAATACGTTTTCTCTCAAATTTTCGTATGCAACTTCTTTCGTAGATGCCCCTTATTGGTATCGTTACAACCGTTTGCCTTCGTTTTTGGGTTCATCAAATTTATTGCCCGAAGAATACAAATCTTTTCAAATCAATCCCACAGTCTATTTGTTAAGCCAAAACTTGGTTATTAACTTCAATTTATTCTACAACCAACTGAACAACAACATATTCAGAAACTTAGCAGCCAAAGACAACGAACCTCGTTACAACAATGCAGGTACTTTCAACTCTGTAGGGGCAGAAACCGAAATAGCTTGGCAGCAAAAAAACATTCGCACTCACCTCAATTTCTCGTACCAAAGAGCCGTAGCAGTAGAAAATTACACCGCCCAAGACCATAGAATTTTCAACGTGCCTAATTTGTCGGCAAATTTGATGATAGACGTGAATCCTTTGGGCAAAATCTCTGATAAATTTTGGTTGAGTGGTACTGTGCGGTACATAGGGCAACAATTATCGCCTATAGCACTCAAGGCGGATTTGCTTCTGGTTTTTCCTCGAAAGTGCGGTACATAGGGCAACAATTATCGCCTATAGCACCCTATTTTAAGGGCGGGCAACCTTTTGAAGCCCCTGATAACGAAGTACCAGCAGCCACAGTCATAGGTTTGGGGACAAGAGTAGAAAAATTATATGGCTTTGGGCTACAGTTACAAGTGAGTAATCTGTTGGATAATGCGTATTTTCAAGGTGGTTCTACTCGTTTTCCGTATCCACAACAAGGCAGGTGGTATTTGTGTACTTTGTCTTACCAGTTTTTGAAGTAATTTAAGTAATAAAACAAAAAAGTACATTCGTATTTAGGCGAATTTAATCAATGTATTTGCCTAAATACGAATGTACTTTTGGTTTATGCTTGATATATTAGAGTTTATGAATAATTTTTTCTTATGACCTCACCCTGCCCTCTCCATTTGGAGAGGGTTCTTTGGAATTATTCATAAACTCTATTGTTTTATTGTTTGATATTCAATTTGTCTAAAGCCCTATGATAACGGTCTGCATTGGCGTTGTGTTCTCGTAGAGTTTCTGCAAAATTGTGATAACCCGAAAAATCTTCTTTGGCACAGAAAAACAAATATTTATGTTTTTCATAATTCAACACCGCATCTATAGCCGTAATAGAAGGCAAATTGATAGGGGCTGGCGGTAAACCTGTGTACTTGTAAGTATTGTAAGGCGAATCTATTTGTGTGTGTTTGACTAAAATCCGTTTGATAGAAAAGTCTTGCCACGCAAAAACCACCGTTGGGTCTGCTTGCAAAGGCATATTTACGTTCAAACGGTTCAGATAGACACCTGCCACAGTTGGCTGTTCTTTGGTCATTTTAGACTCTGCCTCTACTATAGAAGCCAACACTGTTACTTGTTGCGGGCTTAAATTAAGTTTAGTAGCTTTATCTTTTCTTTCTTTTGTCCAAAATTTTTGGTATTCTTTATACATTCTATCGCATAATTCTTCCTCTGTTACTGTCCAATATACTTGGTAGGTATTTGGGATAAACATACCCATAATATTGGTGGTATCGAAACCATATTTTTTAGTGAAAGTAGGTGAATTTAACAAAGAATAGAATTTTAGAGAGTCAATATCTACGTTTTTGCTAATTTTTCGTGCCAAATCTCTTTTGGTGCGAATACTGTTAAACGTAATTTCTACAGGTTGTTGCCCACTTCGCAAAGTCCGTACTACATCTACATTGCTGCTGTTGGCTTTTATTAGATAACGACCACCTTTTACATTGTCTTTGTACTTCATTACCTTTGCCACAAAAGCAAAAGAAGTTACATTATTAATTACTTGTTCTTCTTTGAATTGTTCTAAAAGTTGGTCAAAGGTTGTACCTCTGCGAACAAAAAGCACTGCATCTTCTTTTTTTACTAAAAAGTTTTTGGCAAAAAAGATTTGGTAGAAATACGTAGCCAAAGAGCTAATTAACAATGAGCCACCAATAAAGACTACCAAGCCTATTTTGCGTTGCTTATCCGATAATTCCATGTGATGATAGATTATGATTTGGAAGGCAAATATATAGTAATAATTGGTAATGTGAAAACAAGTTTATTTCCCTTGTTGATTTACCAAATACACCCCCGAAATAATGGTAAGCATACCCAAAACATGGTAAATAGTAAGGGGTTCTTGGTCTAACCACCCCCACACCAACGCCACAATAGGGATAAGATATGTAGTCATGCTGGCTTGTACTGCCGAACTGATTTGCACCAACTTATTGAATAAAATGAGAGCAAAAGCACTACCTATAGTCCCTAAAATCACTAAATAACCTACGGCAGTAAAAGCCTGTGGGTGAGTTTGCATACGGTCTATAAAATCTGTACTGAACAAATAGGCGTAAGAAAACGGTGCGGTACACGCCAACGCACACGCAGACACATATAGGGGCTTGATACCTCCCAAATAATTTTTTACAGCATTAATACTGATACCATAAAACAAGGTAGCCAAAACGACCAACCACACATACCAATTCATTTCGCCTACTCCGCCATCACTTTTTAGCAAACTCAAACCTGCCGTACCTATGAACCCCAACAACAAGCCAAAAACTTGGTTACGCAATAGGTTTTTATTAAAAAAGAAAATGCTAATTAGCAAGGTAAATAAGGGCGTAAGAGCATTTAAAATGCCTGTTAATGAACTACTTAGCGAAGTTTGTGCGGTGGCAAATAGAAAAGCTGGAAACAAATTGCCAATGATGCCTGAAACCGCCATGAATTTCCAACTGGTGGCGGGTACTTTTCGCCAAACGGTAAATGTAACAGGAAAAAACACCGTAGCAGCCACAGCCATACGCAATGCTCCTACTTGCCCTGCCGTAAAAACTTCTAAGCCTCTTTTCATTAAGATAAAAGAACTGCCCCAGATTAGAGCCAAAATAATTATCAATCCCCAAGCTAAGGCTTGTGTATTTTTAGTAAAAAAAGTCATACGAAAATTAATATAAGTACAAGTAAAAATTCAAGACTACACAAAGGCAGCAAAGGTACATTTTTGTAAGCTACTCCCATCAAATCTATTCAATTTAACTCCTTGTATTATTGAATATTTGTATTGGAACAACTAAAATTTAACCTTACAAAGTATTAATTTCCTTTCAATTCTATAAGTGCAGGTAAAACTTGGTTTTGGAAATCAAATAATGCCTGATTTTCCCAAGGAGAGGCATTGGTGGCTTGTGTGCCTTTCCAAGCTACGAGTTCTGCTCCCCAATAACACAACCCAATACCTTTACGGTTAGGTATTGCTTGCATTAACTCACGAATACTTTTGATAAAATCTCTTTGCCCTACAACAGTTGGCGGAAAATCTGGTAGTATCAACTGATTTTCCATGCCTACAATATTATTTGTCCAGTCATTCCAATTTAGGGTAAAAGGGTAAGCCGTTTCTGCGATGACGACCTCTTTATTATACATCATGCTTAGATTTGTGATAGTATTGCTAAGAGTTGTTAGAGATTTTCCATGCCAAATTGGATAATAGGACAAGGCAATAATGTCATAATCTAAGGCATTCAAATTGCCAAAAAATGAAGTCGCAGCATCAATTCCTGCAAAGTGAAGCATAATTTTCGTGCTTTTTGCGTTTTCTCTTACTGCTAAAATCCCACTTTGTAAGAGTCCTTTAAACTGCGTGTTATTGATGGAGAGATTGCCGTAGGGGTGCAAAAATCCTGAATTAATTTCATTGCCTACTTGAATATAATGAGGCTGTATTTGTGTTACAACTTTTTTGGTGTAAGCATACACACTGTCTTTGAGGGCAGTGTAAGAACTATTTTGCCACGCAGCAGGCATTTGTTGGTGTGCAGGGTCTGCCCATGTGTCGGAATAATGGACTGTTAGCCAAATTTTAAATCCACTGTTTTTGAGTGTAACAGCAAACTGCCTCACTTCATTCAGTCCTGAATGTTCATTAGACGGGTTTACCCATAACCTCAACCGAATGGTATTTACACCTTTGCTTTTGAGTATATCTAAGAGATTTTTAGGTGTGCCGTCTGTATCGTAAAATCTGGGGTTAGTAGTCATTATTTCGGGGTAGCTTGAAATATCAACTGCCGAAATAAATTGTTGCTCTGTTGGGGCGTTGTTAGGTAAATTTGTATCACTCTTAGCACAAGATAATACAAGAAAAGTAATGAATAAAATTGTTACTCGATAAATTATCATCTATGTATTTGGTTAAATGCTGTGACTAAGGTAAATGAAGTTACATAATTGTAGCTAAACTCACATAGAGTAAATACTATACAACTTACATTAAAAAATTTAATTTAATTAGTATTTATATTTTTAAAGTACAAAATGTTTATGAAAGTTATGTCTTACTATCAATTATACTTAGTAGATAGTTCAATGCGTAAAGATGACATCTTTGGACTACATTTTATTTATAATTAGTATAAAGTCAATAATAAACGTAAGTTGCGTAGTGATAGTTTAGC
>CANGYA010000097.1 GCA_947457925.1 Cytophagales bacterium | reverse complement strand
TTTACGCCTAAAGGTATGTTTTTGAATGGCAAAGAACAACCCCAAGATGTATATGAAAAGTACAAAAAGTTGTTGAAAGACAAAAACGGCGTAGATTTAACAGAAATGTTGAAAGACAAAGATTCTATGTTTGTGATTAGCAACTAAAAAACAAGTAGATACTAACTTATAAACCAAAACCATTGACAAGTAGTAATGTCGTCAATGGTTTTGGTTTTATTACGTTTTATACAGATATTGCATTATACAAACCAATGCTAAGCAAACAGTACATTCGCCTTCAGGCGAATAGTGTACTTTTGCTTAACTAAAAACTATTCGCCTAAAGGCAAATGTACTATTAGTTGAATAGATAATTGACTGTTAATTAAAACTACTACCCACCATGAATAAAGACTGGCAACAAAAAATTTTCTTTTTCTTATTCCAAATTGCGTTTTTCTCTTTTGCTTCGGCTCAATCTCAACCTACACCGCCTGCCGTCCAATTTGGCAAGGTAGATAGGGCGGATTTGGAAATGAAGGTATATACACAAGACAGTGCAGCTATTGCAGTTGTGCTATACGACAAGGGGCTTGTATCTTACGTAGGTGATTATCAAGGGTTTAGAATGAATTTTGAAAGGCACTTGCGTATCAAAATCCTTAGCCCTGAGGCCTACGTTTGGAGTAGATTTGAGATACCTGTTTACAGAAACCAAAGCAATAATCAAGGAGAAATTTTGTTGAATTTAGAAGGTTATACGCACCTGCTTAACGAAGATGGCAAAGTGGTACGCCACAAATTGGAGTCGCAAGATGTTTTCCAAACCAAAGTAAGCCCTGATGTTACTCTTACTCGTTTTGCTATGCCCTACTCAAAGGTGGGAGCTGTGGTCGAATACAAATATACTTTGCAGTCAGACATGATTTTTAATTTGCCAACATGGGAGTTTCAACGAGGGATTCCTACGGTTTGGAGTGAATACGAAGCAAAAATTCCTGAATATTTGGCTTTTTCTGCCTACAAACAAGGAAATTTGGCTTTGGACATAGAAAAAATAGAAAAATACCAAGATTATTTTGGTTTGCAAGGCAGCATTTACACCGCAGATATTTACAAAAACAGGTATGCTATGCAAAATGTACCTGCCTTTTTGCCTACGCCAGATTTGCAATATCCGCAGTTGTTGGTGAATCGCATGGAGTTTTTCTTAGATAGTTTCAAATTTCCTTGGATGAGTAAAACTGAACAAGTACCCAATGATTGGGCAAGTATTCACAAACAACTGCAAAAAGATGATGCTGTCAATGATTTTATGAAAAAAAGTGGAGAGGCAAAAGACTTTGTAAGAAATTTAACAGATACTTTGCGGAATGATTATGACAAAATGAAGAAGTTATTGCAATATGTCCAAAACAATGTACTGTTTACAGGCGAAACAAGTCGTGTGCCTTCGTTGAAAAGTGCAAATTTTTTGTGGGCAATGAAGGAAAAACAAGGCAATACGGCAGACATGAACTTGTTTTTGTTGGCACTGCTACGACACGCCAAACTAAAAGCTGACTATGTGGTGCTTTCTACCAAAGACGCAGGACACCCGAAGGTAGATAAAGTCATTTTTAATAAACTGAATATGTTGGTAGTGGCGGTAGAAATAGACGGAAAAATGTATTTGTTAGATGCAAGTGATTTTGATGCGACACCCGAAAAACTGCCCCAGCGTTGCAAAAACCGCAAAGGCTTGATAATGAGCAATGAATGGCGAACTATTAATTTGGAAAACTAAACACCTTCAAACCTATAAGGTTGCCAAAACCTTATAGGTTTAGGTACTAACCAACTAAAACGAACAACAATATGATATGGATTTATACAGACGGAGCATCTAAGGGCAACCCTGGACGTGGTGGCTATGGGGTGGTGCTTTTATCACCTGCACACCAACTCCGCAAAGAATTGTCGGCGGGGTATCGGATGACGACCAACAACCGCATGGAATTGTTGGCGGTGATTGTGGGCTTGGAGGCTCTCAAAATTCCACAAACAGAGGTTACTGTTTATTCAGATTCGCAGTATGTTGTGAATAGTATAGAAAAAGGTTGGGTGTGGGGTTGGGTCAAAAAAGATTTTAAAGACAAGAAAAACAAAGATTTATGGTTGCGTTTCCTAAAAATTTACCGCCAACACCGCGTAAAAATGGTGTGGGTGAAGGGACACGCCAATATTCCTGAAAATGAAAGATGCGACCAATTAGCCGTAGCTGCTGCCGAACAAGCCGACTTGTTGGTTGATGTGGGTTATGAGCAAGGGGAAGGAGAGTAAGATAGGTTATTTCCCTAAAAATTGTGAAATTTGCAGCCCTTTTGCCTCACCTGCGTTTACTTCTTTGGAAATGCAGTATTAAGGCAAATTGATTTAAAGAAATAGCTTTATGAATATATCCGTTGCAAAACATCAAAAAAACTCCTCTTTTTTCTTAAAAACCGTTGGTACGTGGCGTTGGTTCTGGGCTTTGACTGCCTATTTTGGGTTCATGGCAACTTGTATAGCCCAAGATTTGCCTGCCGTAAGTAGCGAAGAAAACAAAGACAGCCGTTATCTTATCAATGATTTGGTGGTGCAAAACCAAGTAACAGATGCCATTAATGCCATGTATAACTTCAAATTTGAGGAGGCAGAAAATGGTTTTCGTTGGCTCAAATACCGCCACCCGCAGCACCCTCTCGGCAATTTCTTGTTAGGCTTGTGCCAATGGTGGAAAATTATGCCCAATTCGGAAGACAGCCAACATGACGACAAATTTTTGGCTTTGATGGACAGTAGCCTTGTGCAAGCCAAAGATATTTACGACAAAGACGAACAAAACTACGAAGCTACTTTCTTCTTGGCTGCTGCCTACGGTTTCAAAGGCAGACTACACGCAGAAAGAAGGCATTGGACAAAAGCCACAGTAGCAGCCCGTAATTCATTGGAATACCTCAAAAAAAGCAAGAAAAGCAATGATTTTAGTCCAGAGTTTCTATTTGGCGATGCCCTCTATAACTATTACGCCATGTGGATTCCCGAAAACTACAAGTTTTTGAAACCTATTTTGGCGATGTTTCCCAAAGGGAATAAAGATTTGGGGATTCAACAGTTAGAAAATGTAACTCGCAATGCCTTTTATACTCGTACAGAAGCCCAGTATTTTTTGATGCGAATTTATGCCAATGAAGAAAATAACCCTATCAAGGCTTTTCCAATGGCGGAATATTTGGCAAAAACTTTTCCTGATAATGCTTATTTTGAAAGAAACTATGCCCGTATGTGCTACCAAATGGGTAGAACAGCCGAAACAGAATTAGCTGCTGTCCGCATTTTGGACAAAATCCAACGCAATATGGTAGGCTACGAAGGCACAAGTGGACGGTACGCAGCTTTTTATTTGGGCTACATCAACTACCATTCGTATAACAATAAAGTAAAAGCCAAAGACTATTTTCAAAAAGCTGTAGAATTTGCCAAACAAACCAATGCAGCCACTTCGGGCTATAACTTATATGCTTTATTGTACTTATTCAGGATAGCCAAAGAGGAAAACCGCAAAGAAGATGCTATTGCGATATGCGAACAAATTACGGATTTGGCAGAGAAAAAACATGACACCTACAAAGAAGCCAAAGAGTATTTGAAGGCAAATAAGAAAAAAAGGTTTTTGTTTTGGTAGTTCTTTTACAAAACCTACAACTCCGCAAGGGCTTGAAGCCCTTGCGGAGTTGTTTTTATATTAAGTTCTGTAGCATAGACTTTAGTCTGTGCATTATGATAGCAATGTAACAGGCGCAGACTAAAGTCTATGCTACAGAACTTAATAACCTTAATTTTAGCAAAAAACTACTACAAAGGATACGCAAAAAGCACCTGCCCACTTTCGCCAGCTATATATTCTACCCACATTTTGCCCTTATCATACAGACGCAACACTGCAAAACCTTTTTGGGACACAGTAAATAAGGCTTTGTGTCGTTTGGCTACGTGCCTAAGTTTACTGCCCGAACCACTCACGATAAAATGTTGCTGTTGGCGGTGGTGTAGTTGCAAATTGTGGTCATGTCCTGCTGCATAGACCAAAGGCGTAGTACCAAAGGTTTGCAACATACGTTTCCGAAAATCCTTGTAGTTTTTGTGGGCAAAATCGTGGCGACTTACGCCCAAACGCCTACTCCACACATATAAAGTACCCAAAACAGGCAAAGGCAGCACCCAACGAGGATTGAAGTCTGTGAGGGGAAACAAGTGAGATTTCCATGTAAAATAGGCACTGTTGGAGTACAAAGGGTGATGCCCTACCACCACTATTTTCTTGTTTGGGTGCTGTGCGAGCAAAGTCTGTAAATTTGCCAATAGTTCTTCTTTGCTTCGGCTGGTGCAGTTGCATTTTTCACCTTGTGGCTTTTCAAATTCGTGAAACCACCATTCTGTATCCAATGCCAACAAGAGCAAACTATCTGTTAATGAAATACTTACTACCCCTGCACAAGCCGTATCGGGCAAAAATGTATTGCCTTTGTTCAGGTAATTTTCTACAAATTTTTCTTCTCTGCGAACTGCTGCTTGTCCACCCACTCTGCTCATGTTCCAATCATGATTCCCTGCTATAAAAAACGGTTTTCCTCTATAATTTTTCACCGTAACCAACTGACGTAGCAAATACGTTGCTGCGGTAGTGTAGTCTGCCGAAGTGCTGTCGGGCAAGCCTGCGGGGTAAATGTTATCTCCTAAAAATACTACGGCACTTTGCGGAGTTTCCTTTGCCAATAGTGCTTGTAAAGTCTGCAAAGTAGGCTCATTTTCCGCAGCTTTGCCTGCATCGCCTATCAAATACAGAGAAAAAATAGGGTTGCTTATTGGTTTTGGGGCAATATTTTTGGCTTGCGAGGCAATATAAGGCTTGTTCAAGCTACAAGAAAATAACAAGAAAGCAAACACAACTGAAAGTATAAGGCGAAATAGCATAGCTCATCTTTGATTTTAATGACCAAAGCTACAAGATTTCACACGTTAATAAAAATACCTTATCTGTAGAACGGACTTTAGTCCGTTTAAATACAGTGCGTTAAACAGACTAAAGTCCGTTCTACAGTTTTGAGGCAATTTTATTTGAGCATGAAATTATATAGCTTGTTAGACAATAAGCCTAAATTAATGTAATTTTAGTGTATAAATGTTCAGGCAATCATGGAAAACTTCAAAGATAAAGTAGTGTGGATAACAGGGGCATCTTCGGGCATAGGCGAAGGTTTGGTAGTGGCTTTTGCAAGGGCTGGGGCAAAGGTCGTGTTGTCGGCAAGACGCAGCGAGGAACTCAAAAAAGTGCAGCAAAACGCACAACTCGACGACAACAACAGCTTGATTTTGCCCTTAGACGTAAGCCAAACCGACAGTTTGACCGCAAAAACACAAGAAGTGCTGCAAAAATTTGGACGCATAGACATTTTGGTCAATAACGCAGGAATTACCCAACGGGCAGCCTTCAAAGATTTGTCTTTTGAGGTGGTTCGTCAAATTATGGAAATCAATTTTTTTGGCAATATAGCCTTGACCAAAGCTGTTTTGCCCCATTTATTGGCTCAAAAAAGTGGGAGTATTGTCGTGATTAGTAGTGTAGTGGGCAAATTTG
Organism: Cytophagales bacterium; assembly: GCA_947457925.1. Classification (GTDB taxonomy): domain Bacteria; phylum Bacteroidota; class Bacteroidia; order Cytophagales; family Thermoflexibacteraceae; genus JAAFKA01. The sequence continues at coordinate 12,860 of CANGYA010000097.1, read as the reverse complement.
GCACACCACTACGGACTTTGTATGCAGCCTCCAAACACGCCTTGCATGGCTTTTATGATGCACTGCGGGCAGAAACTTGGGCAGATAATCTGCACGTCATGTTGGTTTGCCCTGGGTATGTGAAAACAAACATTTCTTTGAATGCGGTAATGGCAGACGGCAGCAAACAAAACAAAATGGACAGTGGGCAAGAAAAAGGAATGTCGCCGCTGGACTGTGCCGAACAGATTTTGAAGGGGATACGCCACCGCAAAGCCGAAATTTACCCTGCGGGTTTGAAAGAACTTATGGCTGTGTACCTGAAACGGTTTTTCCCCGCGGTGCTTAGGCGTATGGTGCGTAAGGTGAATGTAACGTAGAAGTCTTATCAAGAAAACTAATAGATACTCTTAATAGCATTTTCGATTAAGTTCTCATAATCTTTGGCTGTTAGGTCATTTAGTCTATAGCCCTCACATTTATAACGAATCACACCTTGTTGGTCTATGATAGTGATAAAAGGGGCTGCATTTTCTCCGATTACCTCTTTGGCAAACATTTTTTGCTCATCATATAAGAGAGGAAAGGTATAAGGATATTGCTTTCTAAAATATGTTAAAGCCCCAAAATCATCTAAACCTATATTAAGCCCATAAAATAATATATTAGAATTATTTTTATATTTATCTTTTAATTTTTGAATGATAGGATAATATAATTTGCAATAACCGCAACTCTTGTACCAAGCATTAATAACTGTAATTTTACCTTGAAAGTCTTTTACAGAAATTTTTTTTTGTTTCTCGTCTAAAAAAGTATAGTTATTTAGTTTTTGTTGAGTAGATAACATTGTGAAATTACTAATGTAGTAGGGTGTACATACGTAAAATAGTAGGGGAGTTACTAAGAGAGGTAATAAAAGTGGCATATACCACCTTTTTTTACCAAAATAGCTCCCCACTCCAAAGCCAAGTATTCCTATTAATAATACAATTAAAAAAGACTGTGCATTAAAACCCTTATAGTCTAAAATTATACTTCTATATTGCCCACTAAGGTTGTCTATTATAAACGGCAATAACAACAGCAAAGATTGTTTGAAGGTAGCAGGTTTCTTTAAGAAGATTTGATTAAGCAAACCTACCAACAAGTAAACAACAAAAGCTACCGAAAAAACAATGTAGGCACTCATAAAGCTACGAGAATAGGCTGTGATAAGCCAAGCTATAATGCTTATGATGAAAGTGAATAACATATAGATAGAATAAATTTTTATGATGTAAAAATATGTTGATGCAATTAAATTAAAAAAATATTGTATTTTTTTATGTTTACTTAATAATAATTAACAATAAAAGCTATGTAATACGGTTAATTGTAAAATATTTATATGTTTTAAATAAGTAGATATTTGGTAGTATATAATAGCACATCACTTAAAACTCTTGTAAACTAAGCAATTAGTATTGTTTATTACACACTACCAATAATTTATAGCTATTCTGGAACAACTGGTCTTGCTCCGCATGTCCCATTACAAGAGTATTGCCACATAAATCCGCAACCCCATGAAGTAACAAATGCACATGGTATTTTACATTTAAATCCAATAAAACACCAATCAGAACCTCTATTGCATTCACAATAAAGTCCTACTTCCTGTAGTTGAATACTATCTCTTTTGTGTAAGGGGATTATTTTTTGTGTGTTTACATCATATTGCAACTCAATAGGAAAAGCTACAATTAAAGCTAATTCGGTTTTATCAAAATTAAGTTTTGCTTCATTTACCCATTCTTGTTCAAATAACTGATTATTTTGTTCAACAGTTAAAGAGCTTATTTGATAGAGTTCAGGAGAAATGTGATTGTAAAGATTTACTAATAATTTTTTTTGAGTAACATTCCATTCTTTTAACCCTATAACACTACCTATTTTATTTTGCCATAGGGCAGCTTTTTCATCTGCACTTAATATCCTAAACCTCTCTCGTTGTTCAGGAATAGAGTAATTCAATAAAATAGCCCTACTTAAAGAAATTTTAGGTTGAATATCACCAAATTCTATTTTAGCAGAATTTTTATTGGGCGTAATTACAGCAGAAGAATCTTTTTCTACTATAGTATTACAAGCTATCAACTGTAATAGCAGCAAAAAGCAAGAATAAAAAATAATTTTTTTCATAATTTTTATGTTTTTTTTAATATATATTATTATTGTATAACTAATAATATGTTGCAAAAATAAATAATTAGCTGTATGATTATATCTACTAAAAATAACTAAATTTGCCTTTATTTTATCATAAATACCACTTTAAAGACACATAACCATAATACTAGAGAAAGTAGGAAATAAAATACGTGCCATACGATTAACCAAAGGATTAACACAAGAACAAATGGCAGATTTGTTAAATCTATCACACTCTGGTTATTCTAAGATAGAACGAGGTGAAACAGACATAACAATATCCCGTATAGAGGAGGTAGCAAAAATATTTAAAATGAACCCCTTAGAAGTTTTATCATTCGGTGATAATTCTACATTTAACTTTAATATGGGAAATGTTCAAGGTTTTGGAGCAGCTAATAGTTCTGTATATGTATTAAGTAAGCCCGAAGATATTGAATGCTTACATAAAGAAGTACAAGAGTTAAAAATTGCATTAAAAAAGTTACAAGATACATTAAAACTATAAAGAAAATTAGTGCTATTCAACCCATGAAAAAAAGACGTTTTTCTACCCAACAGTTGTTGGCTTTTATCTTATTGGCTGCTTTTGCTGCCCCTGCGATTTTTTATGTAGTTCGTTTGATTGATTTCGGTAAGGCAGACCGAGAAGAAGCCACCCGCAACGCCATAGCCCAATACAGCCCAGCTGCCCCAGCTGCCTCTGAATTTTTGAAAGAAGGCGAATTGCAGTTGTTAAATGCCAAAGGCGACACACTCAAAAAAATAGACATAGAATTAGCCACCAACGACACCGAAAGAGCCAAAGGGCTGATGTTTCGCCAAAGTATGACAGACGGACAAGGTATGTTGTTTATTCAGGACAAAGAAGAACCGCAGTCTTTTTGGATGAAAAATACTTATATTTCCTTAGACATTTTGTATATTAATCAACAAAACCAAATCGTAAAAATTGCAAAAATGGCACAGCCACATTCAGAAGTATCTATTCCTTCCGAAAAACCTGCTATTTATGTCTTGGAAGTAAATGGCGGTTTTTGTGATAAATATGGCGTGAAAGAAGGGGATAAAATAGTGTGGAAGTCTTTGGATAATCAGTAACATAGGCTTTATTTTCATCAACCTATAAGGTGCAAAACCTTATAGGTTGATTGTATAGAGCATTTACACCAATCCTTTCAACTGTTCGTAGGTAACTGTTGGGAAATCACATTTTTGTAATAAATCATTTATCATGCCTTGTAGCCCCATAGACCTGCCGTCATCTGGCGAATAGATACGTGCTATGCCGTAGGCGTGCAGTTCTGCTATTTCATCGGGCAAGATAGTACCGCCACCGCCACCAAACAACTTAATATGTTCCGCCCCTTTTTCTTTGAGCAAGTCATACATATATTTGAAAAACTCAACGTGTCCGCCTTGATAAGACGTAACGGCAATGCCTTGCACGTCTTCCTGAATGGCACAGTTTACTATTTCTTGTGCAGAACGGTTATGCCCCAAATGGATAATTTCCGCCCCCGAAGCCTGTAAGATACGCCTCATAATGTTGATAGCTGCGTCATGTCCATCAAACAAAGCTGCAGCCGTTACAATACGAATTTTGTGTTTAGCCTGATACGGTACTGGTGCTGTCATGGTGTTTTATTGGTGTGTTTGCTATACACAAAAGTAACAGAAAGATTAGAACTACATAGTAGAGTGTATAAATAATTCTTTGGGAGCATAGAATTTAGCTGTTGAATCTGCGGTATTAAAAAAAACGGACTAGGCATCCCCGACTAAAGTCCGTTCTACAGCTACTACACCACTTACCTTAATCAAACAATTTACTCCAAATTCCCATTATCCAATTTCCCCATCAATAACAAAACACCATTAATAAAAGTAAGAGGATGAACAGGATTACCCGGTACATATAAATCAACTTGTACCGTATCCAAAAAGCTGCGGTTGAGGGCGGGGCTATCTGCAAAAATACCTCCACTGATGGCATCTGTACCTGCCAAAATCACAATTTTGGGCTTAGGGACAGCCTCGTAGCAAATTTGCAAGGGTTCTGCCATGTTTTCGGAAATTACCCCTGTAATTACAATACCGTCTGCGTGGCGTGGCGAAGCCACCCAGTCTATTCCGAAACGGCTCATATCAAAATTGACATTGGAACACGCATTTAATTCCATTTCGCAACTGTTGTCGCCTGCTGCGGACACTTGGCGGAGTTTTAGGGAGTCGCCAAAATATTTGCGAATTTCGGCACGTACCAACGAAGGCACAAAACTAATTGGGCTGATGTCGCCTTCTTTGATGATAAGTGCCTCTCTGCTATTGGTGGCTGTTTTGTAGTCGTTTACAAATTTTATTTTTTCGGGAAATGCGTGCATACATTCACCACAAAAAGTACATTTTCCCATATCTATCCGCACAGGTTGGGCTGTTATAGCTCCTGTCGGGCATAAATTGACCAACTCATTTGTATCTACAGGGGCATCTGTAATGATAGGTCTGCCCCTAAATATTTCGGGTAAATTAACTTTGGTTACATCTGGAATAAACTGCTGCCCATGATGTTGCCATATCTTGAAAGACTCAATCATAATCTTTTGATTTTTTCAAAGATAAGGCACTAAAAGTGTTTTTTAATGAAATGAAGGCTTAAAAAAGAGTTATAAGCACTATATTTGCAACCTCAAAAAAGAGGTTACCTTTTATTGTAAGTAAAAACATAAAATAGAGTTTATGAATAACTCCTTTTTAGCCCTCCCTGTGGGCGGTGCGACGTTTCGCAGGGTTGGGTGGGGCTATAACAAAAAATTATTCATAAACTCTAATAAGTGTTATTTTTTCTTAGTGAATTGGGTGTGTTTGTGATTTATTCACAAGCAATGATGTGAAAACATCAAGCACACTTATTGTTCTCTTACCTATTTCGTTACAGCCTATTTAAAAGTTTTAAACATGAAAAAATTATTATTCATTGTATTGGCATTGTTAATGGCACAAGTTGCTTTTCCACAACAAAGCCCGAAGAAGAAAAAAACTACAAAAAAAACATATAGTAAAGGTCGCAAAGGCAGAAGCCCCAAAGAGGTTTTTGCACAAACCAAAACAGGCTTGCGTTACAAACATTATGTAAAAAAACAAGGCAAAAAAGCCCAACTTAATGATATAGTCGTGATGCAATACATTATGAAAGTACGTGCTGGGGGCAGAGATAGCATACTCCGCAATACTTTCAAAGAACCGATGCCTTTTGCGGTAAAAGTGATGCCACCTACCTACAAAGGTAGTATAGAAGAAGGATTTATGTTATTAGCAAAAGGCGACAGTGCTGCGTTTTTGGTAAAGGCAGATTCTTTGTTCAAAGGCAATTTCCCTGATTTTATAGACAAAGCCTCTGATGTCCGTTTCGATATTCGTGTCTTAGACATTACCACCGAACAAGCCTATACGGAGGCACGTCAAAAAGAAATGGAGGCACAAGTAGCCACCCAAAAAGTAAAAGATGATGCTTTGATTGTAGAGTATTTGCAAAAAAATAACATTACCAACTACAAAAAAACAGCTTCGGGTTTGTACTATGTCATTGCACAAGAAGGTGCTGGCGAAATTTTGACTACAGGTACAAAAGTAAGTGTGCATTATTCAGGCAAATTATTGGACGGAACAAAGTTTGATGCTTCTTATGATAGAGGTGAGCCACTAAGTTTTGGTTATAACAAAGGGCAAATGATTAAAGGATTTGATGAAGGTGTAGGCTTTTTGAAAAAAGGGGGCAAAGCCACTTTATTCATTCCTTCGCACTTGGGTTATGGCAGTCGTGCAGCAGGCACTATTCCGCCGTTTTCTGTATTGGTATTTGATATAGAGTTGGTAGAAGCCGTTTCTGAACAAGCCGAAGCAGCCCAAAACGCAGCTCAAATGGCAAAAGAAGAAGCACAGATTTTAGATTATTTGAAGAAAAATAACATTACGAACTATCAAAAAACAGGTTCTGGTTTGTATTACACTGTACAACAAGAAGGTAACGGCGAGGCACTGACAACAGGCAAAAAGGTGTATGTGCATTATTTAGGCAGGCTGTTGGACGGAACAAAGTTTGATTCTTCGTATGACAGAGGCACACCTTTGGACTTCAACTACAATATAGGACAAATGATTAAGGGTTTTGACGAGGGCGTAGGTTTCTTGAAAAAAGGAGGCAAAGCTACTTTGTTCATTCCTTCGTTCTTGGGCTATGGCGACAAAGCAACAGGTTCTATTCCACCCAATTCGGTACTACTCTTTGATATTGAACTAGTAAATGTGGAGTAAATAAGTGATAAACTAAACCAAAGTACATTCGCCTTTAGACGGAATACATTGGCTATCATTTATTCGCCAAAGGCTAATATATTTAATTCAAAAGTTACTATATTGAGTTAGTCTTGTAAGAAGTAAAAGTTTTACTTCTTACAAGACTAACTTTTTTTGTGATAAGTACCAAAGCACTGTCTATTTACGCTGTATTACCATTGCATTAACTATCAAAAGAGAAGAAAAATGCTTTCATTTCTTTTGTTTCCTAACAGACTATCATAGATTTTAGTTAATAAACTACTATCTTGTACGCCTACTTATCGTTTAAATTACAAATGTAAACCCTTTTAACTTGTTTAGAACCCTATCTTTCTGCCAAATAAAGATGCGGTATGATAAAATTATTCTTAGACTACTTAAAATGATACGCCTATGTTATTACTATCTATTCCTATTCTTACAGATGTTGTTATTATTTTAGCATTATCTATTCCTGTTATATTACTTTTACATTATCTTAAATTACCAAGTATTGTTGGATTCTTAGTTACAGGTGTCTTGGCGGGTCCCTACGTCTTAGAATTGGTAACAGAACAAGCACACATAGATATTTTGGCAGAGATTGGTGTTATCTTGTTACTATTTACGATTGGTATGGAGTTTTCTGTTCCTAACTTATTGAAAATCAAACGCAGTGTACTCATAGGTGGAGGCTTACAGTTACTATTAACCACAGCGGCGTTTGGCTGCATCACTTATTTCCGAGAGTATGATGATATCTCCATAGCCCTATTCTACGGCTTTTTATGTACACTAAGTAGTACAGCTATTGTACTGAAAATCTTGCAGTTACGCGGAGAAATGAAAACAGCACATGGGCAAACTATCTTAGCTATTCTTATTTTTCAAGACATTGCCGTTGTGCCTGCTATGTTGTTACTACCTATGATTAATAGTGATACAGAAGAAAGTATAGGAATGAAAATGTTATTAGCTCTTTTAAAAGCTATTGGTATCATTATTTTACTAATTATTCTATCGAAATATGTAATAAAATGGTTTTTAGATTTAGTAGTCAATACACGCAGTACAGAATTATTCATTTCTACGATTGTCGTGTTCTGCTTCTCTATTGCATATCTTACCAATCTGGCAGGTTTATCATTGGCTTTGGGAGCTTTTTTGGCGGGTTTGGTGCTTTCAGAGTCTGAATATGCCCATAAAGCCTCCGAAATAGTCTTGCCGTTCAAAGAAATCTTTACAAGCATTTTCTTTGTGTCTATTGGTATGTTAATGGACGTAAACTTTTTTGTGAATAATGTCGTGCAAATTTTACTTTATACCCTCGAAAGTATTGTGGTACAAGCTGTTATGGCTTTTATAGCTGTTCGGCTTTTAGGTATGTCCAACAAAACAGCCTTACTAACAGCCATTGGCATTTGTCAAATAGGAGAATTTGCATTTATTTTAGCAAAATCGGGCATAGAAGTAGGATTAATGCCTGTAGAACTCTACCAATATTTTTTGGCGGTGTCTGTACTAACAATGGCTTTTGCCCCTATCCTCATTTTCAACAGTAACATAATTATTACCATATTAGCAAAAATTAGAACAAGAGTGGCAGGGTGGTAAACAAACTAACAAAAATTTGTGCAGCCAAAAATAGTGTATCCAAACATTTCTTAGTAATATTAACCTATTGATAATAAACTAGCAAACAATGAAAAAAATTGTATTAATGGGACCTGAATGTGTAGGTAAAACCAATCTTACTTTACAATTAGCAGCCCACTTTCATACCTTGTACTGCATAGAATATACAAGAGCCTATTTAACTATTCGCAACCAAGAAATGCACAGAAAGGTAACAAAAATTGTATCTGAATATACAGATGTTGAACCTATGGCTATTGGGCAGTTGGCAATGGAAGACAGCATCATAGAACAATCTCAATTTATAGAGTATCCTATGGTATTTTTTGATACGAATGTAGAAAGTAATTTGATTTATAGCCAATATTACTTCCAACAAACTCCTACTTGGCTCAACGAAATAGCAGCAAAACGCAGCTATGACTTCTATTTATTACTCTACCCCGACATAGCTTGGGTAGCAGACGGACTGAGGGACAGACCGAATGCACGTATGGAGATGTATGAATTGTTTAAAAATTACTTACAGACTCACAAACGAAATTTCATGGAAATAAAGGGTACGGACAAACACAGACTCAAAAATGCTATTGAAGCCATAGAAATTTCGGGCTATTGGAGAGATTAAAGCCAAAATATCTTTTAACTCCTATAAAAGTAGTCAATCTTTTATAGGAGTTCTTACCAGAATAAACTACATCAAAGTAAACTTAATTTTTGTGCAAGGTTTTTGTAATGGAGTAGTTCTAAACGGCAAGCAGTTGGTAAATCTACCATGTAACTTAAATCATTTTATTTTTATGACAATTAAAAATTACTATAACCTATTGGTTTTGAGCCTACTAACTTTTAGTCATTTTTCTTTTGTACCTTGTCTGCCTACAGACGACAAAGAATTGACAATTACAAACAAAACATTGTCGGACATAGATGCTATTCACTTTATTGTTAAAGGTAAGGACAGTGGAGATGTTTTAAAAGACTATGAAATTTTGCACCCAGACGAGTCCGTTACAGTTAAATTTGACTGCACACAAATAGGAAAAAATAAAGTTACTGTAAAACTATTTTTTGATGACGGAAAAACCTACTCTTTTGAAGATGATGTTTGTGAAAGTGATTTTACATGGGAAATAACAGATGACGGTGGACACCATAAGCACTAAATCCCTCATGTACTCGGTAAGTTTAATAAAAAATTAAGCATTACTTTGCTATTTAGATGATTTTTCTTATTTTTCTTTGTAACTGAAAGTATGATTTTTTACTGTACTTGCTATCATTCTGCCTACTAAACTGAACTAACATTAAACACCTATGAGTAAGCCTACCACCCACATAGAAGTACCCAAAGACGGAATAGCAGGATTAGTCCAAAATTGGAAAAGTGATGTACTTTCTGGTTTTTTCGTATTTCTTATAGCCCTACCTCTTTGTTTGGGTATTGCCTTAGCCTCTGGTACGCCACCTATGGCGGGCATTTTTTCTGCCATTATTGGTGGCATGGTGGTAGCATTAGTAGGCGGTTCTTATGTAACCATCAATGGTCCCGCAGCAGGGCTAATAGCTGTTATTTACAGTGTAGTCTTGTCTTTAGGAGATGGAGACCCCAAAGTTGGCTATGAAAGAATGTTGGCTGCCGTAGTTATTTCAGGGGCTTTGCTCATGATTGCAGGCTTCTTGAAGGCGGGTAAATTAAGTGATTTTTTTCCAACGGCTGCCGTACATGGTATGTTGTCTGCGATTGGTATGATTATCATTTCCAAACAAATCCACATCATGTTAGGGGTGAAATCACAAGGTAAAACCACCCTCCAACTTCTCCTTGAAATTCCGAACAGTATTGCAAACATTAACCCTTACATTGGTTTTATTGGTATTGTGAGTTTATTAATATTGATTTTTTTACCAATGGTAAAAAACAAATATATCAAAATGATACCTCCGCCATTGGTTGTTGTATTGGTAGGCATTGCCATTAGTGCTTTGTTAGATTTAGAAAATAAACATAAATACTTGTTTTTTGAGGCAAAATTCTATGAAGTAGGACCTCAATACCTTGTAAGATTACCCTATGATATGTTAGAGGCTGTTAGGTTTCCTGATTTTAGTGCGTGGAAAACAACAGACTTTATGAATGCCGTTATCACAATAACCTTGGTACAAGGTTTAGAAACATTATTAAGTGCAAAAGCCGTTAATCAAATAGACCCGTATAGAAGACAAGCCGATTTGAACAGAGATATATCTGCCATAGGTTTAGGTAGTATGCTTTCGGGTTTAATAGGTGGTTTGCCAATGATTGCGGAAATTGTGCGGAGTTCTGCCAACATTAACAACGGTGCAAAAACTCGTTGGGCAAATTTCTTTCATGGTTTCTTCATGTTGGGTTTTGTGGCTATGTTGCCTTTTGTGATTCAAAAAATTCCTTTGGCATCTTTGGCTGCCATGTTGGTTTTTACAGGTTTTAGATTAGCTGCCCCCAAAGAGTTTATTCATACGTACCATATTGGCAAAGCTCAACTCATTATTTTTGTCGTTACGATTGTTGCTACGTTGGCTACTGACCTTCTGAAAGGTATTAGTATTGGTATCTTAACCAAAGTTCTTACGCATATTTTTTATGGTGTACCCCTAAGTGCATTTTTTAGGTCTTGGGTGTCTATCAAACACGAAAACAAAGATATTTATCATATTTTTGTGGGTAAAGCCTTGATATTTTCTAATTACATTCCATTCAAAAACTTCTTTTCAAGGCTACCAAAAGACAAGCACGTCATCTTAGACTTTTCCGAAGCCGTTTTTGTCGACCATACGGCTATGGAACATCTTTATTATTTACGAGAGGATTTCACAAAAGCAGGAGGGGTTTTAGAGTTGGCAGGTATGGAGAATTTAGCACCTGTTTCTGACCACCCTTTAGCTGCACGTATTTCTACTGAAAAGCATAAAATAGCGAAGTTAGCCAAACGCCAAGAGATGCTATTAGCTTTGGCACAAGAAAATGACTATACGTTTAGTCCCCAAAAAGTATTATTTGACTCTAAACTGAAAAGCCTACCATTCTTTCTACACAAGAGTTTGCGGTATGAAGAAAATATTTTACATAAGCACATTAACAAAGTCCATTTGCAAATTTCGGACATTAAGGCTCGTGAAGGGGCTCAAATTTCATTGAAGTTCTACCATTTTACAGGGTTGTTAATTTCAGATTTGCCTTATAAACTGCCTTCTTTCTACATGGAAAAAGAGTCTTTGATACACCGAATGTTGGATTCAGATGGTTTCAGAGATATAGATTTTGTAGAACACCCCGAATTTTCTAAAAACTTCTTTTTACAAGGTAAAGATGAAGATGAAATACGTAAATTCTTTACGGTGAAACTGATGGATATTTTTATGAAAAACCCAGATTTTCATGTAGAATCAGACGGCGAATCATTGTTTATTTTTCATGGCGAAATGTTGGTGTTGTCTGACAAGGAAGTACAAAATATGATGTCTTTGGGAGATGCTTTGCTGCAATATCTTTTTGTGGAGAGAGAGGAGTTTGTCAATCAATAAAGATTTCATTCAATAGCATTTAACACAAAAACCTCAAATAGCTTCTACTATTTGAGGTTTTTATGTTGTATAGGCTTCATTAAAAGATTTCTTTCTAACTATGTTTTTTCACAAAATCTATCACCGTATTATTAAAAATGTCGGGTGCTTCTACATTGCAAACATGACCACACTTTTCTATAATTTTTACGATAGTGTGTTGGTGAAAATGTGCAATTTTATCTCTTACATGAGGTAAAAACATAAAATCATCTTCACCCATTAAATACAAGGTAGGCACAGGTAGTTCATGCTTAAAAAATTTGCGTAACGTAGGCATTACTTGTAAAGTCAGTGAAAACCAACGCAAAAATTCGGACTGTTCTAACTTCTGCGACTCCGTAATAAAGTGCAACCGAGCCTCCTTGTGCCGACTACCGGGCATCAAAATCCACGCACATAACAAATACAACCAGTAAAAAGGTACAAGATGTTTGCAAAAACGTGCAAAAAACACCATGAATTGCCCAAACCAATTCAGGTGCGTAATAGCCCCGCCTAAGATAAGTGTTTTGACTTTGGCAGCATCTATGTCGCCAATAGTACGGGCTATGAGTGTCCCCAAAGACACACCAACAAAGTGAGCAGACGTAATTTTTAGCTTGTTCAACACATCTACAATGTCTTGGCTTACCATTTCAAACGTATAAGTATTTCTTTCGTGGCGAGGTGGGTAGTCTTTTGACCGTCCATGCCCCCGCAAATCTATGGTCAATACGTTGAAATGTTGGGCAAAAGCCTTAATTTGCTTGAACCACATCGACGAGTTGCTGCCTGCCCCATGCACCAGCACCAACCATTCAGTCGAGTTTGTATGTAAATAAGCCTTGTGAAATAACATAATGCCAAGAATAAATGAACAAAGGTAGAGTTTTTTATAAATTAACGAACTAATTATCGAACTTACACTTTTTACGTTGGATTACCTGCAAATGCTACATTTTTTGTAAATTGCTACTTGTTTTACTATGCTTTTGCAATAATCTCCAATAACCCCACAAGGGTTTTTAGTGTCGTGCTATGAATTGTTATACGTAGTCTTCAAGAAGCTCTATAAAGATGACATCTTTCTAAAAGATGTCATCTTTATAGAGCTTCTTGAAGACAATCAAACTTATTTCTTTGAAAAAAAT